>CAYOZX010000117.1:0-10497 GCA_964408515.1 uncultured Acidobacteriaceae bacterium | reverse complement strand
GTCGAAGGCGTGGACGTCACCGTCGAACACGTGGCTGCCTTGGAAGAAAATGAACTGCTCAAAATGGACTACGGGGTGGCGCTCGACAAATTCCGGCGCGTTTCCAAACTGAAGCAGACTCTCGAGCGGCGCCCACCCATTCGCCGGTACTTTTCCGGGCTGCCTGTCCCGGCTGCGAAACCCGCCCGCAGGGCATCGGCCGCGCCTCTTTCGCCGCCGGTGTTCGACCTTGGGGCGGCGCGCGCCGCGGTCTCTCCGCAGCAGATTTCCAGCGAAGAGATCAAGCTGCGCAAGGTCGAAGAATCCATCCGCGTCTTTGTGCGTGTGGCCGATCCCAAGTTTCGGCAGGTCGTGCCCATGAGCTTTTTCAATCTCACCCTCACTCCCGCTGAGGCCGAGGCCTGCAGCGCCGAGTACCTGGAGGAACAGAGTCCCCGGGGCGCTGGCGCACGCGTGCTGTTGCGCATTGTGGCTCTCACTGCCCGCATGGCCACCGAATTCGAAGAGCTCAAACGCGCCGAAAACTCGCCCTCTCTGTGGAAGCTTCACGCCGACTCGCTCGTCGCCCTGCTGCAGGTGGCGGAAGCGCTGTCGGCAAGCGTGGAGCGCGTAACCGCGGAAGCCGGCGACGACCACAACCCCGGCGTGGAAGATTCCATTCGCCTTTCGCTGCAGAGGCTTGACCACCGCTCAGACGTAATCGCCGGGAGCCTCTCCGAGACCGTCAAGGCGGCCCGCGCCCACTAAGCATTGCGGCTGCGGCTCGAATGATCCGGCTCCGGTTCGGTCCCTCCTCCAGCCGCGGCAGACGGTTTCCTCTGCAGGCACCTGCCGCTTGCCATCCTCCGCTGGCTCAGGCACCTTATAGTCTCGTCTCGTGTCAGGATGGGCCCGCGCATGGTCACAGCAGACGAAAAATTCTATCGGGCTACGATCACCCGGCGGGTGGATTTCGCCCCCGACTTGTGGATGATCCGTGTGCGGGCGAGCGGCGAGTTCAAATTTGCCCCCGGGCAATACGCCACACTCGGCGTGGAGAGCGGCGGTAAGCGCTCTGAGCGTCCTTATTCCATCGTGTCTTCGCCTTACGAGACTGAGATCGAATTCTTCTTCGAGCTCGTGCCCGAGGGTGAGCTGACCCCCTGGCTGTATCAGCTGCCGGTCGGCGGTGAAATGCTAATGCGCAGGGTCCCCAAAGGCAGGTTCACACTGGACACCAGGGTGGGCCGCACGAATCATCTGCTGGTCTCTACCGTCACCGGGATAGCCCCCTTTGTCAGCTACGTGCGCACATTGTACCGGGACTGGAAAGAAGGCAGGTTCAGCGGCGAGCAAAGCTTGTTTCTGCTCAATGGCGCCAGCCGCTCCTGGGAGTTCGGCTACCGCGAGGAACTGCAAAGGGTCGCTGAGGAGGTGAGTTGGTTGAAGTACGTGCCCACAGTCAGCCGTCCCTGGGACGACCCCAAGTGGACCGGCGAGGTAGGGCGCGCCGACGACCTGATCCGCAAATACGCCGACCAGTGGGGGCTCAATGGCAGCAATTCCGTAGGCTATCTCTGCGGCCACCCGCAAATGATCGAGCACGGCAAGGGTATTCTGCAGCGCGCCGGCTTCACCCGGGAAAATCTGAAAGAGGAAGTTTACTGGATTCCCGGCAAGGGTCCCGCGGCGAAGTAACGCCGAAATCGTCCGCTTCCCTCGCGTTCGCTCCAGCGTCATGTTTCTGCCGGAGCAAAGAAAACCAGCACCATCAATTCTTCCCTGATGTCGTAGAAACGGTGTTCAGTGTTGGCCGCCACAAAGACGACGCTGCCGGCCTGCACTGCCCGGTCCTTTGATCCCACCCGCATGCGCCCCGCGCCTTGGATCACGTAGTAAAGCTCGTCCTCATGATGGGGCTTCTGAGGATCGACGGCGCCCGCCGGCAGTACATAGACTCCTGCACTCATGGTCGGCACGCGCAAAAACTCCAGGTACGACTTTCCCGCCCGTTCATGTTGTTGCTGCAGCTCCGTGGTCTCGAAGAACTGACCTGTCTCAGGCATGGCTCACCATTTTCCCCAACCTGCTTCCTCTGTCATAATCATTGTCCCATGGACCCAAAACACCGCAGCCGCGGTATCACCGACGGGCGCGACCGGGCCCCTTCGCGCGCCATGTTCAAGGCGGTTGGCTTCACGGACAGTGATCTGGCCAAGCCCATCATTGGCGTCGCCAACACCTGGATCGAAACCATGCCCTGCAATTTTCACCTGCGCCGTCTGTCGGCGAAGGTGAAGGAGGGTATCCGCGCCGCCGGAGGCACGCCGATGGAGTTCAACACCATTGCCATCAGCGACGGCGAAACCATGGGGACCGAGGGCATGCGTGCCTCGCTGGTAAGCCGGGAGCTGATCGCCGACTCTATCGAGCTGGTTTGCCGCGGTCAGCTTTTTGACGCTGCCGTGTGCGTGGTGGGATGCGACAAGACCATCCCCGCCGCCGCGATGGCGTTGGCCCGCATGAATCTTCCCGGCCTCGTGCTCTACGGTGGCACCATCGCTCCCGGCAAGTTCAAGGGGAAGGACGTCACCATTCAGGACGTGTTTGAGGCCGTGGGCGCGAATGCCGCGGGAAAGATCTCGGATGCCGAGCTGCACGAGTTGGAAGGCGTGGCCTGTCCCGCCGCGGGCGCCTGCGGCGGCCAATATACGGCCAACACCATGTCCACAGTGATGGAAATGATCGGTCTCTCTCCCATGGGATTCAACAGCGTGCCCGCCATGGAAACGGAGAAGGATCAGATCGCATTTGATTGCGGCGCGCTGGTCATGAATCTCCTCCAGAAATCCATTACGCCGAAGGACATTCTGACTCGTCCCGCCTTTGACAACGCAATCGCGTCCGTCGCGGCCACGGGAGGGTCGACGAACGCGGTTCTGCATCTGCTGGCCATCGCGCGCGAAGCCGGCGTGCCGCTCCACATTGATGACTTCCAGAAGGTGAGCGAGCGCACGCCGCTCCTGGCTGATCTCAAGCCTTCCGGCCGCTTCGTGGCCGCGGATATGCACCGTGCTGGCGGAATCCGGCTCCTGGCCCAACGTCTGCGTTCGGGTGGCCACCTTCACGGCGATACGCTTACGGTTACCGGTCTGACTCTGTCCGTCGAGGCGGACAAGGCCGTCGAAACTCCCAGCCAGGAAGTGATTGCGCCTCTCGACCGGCCTCTGAAGAAGACCGGTGGTCTGGTTGTCCTGCACGGTAACCTGGCGCCCGAAGGCTGCGTCGCCAAGATCAGCGGGCATGAACGGTTGAGCCATCGCGGGCCGGCGCGGGTCTTCGAGTCGGAAGAGGATGCCATGGCTGCAGTCACAGGGAAGCGTATCAAGGCCGGCGACGTGGTCGTGATCCGCTATGAAGGTCCCAAGGGAGGTCCCGGCATGCGCGAGATGCTGAGCGTCACGGCCGCAATCATCGGGGAAGGCCTGGGGGGATCTGTCGCCCTGGTGACCGACGGCCGCTTCAGCGGCGCTACGCGCGGACTCATGATGGCGCATGTTGCGCCCGAGGCAGCGCTCGGCGGACCGATCGCAGCCGTGCATGAGGGCGATACGATTCACATCGACATCAATCAGCGCATTCTCGAGATCGAAGTCAGCGATGCTGCCCTGCGCCAGCGCCTGGCTCAGTGGAAGCCACCCCAGCCGCGGTATGCCAGCGGCGTGTTTGCAAAGTACGGAGCTTTGGTTTCTTCGGCGTCCGAAGGCGCCGTCACCAGGCCACGATAAGGGCTGCGCGGGCCCGCTCCTGACGTTCAATTTCCGGCATTGCGAGTCGCGGCTCAATCCTGCCCTCTCATCTCGCGAGATGCGTAACATATCCTTTACAAGAAAATGACAGTGGTCTGACACCCTCGTCTCCGGGTCCTTGTTAAATCTCTCTCAGGACGCACAACCAGGGAGAGATTTTTATGAAGATCATCACCGTGTTCTTGCTCGCAGTTTTGTGCGCAGGTTGCGGATACGGCTCAAGCCGTTCCAGCACCGCGCCGAAGGCGGGCGTGAAGCCTGTTGTCACCGAACTTTCGCCTGACAACGTCGACGCCGGCAGTCAAGGATTTACGCTCACAGTCAACGGCAGCAGCTTCAACTCCAACGCCTTCATCAATTGGAATGGCGCGAAACAGACGACGACCTTCGTGACTTCGGGTCAGTTGATGACGGCTGTGCCGGCTTCGGCGGTCTCGACCGCCGGTACCGCGCAGGTGACGGTGACCAATCCAGGCACCGCTGGGATGGGGGGCATCTACGGCGGTGGCGGCACCGCGGCAGCCACCTCAACTGCCGTGACTTTTACGATCAACTAGGCGGGTGCAGCCCGGGTGCCAGGATTGCAAGTTGCTGGGAGGGCCGGTCCCCACTTTTCTTCCGTCGGATCAGATTGTTCAATCGCTTAGAGGGATTGTAAGTACAATCCCAGCAGTACAAAACGTTCCCGCCGGAACACTGGGTCCAAGAAACGGAGTGCTTCTCTGCTTGCCTTGATCCGTGCCCGCGACTTCCTGTCTGCCTTTCCTCGACTAAGGCCCAATCCGCGAACGCCTGTTCCAGGCGATTAGCAGGGCGGTTCCGATGATCATGAGGCCAAGGCAGAGCCCGATCCAGACTCCGACCGCGCCCCACCCATACCTGAAGCAGAGCAAAGAACCCAGGGGCAAGCCGATGAACCAGTAGGCGACCAGGTTCGCCAGCATGGGGGTCTTGGTGTCGCCGGTTCCCCGCAGCGCGCCCGTGGCCACGGTTTGCAGGCCATCAAACAACTGGAAGGCCGCCGCCACCAGCAGCAGGGTCGCGCCTACGCGAACCACGGCGTGGTCAGGGCTGAAGATCCGTGCGATATAACGGGGGAAGGTGACGAAGGCCAGCCCGGCACACGCCATGAATCCGCAGCCGATCAGAATGGCGGACCAGCCCGCGCGGCGGGCGCCCGGCCGGTCTCCACGGCCCAGGTGCTGGCCCACGCGCACCGCAGCGGCCGAGCTGATGCCAAGCGGCACCATGAAGGTGAGGGCAGCGCAGTTGAGCGCGATCTCGTGTCCGGAGAGCGGGACGGGGCCAAGGCGGGCGCAAAGTGCGGTCGCGGCCGCGAAGGCGCTGATTTCCAGAAGAATCTGGGTCGCCGCCGGCGCTCCCAGGCGGAGCAGATCGAAAACTCGCGCCATCTCGATGCGCATCTGACCGCGCCAGACCGCAGCCCTTTTCGATTCCACATACACAAGCGTGACCAGCAGCACCAGAGCCATGTAGGCGCGGGCCAGGCAGGTGGACCAGCCGGAGCCGGTGATGCCCAAGGGGGAGAATCCGAGATGGCCATAGATCAGCGCCCAGTTGCCGGCGGCGTTTACGATGTTGGCGGAGATCAGCGCAAAGGTGATGGGCCGCACCACATTCACGGCCTGCAGGTAGCGACGCAGGGTGAAGTAGGCCAGCAACGGCAAAGTGCCCCAATTCAGGGCGCGCAAAAACGGTCGCATGGGCCCGACCAGCTCCAGGCTGATGCCGAAGCGTTGCATCAACGCCGGCCAGAAAGACACCGCCAGCATCAGTACGGGAGTCAGGAGAAGGGCGATGAACACGCCGTTGATCAGCGAATGGCGGGCGTCGTCAATGTCCTCGCGGCCAAAGGCGTGTGCGACGAAGGTGTCCAGGCCCAACAGCAGACCTCCGCCGAAAATGGCAACGCTGTGGTAGAGGCTCTGGCCCAGGCCGGTGGCGCCGATCGCCACCGCGCTGTCGGGCAGGCGTCCGACCATGATCGTGTCCACGATGCCCATGCTCATCCAGCCGATTTCGGCCAGCACCAGGGGCAGCGCCAGGCGGAAAGTGGCGCGGAACTCGAGGCGCAGTTCCTGGGTTGAGGATTGAGCGGTCAGGGGCATGAGGAAGGGTCGTAACTACAAGAATATCGCGAACGCCGGGGAATTATTTGCGGTTGTGAACGGAACGATCGGATGCGTCACGCACTCGATCAATTACCCTGAGGTTGCAATCGAATTTCCACCCGGCGGTTGTAGGAGCGTCCCTCAGCGTTTGAGTTAGGCTGAACCGGAACCGCTGATCCCTCTCCGGTGGTCGTAAGGCGCCCGGCAGGAACGCGGAATTCGTCAATCAGAACGTTTCTCACGGCCATGGCTCGGCGGGTGGAAAGGTCCAGGTTGTAGGCCTCGGCGCCAGTGCTGTCCGTGTGTCCTTCAAGAATGGCGATGGTTTCGGGGCTCGATGTGAGGGCGTTGGCGACCGCCTGCAGGGCGTCGCGATACTGCAGTCGGACGATATCACTGTCCTGATCAAAGAGAATGCTTTCGAGTCGCGCACTGTTATCCGATGGCGCGGCCGAAGCGCTTGCCCGAGTGGGTTGAACGAAAGCATTGGATGTCGCACCCACCAGGTTCCGCACGGCCTGCGGTCCGCGCGATTCCCCAGCCTGGACCTGGTCCGGATGTCCCGGAAGCTGCTGCAGCAGCACGAATCCGAAAATCGCGATTAACACGACCAGGGACAGGGCCTTGGGCCACCAGTTTTTGCTGTCGGGCGCCCGTCGCGTGAGTGCCTGGGATTTGCTGGGAGTGGCCGGGGTCACCGCCTCGAGTCGAGGGGCAGTCATTCTGGGCGGGGGAGTCGCTTTAGCCGCCAGCCGGGCCTGCTTCTCCTCTCTGGCGGTTGCGGGGGGCACGATTCTGCCCGGCGTCGAGGAGACGTCTGTTACGGCGCGCGCCATCTCGGTGTGCGCGAGGCTTCCCGGGACATTCGGTCTGCCACCGTTGCCGCTCGGCGTCACGCCCGGCCCAGCAGTCAACTGGCTCGATGGGACGCCGGGCGCGGTTATTCTCAATTCCTTGAGAGCTTGCGCTTTTTCGGCGGAGCCGCGAACGGCGTCGGCAGCTTTGATCTCGTACATGTCGGCCAGCACGCAATCCAGGTCCAGAGCGCTGACGGCATCGCGGACCACGTGCTCGTCGATCAGCTGGAAGTTCCCGGCAAGAGCCGACAACATGGCGTTGAAGCAGAGGGTGTTGATGTTGCGCGGGACGCCTCGGCTGTGATCCCAGATGGCATGCGTGGCGGACGAAGTGAACAGATGGCCTCCGCTGTGCCCGGCTGCCCGCAGGCGGTGGGAAATGTACTCCCGGGCTTCATCCAGCGCCAGCGGGCTGAGCCGCGCGATGGCGGAAATGCGTTGCCGCAACTGCTCCTGCTCCGGTAAGGCCAGGCGCTTTGCCAGCTGCGGCTGACCGGCCAGGACGATCTGCAGAAGCTTCTGTTGCGCAGTCTCAAAATTAGAGAGCTGGCGCAGGGCTTCGAGCACCGCGAAATCGAGATTCTGAGCTTCGTCGACGACGATGATTACCCGCCGGCGCTGCAGGGCCGCGCGGCTGAGCGCCTGGTTGAGCTGGTCCGACAGCCTGCGCACCGAGGTTTCTTCCCCGTCAAATCCCAATTCCTGCAGCAGGGACTGCATGAGCTCACGCGGCTCGATCTGAGGCTGAAACAGAAAGGCAGTGTGGGCGGTGTTGCGGGATCGCTCCAGAAGGTTGAAGAGCAGAGTCGTCTTCCCCATTCCGGGCTGCGCCACCAGCACCTGGAAGCCGAGACCGCACTCAACACCGTTGATCAAAGAGGCGAGCGCCTCACGGTGGGTGCGGCTATGGAACAAAAAGCGCGGGTCAGGGGTCACTCCGAAGGGGTTTTCCCGCAGGCCGAAGTGCTCGGCCAGACGGCGTGACAGCGAATTGTCAGCATAGAGCGGCATCCGACACAGGCCCGGCGTAGTGGTTGCAAATGAGCAGCCAACGGCCGGAAAGCCGCTATCATCAAGGATTTCGGGGGATGCAGCCAGGAAGGATCCGGCGCCGCGAAGGAGGAGTGAAAGTTCTTGCATCAAAGCCGGCGGTGCGCCCGCAAAAGTTCCACGGCCGGTAAGACGCACTTCAGCCTGCCGGTGCGTCTGCAAGCGACATGCGAGAGCGCCGCGTGTTACCGAAGTAACAGTGTTCAAGGCGCGGCAACAATCCCAATACGAACCTGCCTCTGCCGGGTCAGAACTATCAGCCGGTCAATCTGGTTGCATATGAGCAACACTGGCCCACGACTCGAACCTATCGCTATTCTCTGGACACCGAATACAGCATTGGGCACGATTGGGTGGCAACGCTGGGCTATCAGGGAACCGCGAGCCGTCATCTGACTCGACTGTACAACTATGGGCTATACCAGTACGCGCGGTTGGCCGCGGTCGGGCAGGGGGCGAACGCCTTCAATCCCGTGGTTCAGTCGGTCACGATGTACGACGATGAGGGTTACGGCAACTACAATGCTCTGCTCGCCAGCCTGCGCCACCGCTTCGGCAGTTCCTTCATGGCTGAAAGCCAATACCGCTGGAGCAAGGGTTTAGACACCGGGTCGAACAACTACTCGCCCGCACAGCACAATGGAGCTTGCAGCTGCGATGGTGGGAGCTATCAGTTCACGATGAATAACGAGTATGCTCCCTCGGACTTCGATGTCACCCACACGTTCAAACTGTTTGGGATCTGGTCGCCAAAGCTATTCCATGGCGAGAAAGGGGTTTGGGAGAAAACGCTTGGCGGTTGGAGCGTGAGTGGAATCATGAACCTCCACTCTGGCTATCCGTGGAATCCTAATGACCCCAATCTAGGTTATAGCTCCGTTTACGAAAACAGCGGAGCGGCGTATGGAGGCGGAGGCGTGCTGCGCCCGGGGTACTACCTCGGTGGTTTCCATACCGGCAATTTCAAGACACAGGACTATCCGAGCGGAGCGCTTTCCATTTTTCCCGAAAATGATCCAACGACGGGCCAGCCGTGCTACGTCGCCGGTCCAGCCCTATCTGACATAATCGCGGGTAATGCTTCGCCAGGCCCCATCCCTTGTGCGCCGGTAATCGGCCGGAATTCTTTCCGAGGGCCGGGCTACTTTGATATCGACGCCTCCATCGGCAAAGCATTTGGATTGCCATCGACTCGATTCTTTGGTGAGAACGCGAAGTTTAACTTTACCGCGAACTTCTACAACCTGTTCAACAAGGTAAACCTGACCAACATCGATGCAAACGTGAGTTCTTCCACGTTTGGAATGGCGCTGAATGCATTGGGTTCCCGAACGATTGACTTTCAGTTGCAGTTTAGCTTCTGAGGGATCCATCGTTTAAAGGGGTAGGGCAGGAGCTGGAGCTTCGGGCGAGATTCTTCGGCTCCTGCTCCTTGTCTGTCAGTCTAGGTGCCGGGATTCGTATTACTCGCGTTCTAAAAAGCAGTGCTTCACTGGAGCTGTTAACGGGTCTTAACGATCTCCAAGGTGGACTGCTGGTATAACCGGGCCGCGTTTGCCGTGCCGGCGCTGGCTCCCGGACAGCAATCAGCTCATGGTTTTGGAGACTCCAGGATTGGAAATTTTCGCGGGCCTGACCTGGTGGACTTCGATTTCGTGTTGCAGAAGAATTTCAAGATTCGAGAATCGCAGCAGGTGGAATTCCGCGCCGAATTTTTCAACCTGCTGAACCATCCCAATTTTGGCCTTCCGGGAGGCGGATCGCAAGTTCCCGTTGACGTACCGGGTGGCGCCAGTATTACCAACACCTCCACGGACAACCGGCAGATCGAATTTGCTCTCAAATACACGTTCTAGAGAGACAGAGGTTTTCCAGGCCGGACCTGAACGAAATCGGTGCGCACGGCGAACTTCCCGCCGGCATCAGAATTTACGTTCGCCCAAGCGGAATCATGCCAAGTGATGAGCGACCTTCCGCGCTGTCACTGGCTCCCCCTTTGGGGCAAGGTTCGCACAGTCTACCGAGCTCCTCCGAATGCCGTAGCCCGCGTCGGAGTGGGCGCACTCAAATTTCTATTGAGAAAGCCTTGATACCTCGCGGAGGCTGGACATATGATTTGAGGCAGTCAACTCTTCGCAAGAATGTCTGATTATCATCAGGGAACGCGCCTTGCGTTCTCTCGGGACGGGGAAAGGAGGTTCCACATGCCCACGTCTCACGAGCTGACAATCCGCATGGAAGACCGGCCAGGGACTCTTGCCAAATGCTGCAAGGCCTTGTCCGATCGCAACGTAAATATCCTGGCGTTCCAGTCTGTTCCCGCGGAGGGAAACAGCCTGGTTCACATGGTGGTGGACAATCCAGCCAATGCCAGGAAAGCGCTCGATGCCGAGCACCTCGGCTACAGCGAAACTGAAGTTGCCCAGGTAAAGTTGCCCAACCGACCCGGCGAGCTGGCACGTGCCGCATCGCAACTTGGGGAAGCGAATATCAACATTGACCATGCTTACAGCGGGCTGGATGCAAGCAATGCTCCAGTCGTATTTTTCGGCGTGAAGGAAGTGAACAAGGCGGTGGCGATACTGGATAAAATCGCCAAAGCCGCGTAAACCTGCCTCCAGCCTTTTCGATTTACCCGGTGTCGACGGCAGCCTCCGGAGGCACCGGGAG
>CAYOZX010000116.1:0-10552 GCA_964408515.1 uncultured Acidobacteriaceae bacterium | reverse complement strand
GTGCTGGTGAATGGAGTGCCGGTGGTGGAACAAGGCCAGCCAACCGGCGTGCGGCCGGGAAAAATCCTGCGGCATCAGGCAAATTAGTAGAAGAGGGCAGCTCCAGATTCACAATGATCCAGCTTTCCGCCGCTTCCAAGCATTTTGGCCCGAAAATTTTGTTCGAAGACCTCGACTGGCTGGTCACTTCCGGCGAGCGCACGGGCCTGGTCGGCGCGAATGGAACGGGAAAAACGACCCTACTGAAGATCCTGGCCGGCATCGATTCGCTCGACGGCGGTGCACAAACGCTGATGAAGGGCGTGACGGTGGGCTATCTGCCGCAGGACGGCCTGTCGCTTTCCGGCCGCACCGTATTCGCCGAGTGCATGACGGTGTTTGCCGGGTTGCGCGCCCTGGAAGAGGAACAGGAGCGCCTCGCCGCGCGCATGGCGGAGCTTGAACCCGCAACCGCCGAATACGCTCAGGTATCGGAGCGCTTTCACCGCGCCGAAGGCGAGTTTCGCGCTCGCGACGGCTATGCCGTCGAGGCGCAAGTGGGCGCAGTGCTTTCCGGACTGGGGTTCAGCCGCGAGGATTGGACGCGGCAGACCGAGGAATTTTCCGGCGGCTGGCAGATGCGCATCGCGCTGGCCAAGTTGCTGCTGCAACAGCCCAATCTGCTGCTCCTGGACGAACCCACTAACCACCTCGATCTCGAGGCGCGCAACTGGCTGGAAGAGTATTTGTGCGACTATCCCAACGCATTTGTGCTGATTTCGCACGACCGCTATTTTCTGGATGTGACCGTCAACCGGATTGTAGAAATCTGGAACAAGGGCATTCATCTCTACAGCGGGAACTATGAGAAGTACCTGGAGCAGAAGACGCAGCGCGAGGAACAGCTGGAGGCTGCGTACCGCAATCAGCGCGATCGTATCGAGCAGCTGGAAGTATTCATCAATCGCTTTCGCTACCAGGCTACTAAAGCCAAGCAAGTACAGAGCCGGATCAAAGAGCTGGAGCGGATGGAACGGATCGAGCTGCCCGAAGAAGAGAGAACGATCCATTTCTCCTTTCCGCAACCCAAGGCCAGCGGGCGGATCGTGGCCGAGTTCTCCGGGGTGGCCAAGTCGTATGGCGCCACGGAAGTCTTTCGCAACGTGAATTTTCTGATCGAGCGCGGCGACCGCATCGCTCTGGTGGGAGCGAACGGCGCGGGGAAGTCCACCCTGATCAAGCTGCTGGCGTCGGTGGAGCCTCTAACCGGCGGAGAATACAAAGTGGGACACAACGTGCAGGCAGATCACTTCGCCCAGGACCAGTACAAGCAACTCGATCCGGAAGCGCGCATTCTGGATGATCTGGGAGATCTTTCTCCGCGGTCCACGCAGACCGAGCTCCGCAGCCTGCTGGGATGTTTCTTGTTTTCCGGTGACGACGTCTTCAAGCGCATCGGCGTGCTCTCCGGTGGTGAACGCAACCGCTATGCCCTGCTGCGGATGCTGTTGCATCCGGCCAACTTCCTGCTGCTGGATGAGCCCACCAACCACCTCGACATGCGGGCCAAGGATGTGCTGCTGAGAGCGCTGACCGGCTACACGGGCACGGTGGTGTTCGTCTCGCACGACCGCTATTTCATTGACAAGCTAGCGACGCGGGTCTTCGAGGTGGGCGAAGGCAGGGTGGAAGTGTATCCCGGCAACTACGAGGATTATCGCTGGCGGAAAGAGGGGGGTGCGGCCGAGTTGCAGGAGGCCGTGAGTATGTCATCGCCAGAGCCGAGGAACGGGAATCGGCCTATGGGGTCGGAGGCGGTCTCCGGCTCGAAGCGCCTTAACCCTATCAAACGCAAGCAGATGGAGGGCCGGGTGCAGGAGCTGGAAGGGGAGATCAACCGCCTGGAAGACGAAATCGCGGAGAGTGAAGCCGCCCTGCAAACCTTCGCCAGCGCCGCGGAAACACAACGGCTTACGCAAGAGCTGGCAGAGCAGAAAGCGCAGCTGCAGAACCGCATGGCAGAGTGGGAAGAATTGGGTAAAACACTGCAGTCGTAGCCATCCACAAGCCGCAGGTCCTTGGCACCCGGACAGGTTCTTCCGTAACCTCGCCGCGGGACCCGTCCCGTGCGATAGTCAGCATGGCCAAAAGAGTGCTTGGCCGATGGACAAGATTCCACCGTGACCGGCGACCGGTCAAGCGCGCGCCGGGCGGAATAAACCTCCAAGGAAGGCCAGAACCGATGCTGCAGCCGCCAGATAGCAATCAGAAATCACAGGTATCCTCGAATCAAGGTTTTAGCCCCGCCAACAAGGGCGTCAGCGTGCCCGTGGAGCAGGCGACTATCGGACGTTCGGTGGTGATCAAGGGCGAAGTCAGCGGCTCCGAAAGCCTGTACATTGACGGCAAAATCGAAGGTACGGTCAATTTTTCCGAACATCGCGTGACGGTCGGGCGCAACGGCAGCGTAGCCGCGAACATCAGCGCCCGCGAAGTGGTGATTTTGGGCAAGGTCCATGGCAATATTCAGTGCAGCGACCGCCTGGACATCCGCAGCGAGGGTTCGCTGACCGGCGATGTGATCACGCAGCGCATCAGCGTGGAAGATGGGGCCATCCTGAAAGGCAGCGTGCAGGTGCGCGCCGTCGAACACAAGCAGCAGCACTCAAAGTCTGCTTCGGAGGCCAAGCCCGCGGCAGGGGAGCAACCCAAAGCGGCGGCAGCCGTAGCCGGGGCGTAAGTTTCACCGCAGAACCCAAACGGGGTGCTCTCCGAGCACCCTATTTCTTTTCCTCTTTGTTTTCCTCGCCTTTGGGCTTCAGCTCGAGCGCCGCGGAGTTCATGCAATAGCGCAGGCCGGTGGGCGCAGGACCATCTTCGAAAACGTGCCCGAGGTGAGCGTCGCAGCGGGCGCAGCGTACTTCGGTCCGAACCATGCCATAGGCGCGATCCGAGTGGGTTGCGACCGAATCCTCACTCAGGGGTCGAAAGAAGCTGGGCCATCCGGTGCCAGACTCAAATTTGGTCTCTGATTCGAACAAAGGCTGCCCGCAGCAGACGCAGGTGTAAGTGCCGCGATCCTTGGTCTTCCAGTACTTGCCGGTAAAGGCAGGCTCTGTGCCGGCCTTGCGGGTGACATAGAATTGCTCCGGCGAGAGCTGCTTTTTCCATTCCTCTTCGGGTTTTTCGATCTTGCCTGCCATGGGTTCTCCGTCTACCTGCGGCCTCCGCCGCTCAGATCTCGATTACCATATCCTCAAGGCGGGTGGGATAGGTGTTGAGCACCTCGCCCTTGTCCTTGCGCACAACCACGGTGTCGGAGTGGCGAAAGCCGCCCCATTCGGGATCGTACACCCCCGGCTCGCAACTGAAGGTCATGCCGGACCGCAGAACCGTCTTGTCGCCCTCGGCGATCCAGGGAGCTTCGTGGCCCTGCAGGCCAATTCCATGCCCGGTGCGATGCTTTAGAAATTTCTCAAACCCGGCCTTGCGGATTTGGTCCAGGCTTTTCTGGTCGACTTCCTCCGCGACAGCGCCCTCTTTCAAATTTTCCACCCCCGCATCGTGGGCGGCCAGCATGGCGTCGAACAGGCGCTTGGCGGAGTCAGAGGGCTTGCCCACGCTGAAGGAGCGCTCGCATTCCACGTTATAGCCGCCCACCTGCGAGCCGAAGCTCAGGATCAGGGCGTCACCCGATTTCAGGCGGTCCTTGCTGGGAATGGCGTGGGGGAAGGCGGAGCGTTTGCCGAAGGGCACCAATCCGCCGAAAGGAGGATCGACGCCGACGCCAACCACCTCCCGGAGTTCCTTAGACATCTTGTCGGCTACGGCGTCGGCGGAGGCCTTCAGAATCTGGTCCTCGGTGACTTCGCCCCGGCTTTGCACAAACTCGCGACCCGCCTGCACGGTGAAGTCGGCGAAGTACATGGCACGACGCATGATGCGTATCTCGTCTTCGTCCTTCACCCAGCGAAGATTCTCCACCAAGTCGCCCGCGTCCACAATTTTGGCTCTTGGCGCGCCCAGCTTCATCTGCTGCAGGCGGCTGGGACGAGGTTCTTCCACGCCGATGCGCGCTTTGTCGAACCCTGTTGCGCCACGCGCTCCAAAGCCCAAGACACCCGGTTCACCGGCCGCGGGAAGTACAGTGAGTATTCATATGTTTTGACCCACCAGGTCTTGATCTGGTCGACTTCCAGGACAGGAATGAACATCACCGGCTCGCCGGACTCGGGAATCAGGGTGGCCAGCGGGCGCTCGGTGGACAAGTGGAAATAGCCCACGGTGTAGATGATGTTGGTAGCATCGAGCAGCAACAAAGCATTGAGCTTGCGCTCTTTCATCTTTTCCTGCACCTGGGCGACCTTGCGGCGGTACCAGTCGGGTTGCAGGCGATCGTGAGGGCCGAAATCGGGTACGGCGCTGGTCATCCGCAGCCAGCGCGTTCTCCCCAGCCTGCTTACATCGGCGGTCATGCCCAGCGCCGCGACGCCTGACAACGTGCGCACAAACTCTCTCCGGTTTGCCATGAAGGTCTCCCTGGAAGCGTCCTGGAACGGCGAGGGCTCTATCTTAGCGCATCGGCGGCGGCCGCAGATGTGGACAAGCATGTCCCGCCTCAATACACTTTTTGAAGGCCGCAGTTGTGGCGGCCACCTCCATGCGGCTTGTGACTTTCGAGAATCCGCTGCGGCAGCTATGCACCGGAGCCCTGACTGCCGATGAGCGAATCGTCGATCTGAACCTGGCCTGCGCTCTCTATCTGCGTGAGGTCGAGCACGAAATCGCCCCCGTGCGCCTGGCCGATGCGCTGGTGCCGTCCAATATGCGCGCCCTGTTTCAAGGCGGCGACACCAGCCTGGAGACGGCGCGTAAGGCGTTCGAATACGTGTTAGAGAGTGGGACTACCGCCGGAATCCATGGCGAGCCCATCTGTTACCCGGCTGACGACGTCAGACTGAAGGCGCCTATCATTCCGAAAAAATTCTTTCACACCGCCGGGAACTTCCGCGAGCACCACGAAGAGGCTGCCAAGTCAGGCTTTTCGCATCCGGTGATGCCGTGGATTGTGTTCTTTCAGAATACTGATGCCATCATCGGCCATGGCGAGGCCGTAATCTATCCCGAGCACCTGACCCAGGAACTGGACTACGAACTGGAACTCGCAGTGGTGCTGAAGAAGGCGGGAAAGCACTTCACGCCGGAGGAGGCTGAAGACTACGTCGGCGGATATGTGATTTTCAACGACATTACGGCGCGCGACATTCAACGCCGCGAGATGAAGTCAGGAGTCTTCAGCTTCTGCAAAGGGATTGACACGTTCTGCCCGCTGGGCCCGTGGATTGTGACTGCCGACGAGATTCCCGACCCGCACAACCTGGCGATGGAACTGCGCGTGAATGGCGAACCGCGGCAACGGTCACACTCAGGCAAGATGTCGGTGAAGATTCCCGAGATTCTCGCGCACTACTCGCCCATGGGATACAGCGCCGGCGACGTGGTCTCGACGGGGACGGTTTCGGGCGTGGCCGCGTTCAGCGGCGATCCCAAGGCGTGGTATCTCAAAGTGGGCGATGTCATGGAGTGCGAGATCGAAAAGATCGGCATTCTGCGCAACCGGGTGGTCTCGTGGGAGGAGGCCTACGGCCGGAAGCCGGCGATGATGGCGACGCAGGAGACTCTCACGAAGTGATGGCTCACACCAGAGAGCTGCGGAGATTCGGTCTCATCCCCGGGTTCACTCAGCCTCTGGGATGAAATCGATCTCAGCTATGCCTGCCAACTCCAAAATCTGGGTGAGCGAACTCAACGCCAGGTCCGAGATACGCGGCTCCTTTCCGCGCACTGCCATCCGATTCTATGACACCACGCTGCGGGACGGAGAACAGACGGTGGGCGTGGTGCTCTCGCCCCAGCAGAAGCTCGAAATCGCCCGCAAGCTGGATGAACTCGGCGTCAGCCGGATTGAGGCGGGTTTTCCCAAGGTCTCACCCGAAGATGCTGAAGCCATCACCCTGATGCAGAAGGCAGGCCTGAAAGCAGAGTTGTGGGGCTTTTCCCGCGCCGTGCGGGGAGATGTGGAAGAGTTAGTGCGGCTCGGTCTGCGCGCGTCGGTGATTGAGTCCCCAACCAGTGAAATCAAGCTGAAGGCCTATGGCATCGCCCCCGATGAACTGCTCCGAAGGGTTACGGAGGCGGTCAGGTTCGCCAGAAAAAATGGCATCACGGTCGCGTTCTTCGCGGTCGATGGAACACGGACGAAGCTGGACTTCCTGAAGAAGGTGTATCTCGCAGCTCTCGACGCGGGAGCGAGTGAGATCGTGATCGTGGACACGATAGGCGCCTGCGGCCCCGAGGCCGTGGAGGTGCTCGTGCGCGAGGTCCGCCAATGGGTGGGAACGGAGACTCCTCTGCACTATCACGGGCACAACGACTTCGGCATGGCCACCGCGTGCGCTGTGGCCGCGGTGCGCGCCGGAGTGTCATGGATTCAGGGCACGATCAACGGCATGGGAGAACGCGCGGGCAATGCCGACATTGGCGAAATTGCGCTGGCCTTGAAGTGCCTCTACGACGTGCCGGTCGCGCTCGATTTAGCCAAGGTGCGTGAAGTGTCAGACGTCGTATGCAAGGCGGCGGGCTACACGCTCGAGGCATGGAAGCCGCTGGTGGGCGAGAACCTCTTCATGCGCGAGAGTGGTGCAGTGGCCAGCCAGTTCCACATTCCTGAGGCGATTGAGCCCTATGCTTCGGAGCTGGTCGCGGCGCAACGTAGAATTGTGCTGGGAAAGAAAAGCGGGCTGGACAGCATCGATCTGAAGGCGAAAGAACTGGGGCTGACGATCCCAAACGAGCAGCGAGCTGCGGTGCTGGCGGCAGTGAAAAAACGGGCGGTCGAAAAGCACGGCCTGGTTTCCGATGACGAGTTCAAGGCACTGGCAAGTCCCTTCCTAGCCGCCGGCAAATGAGCTGCCGGCCGAGTTTGTGGGGCGGACACTCCTGTCCGCCCTCCATCCGTCTCGCTGATGTCGCGCATTCGCGGCATCGGACATCAGCTTTCCGCGCTAATTTCTGAAGTGTGGCAGCACGGCTTCACCGAATAGCCTGGCCTGTCCGATGCGGTCGTCTCCCCAGATTTCCAGCATGATGTGAGTGCAGCCGGCGGCGCGATATTCTTCGATCCGGGCGATGCATTCATCCGGCGTGCCGGCGATGGGACACACCTTGCGCAGGATCTCGTCGGTCACAGATTTTGCGGCGGCCTGGCGCCCGCCTTTCTCCATCGCATCGGCGACGGGGCGCAATTCCTCAAAGGTCAGGCCAGCGCACTCGAGCAGGACATCGGCAGATCCCTTGATGTTCTGTACCTTGTTGGCAAGATACATGGCCGCCTGCTCGCGCGCACCTTCCCTGCCCTGGCTGGAGTCGCCGCCGATGCTGCCGACAATCACCGATCCGAGGATCAGGCTTGCCGGATCCTTTCCCGCCTTGCGCGCGCCTTCTTCCATGTTTTTGCGCGAATAGCGGACGAACGCAGGCGTAGTGATGCTGGCGGTCAGCAGGCCGTCACCGATCGAGCCGGACATCTTCTGTAACACGGGTCCGGTGGCAGCGACATAGATGGGAGGAACTCCGCGCGGGCTGTGCGCGTCGCCCTTCAGAGGCGGGACGCTGGCATGAAACACTCTGCCCTGATAATGGAAAGCCCCGCCCTGGAGCACGCCGCGCACGACCTCAATACTCTCGCGCATCACCGTAGCGGGACCGATTTTCTCGTCACCGCCTTCGCCGATCTCCCGCATGAAAATCTTGGAGGCGCCGAGGCCTAAGAGAAAACGATCTCCAGCCAGGTCCTGCATGACGCGAGCTTCCATGGCGATCTGCACGGGGTGACGGGTGTAGGGGGAGATGATGCCCCAGCCCAGTTGAATGCGGCGGGTTTGCGAGGCAATCACCGCCAGGACAGCGGTCGAGGAGCGCGCTTCGAAGGAATGCTTTCGCCACCAGGGGTAGGCTTCCGCAATCCAGAAGGCGTCGAAGCCGGCCTGCTCACAGGCTTTGGCCATGGCCACGGTTTCCTGCACGGGTTCCATGCTGAGCTGCAGCACTCCGATATGGAAGGGAGGTGTCATAGGATTGGAAGCGGGAGCGCGGGCCCTGACTTGTGGCTTTCAGTCCTCATCACTTGAACCCAGTTCTCAGATTTCTTCCCGCTTTCTCAGTCCGGATCCTGCCAGGAATGTTCCAGGCCCTTGATCAGCGCCCAGAGTGCCTGGTTGAGAGGAGTCGGCACGCCGGTTTCCGCGCCCCACTTCACAATTGCGCCGTTCATGAAGTCGACTTCGGTCGGCCGCTTCGCCAACACGTCCTGCAGCATGCTGGCGCGATGCCTGCCGGGGGCGTTGGCGCCCTTTTGCACAAGCTCGCGCGGATCGCCGTGAAGGGTGATGCCTAGTTTCGTGGCGACTGCTTCCCCTTCGGAGATGAGATCTGCGAACAACCGCCCGGTGGGCTCGAACCGGGTGGCCGCGCCGTGATGGAGCAGGGTGAGAGCGCCCACGGGATTGGTGGCGGCGTTAAAGATCAGCTTGGTCCATTGCGCACCGCGGGCGTCGCTCATGGCGATTGTGTTCATGCCCGACCGCGTCATCAGACCCGCCAGCTCTTCAACCTTGTCCATCGAAGTGTGGGTTGGCTCGAAAGGGCCGATCCAGGTATCGCCCTTGATGTCATAGCCCACGTGACCCGGCGCAATGGCGTGACCGGCGGGAAAGGTTGTACCCCGGATCACATATTTCACGTACTCTGCGATGATTTCCTCGTTGCCCACTCCGTTCTGCACCGAGCACACGGCGCTCTTATCGCCGAAGATGTGCGCCACTTGGGCAATGGCACTTCGGGTATGAATCGCCTTGGTGGCAACGATCCCATAGTCGCAGCGTGGCAGGTCATTGGGATTGCTCGTGGCGTTCAGGCGGGCGGTGACATCAGCAGCGCCAGAGAGCCGCAGTCCGTTTCTCCGGATCGCGGCGACGTGTTCCTCCCAGAGATCATAGGCCCACACCTCCGCTTCGCCTGCCTTTGCCAGGTGCGCGGCAAACAGGCTTCCCACCGCCCCGCAGCCGACCACACAGATTCTCATCGCGCAATGGTCCTGGCTGGGGCGGGCGTTTCCTGCCCGGTGAAGAATTTCCACGGAACATCAGCGAGGCACTCGCCTTCGGTCTGACCGATACGGTAGGTATCCTGCGTGTAGAGACAGACCTTGCCGTCAGGATCGACTACCTGAGGATGGAGCGAGAAGATCATGTTCTCCTCAAGCTGCGTGTCACTCTTCGCGCCGATGGCGGGATACTCGATCATGGTGGCGCCGATACTGTGGCCGGAAAGATGTCCCAGGGCAAAGCCGTGCTTGGCGAAGGTGTCCGCCACCGCGCGATGAACATTGTGGGCCGGTTCACCTGCCCGCATGAGCTTGCGTGCTTCCTCCAGCGCGCGGGGATAGGCGTCCGCCATCGCCTGCGTGCGGGCGCTCAGTTTGCCACGAATCAGCGGACGCGAAAATTCCACCCAATAGCCCCCGGCTCCGGTGATCTCAAGCGAGTAGAGAAGCAGGTCGTCCGTGGATACGACGCGATGACTCGGAACTTTGAAAGCGGCTTCGGCTTCTCCATGGCTTCCGGAAAGCATGATGTTCATCATGCGCGGGCCAGCGCCGCGCGCGAAGAAGCGCTCCACCGCCGGCGCCATGATTTCCGCCTCGGTCTTGCCGGGCTGGTAGGCCGCCACCAGCGCCCAGAAACCATCGAGAATGATATCCATGGCGTCGCGCACTTCGGCGAGCTCTTCGTCACTCTTGACCGCTCGCGCCAGGTCGAAGTGACGGTCAAAAGGCACCAGCTCAAAGGGGGCGCTGGCGAGCTCCCGGTAGTCGCGCACGGCCAGGATGAAGTCCATGCCATAGATGCCCACGCGCTTCCAGCGGCGTTCGCGCCCGCGCTCCCGGATCCATTGTCCGGGAAGCTCCGGCCACACCTGGTCGCGGACCCATGGTTTGGCCTTGTCGCCAATCCAGCGCGCCTCGCGGGGAAACACCAGCGTTGGCTCGCCCGCCAGGGGAAGGACACAGTAGACATAGCGGTGCACGATCTCAAAGCCCGAAACGTAGAACACCGCGCCCTCAAAGCCGGCGTACTGGTTGCCGCAGACGATCAGCGCGTCGAGGCCTTCGCGCTCCATGCGGAGGCGGATATTTGCGTAGCGCCGTTCGATTTCCTTCTGGCTTGGCAATCCATATCCTCGGGACGATTTCTGAACAAGACTGCGGTCACTGCACTCCGCACAGCTCGGCTGCGGCCAGGGCATAAATCCTCGTCATATTCACCAGGGTTTCGATCTTGACCTTTTCTCCCTCGGCATCGCGCGGCCCACTTGACGGCCCGTAGTTTACGGTCTTAATCCCGTACCGCGTGAGCACGCTTGCCTCTGAACACCAGGTTGCCACTTCCCGCTCCGCGGGCTGGCCGTTGTTACCGTCCTTGGCCCCCCCAAATTACGCGACCCATTCCGTATC
>CAYOZX010000115.1:0-10681 GCA_964408515.1 uncultured Acidobacteriaceae bacterium | reverse complement strand
AGAGGATCCAACGCCGGTCCCCCAGGGCCGGCGTTTGTGCATGCCCGGCGCACGGAAATGAACCCCGGAGGCGCAGGGGACACAGAACCGTGGATTTCACCACAAGAGGACACGAAGGACGCAGAGCGCTGCGGCTTTACTGAAGGCTGATGACTGATGGCTTCTTTCCTCGAAATCGTGCGTGAGCGCGTCGTCATTTATGACGGCGCCATGGGAACGAACATTCAGTTCCGCAGTCCCAGTGTGGATGATTTCTGGGGCAAGGAAGGCTGCAACGAGCTGCTGGTGCTGAGCCGTCCCGACATCATCCAGGACATTCACGCAGACTTCTTCAAGGTGGGTTGCGACGTCGTCGAAACCGACACCTTTGGCGCAACGCCGGTGGTACTGGCGGAGTACGACCTGCAAGACAAGGTCGCGGAAATCAATATCGCGGCCGCAAGGATCGCCCGGGAGGTCGCGCAGCAGTTTTCTACTCCGGACAAGCCGCGCTTCGTGGCAGGATCGATCGGGCCCACCACCAAGCTGCCCTCGCTGGGGCACATCAAGTTCGACGACATGGTGGCAGGCTACACCGCGCAGGCCCTGGCCCTGATCGAAGGCGGTGCGGATGTCTTGCTGGCCGAGACTTGTCAGGACCTGCTGCAGGCGAAGGCGGCGCTGGTAGGCATCTTCGACGCCATGCACCAGGCGGGGAAGCGGCTGCCGGTGACCGTGCAGGTGACGCTCGAAGCTACGGGAACGATGCTGCTGGGCACCGAGATCGGCGCCGCGCTGACCGCGCTGGAACCGTTCGATGTGGACATCATCGGGTTGAACTGCGCCACCGGGCCGCAGGAGATGAACGACGCCGTGCGCTTCCTGGGGCTCAATTCCACCAAGCAGGTTTCGGTGCTGCCCAACGCCGGCCTGCCGCAAAACGAGGGCGGACGCGCCGTCTACAAGCTCACTCCGGCCGAACTGGCGACTTACCACAAGCATTTTGTGCAGGACTACGGCGTGCGGATCGTCGGGGGATGCTGCGGCACTACGCCGGCTCATCTGAAGGCTGTCGTGGAGGCGGTTTCGGGCGTGGAGCCGGCGAAGCGCGAAGCCAAGCCGGTGGCGGCGGCCTCCAGCGCCTACAGCTCCGTTCCCCTGGACCTCGATCCCAAGCCACTGATCGTGGCGGAGGAGATGAACACCACCACCCGCGTGGAGCACTTCCGCAACCTGGTGCGTGGCCGCAAGTACGACGACATTCTGGCGCTGGCCAAGAGGCTGGTGAACGACGGCTCTCACATGCTCGATCTGTGCTGCGCCATCGTGGGCGAAGACGAGAAGGGCTATATCAGCTCGATTCTGGAGAAGGTGGCCACGCGCGTGCCCGCGCCGATCCTGGTGGATTCCACCGAAGCCGACGTGGTGGAGGAAGCGCTGAAACGGATTCCGGGCAAGGCCATCATCAATTCCATCAACCTGGAAGACGGCGAGAAGCGTACCGCCAAAGTCCTGCCCATGGCGCGGCGTTATGGCGCGGCAGTGATCGCCCTCACCATCGATGAAGACGGCATGGCGCTGACGGCCGACAAGAAAGTAGGGATCGCTAAGCGCATTCACAAGCTGGCCACCGAAAAGTATGGGCTTAGGCCTACCGACCTGATTTTCGACGCGCTCACCCTGCCTATCACCACCGGGCAGGAGGATTACAGGACGGCTGGGATCGAGACGCTGCGGGCTGTTAAGCGGATCAAGCAGGAACTGCCCGAGGTCAAGACGATCCTGGGCGTGAGCAATATCTCGTTCGGGCTGGACGCTTATCCGCGGCGGGTGCTGAACTCCGTATTCATGCACGAAGCGGTGGACAACGGCCTCGACATGGCCATTGTCAACTACACCAAAATCTATCCCTTATACAAAATACCTAATGAGGAAGCTGAGCTCGCGCGCAAGCTGATTTATCGCGACGGCAGAAATGGCGATCCTCTCCAGACCTACATGAACCACTTTGCCGGAACGAAGGGCAAAGTCCAGGCCACAACCACGGCGCACGTGGAGACGCTGTCGGTGGAGGACAAACTGAAGTTTGCCATCATCAACGGTGAAAAGGCGGTGGGAGAAGGGGCGCAGAAGAAGAGTCTCGAACAGCTCCTGGAAGAAGCGCTGGCGCAGTATTCTCCGCTGGAGTTGATCAACACCGTCCTGCTGGACGGAATGCGGACGGTGGGCGACTTATTCGGAGCGCGCAAGATGCAGCTCCCGTCGGTTCTGGACTCGGCCGGGGTCATGAAGCAGGCGGTGGCCCATCTCGAGCCCAAGATGGAGAAGAAGGCCGGCTCGCAGAAGGGAACCATCGTGCTGGCCACCGTCAAGGGCGATGTGCATGACATTGGCAAGAATCTGGTGGACATCATCCTGTCGAACAACGGGTTCAAGGTGGTGAATCTGGGCATCAAGCAGCCCGGAGACACGATCATCAAGTCGGCGCTGGAGCACCAGGCCGACGCCATCGGGCTCAGCGGGTTGCTGGTGAAATCGACCCTGGAGATGAAGTATGTGATCCAGGATCTGGAACGGCAGAAGTTGGAGTTCCCGGTGATCTGCGGCGGTGCGGCCCTGACCCGCAAGTATGTGGAGGACGATCTGCGGCGGGAATATTCGAGTGCCGTGTTCTATGCCGACGACGCCTTTGCCGGGCTGCACATCATGCAGGACCTGGCGACCGGGAACGGCAAGCGGGCGGCGCGCCTGCAGGAGGGCCGCACGGTGAAGGAATACGCCAAAGCGGCGGCTGTGGACGAGGAGACCGGGCCCGTGTTCGCAGAACGAAGCCCCGTAGTAGGCGATGCGCCGAACATTCCCGCGCCGCCGTTCTGGGGAGTGAAGGTGCGGACCGACTTCGATCTGCGCGAGCTGTTTCCCTACATCAACGAGACCGCGCTGTTCAAGAACCAGTGGCAGTTAAAGACGGCGTCGCAGGAAGACTATCTCAAGCTGGTGGAACAGAAGTTTCGCCCGATCAAGAAACAGCTGGAAGACGAGGTCATCGCCAGCGGAGGGTTCGAGCCCAGGGCGGTGTATGGATACTTCCCCTGCCAGAGTGAAGGCAATGACCTGGTGGTGTATGAGCCCTGCGGACATCAGTCCCCGCGCGAGCTGCTGAGATTCGCATTTCCCCGGCAACGAGAGGGGCGCAAGCTGTGCATCTCGGATTTTTTCGCGCCCCGATTTGTCGAAGGAAAGCCGTCGGGCAGGATGGATGTCCTCGGGTTGTCGCTGGTGACGATCGGATCGCGGGCCTCAGTGGAGACGCAACGGCTGTTCGAAGGCGGGGAGTACACAAAATATCTCTACCTGCACGGTCTGAGCGTGGAGACGGCGGAGGCCCTGGCGGAATATCTGCACAAGAAGATGCGCGAGGAACTCGGCATCGCGGGCGAAGACTCTCCGCACATCCGCGACCTCTTCCATCAGAAGTACCGGGGATCGCGGTATTCATTCGGATATCCTGCATGCCCTAATCTCGAGGACCAGACCAAGCTGTTTACCCTGCTCAAGCCGGAGGAGAACGTGGGCGTGCGCCTCACCACAGGGTTTCTCCTGGAGCCGGAGCAGTCGACTTCGGCGATTGTTGTGCACCATCCGGCAGCGAAATATTTTGTGGTGTGAGGGCGAGGCTCGACGCCCGTGATTGAAGAGCCGCGGCCGGTTGAGGGTCGCGGTTCTCAGCGCTTCAGATATAACACCATCAAATCTTCGTCGATGTACGTATCTCCCAACCTCAGGGCGCGGGCCTCGCAGCCGTAGGGCTGAAAACCGAACGATTCGTAGAGGCGCCGTGCTGGGACGTTGCCCACGCTGACGCCGAGCGTAACCTGCTCCAGACCGGCGATGGAACGGAGGCGGCGAATCATTTCCTTCATGAGGGCATGACCGACACGCCGGCCGCGAGACTCCCGCCGGACATAGACTCCCCAGATTTCGCCGCGATGATGGATCTTAGGGCCCTGGCGGCGGAAAAATCCCGTCATCCCGACCAGCTGCTTCCCGTCGAAGGCGCCCAGGATGAAGTTATCGGCTGGCGAACCGGAGCCCAGGAAGGCGGCGATTTGCGCCCGGCTCTTTCGCTTGTGCTCGGCAACCGATTCGGTGAAGGCTTCCGGATCGCGCTCCAGGGCTTCGAGGCGAAGCTGAATGAAGGCTTCGGCGTCCTGAGCGGTGAGAGGGCGGATTTTCACGATCGTTTTGCAGTCTAGACTAAAGGCCAGGGAATGGGCACCATCTGAGAGTCATGATTCGAAAACTCAAGTCCGGGCAGTATCGTTTGTACTCGCGCAAGAAGGATGCGAAAACCGGGCGGCGGCGGAACCTGGGAACGTTCTCCAGCCGCGCCGCGGCGGAAAAGCATGAGCGCGCCGTGCAGTATTTCAAGAGGAAATAAGAACAAGAGCAGTTCTCAGTTCTCAGTTTCCGCTTCCCGGCTGAGTCAGCGTAGCTGCTCTTTCATCCAGGTCAGGACCGTGGGCACAAGGTCAGGGGGGAAGCTGTGGTTGACTTTCAGTCCGTGGTTCATGCCCTCAATTTCCCAGTAGCGGGCGCGGCCGGGGTGTACCTGATTCACGATCTCGGCGATGGCCTGGCTATCGGCGCGGCTCATGACGGTATCGGCGGCGCCACGGATCACGAGCACCGGGGCGTCGACTTTCTGCCAGGCTTCGCCAAGATTGAGAGCCTGCAGCTGTTGATAGAAAGCGGCGGGGCGCCCCTACTGGCCGTCGGGCGCGTCGTACCACAGACTCTTCCATTCGGGGTGCTGGGCCACCACTTGACCGGGAGTCATGCCTTGGATCAGATACAGGCTATAGAATTCGGTGAAGGCCTTTACCGCTGCATTTACCTCCGCTGGGGACTTGCCCTGCGAGATGACGCGCCCACGCTCGAGCTCGAGCATGTGCTCGTACCAGGTGCGCCCCCACGAACCGGCGGAGACAAAGCCGCGTACAGGACGGCCGTGCGCCGCCAGCGGGGAGAAACCACCACCGTTACTCAATCCCACCACGAAAATGCACTCACGGTCGATGAAGTCGTACTTGCCGATCGCGTCGAAGGCGGCCTGCCAGCCGGAAATCTCGCTCTCGAAGTCTGCGTGGGCGCAGTCTCCCTGACTCTCGCCTACGCCCGGCTTGTCCATGCGCACCGTGGCATAGCCTGATTCGTCGATCAGACGGCGCAAGAAGATGCCAAACCCGTCGCGGGTATTGGCATCGGGATACTCCATGCTGTCGCAGCTCAACCAGCCGACAAAGAGGATCACAGGCACTCTTCCGGTTGCCGCCTTGGGACGGGTAACAAAAGTGCGCAACTTCTGGCCCGAGTTATTCGTCACCCAGTCATAAAGCACCTCGGCATTCGCGAAGTGTTCGCGTGCAGCAGACTGGGCAAAGGCCTGAAGGCCAAGTAACAGGATGCAGGCGAAATGTGCAGTGACGCGCATGGCAAGCCCCGAAAGACTTGGACGGAAAAGTGCTGCGCGGGTTACCGGGAAAATCTGGGCAAGAGCGCGCGATCGCGCAAAAAGTATAATCTTGAAGCAATGTGCAAACATAAGGCGCTCCGCAAGCGGCTCTCTCCTGCAATCTTCTCGCTGTTGTTAATTCTGGTCCTGCTTGTCTCCTGGATGTCGGCGCAGGAAACGCAGCAGGACAAATCTCCGTCATCGCCCGCAGAAACGGCCCGGGCTGACCAGGAGCACAACAAGCAACAACGCATCTCAGCGCAGGAGGCTGAGCAGCTTTTCCGCTCGGTAGATCAGATTCTACAGTTTGCCAGCAAGGAGACCCTGTTCCCCATCAAGCGCGACGTGAAGCGGCGCCTGGTCAACCGGGAAGAAGTCGAAGCCTACATCAGCCAGCACACCCGCGAGGACGAAGATGCCAAGCGGCTCCGCCGGTCCGAGTTGGTGTTGAAAAAATTCGGCCTGCTGCCCCAGGACTTCGACCTGGGAAAGTTCCTGGTGGCGTTGCTGAAGGAACAGGTCGCCGGCTACTACGATCCCAAGACCAAGACGGTCAATCTGCTCGATTGGGTCGGCGTCGAACAGCAGAAACCCGTGCTGGCCCATGAATTGACCCACGCCCTGCAGGACCAGTCTTTCAGCTTGGAGAAGTACATGAAGCCGGGCGACCTGGAAAAGAAGAAAGACATTACACCCCTGGACATCGAGAATGACGAAATCAGCACCGCCCGGCAGGCCGTCGTGGAAGGGCAGGCCATGGCCGTGCTCCTCGACTACATGCTCGCCCCGATGGGAGAGTCTCTGAAAGACACACCGGAGGTCGTGCAGACACTTAAAGAGGGCATGCTGGATGGAACTCCAGACTCCGTGCAATACCAAAATGCGCCTATCTATCTGAAAGAGGCGCTGACTTTCCCCTATCGCTACGGCATCGACTTCATCACTGCCTTACTCACCCATGGAGGGAAGGAGAAGGCCTTCACCGCGCTTTTTCAGAATCCGCCACGGACGACCCGGCAGATCATGGAGCCACGGACTTACCTGCAGGGCGAACACCTCGACCCTGTCCCTCTGCCAGACTTCCGCAAGCTGCTCAAGGATTACGACCGCTTTGACGTGGGGGCCATGGGCGAGTTCGACGTCGCCATTCTGGTCGACCAGTATGCCAGCACGGCGGCTTCGAAGCAGTTATTTCCGCACTGGCGGGGCGGTTATTACTATGCCGGAAGGCCGAAACGCGATCCCAAGGCTCCGCTCGCCCTGGTCTATTTTTCCCGCTGGTCGAATGCGGAGCGCGCCTCGGAATTTGCCGGCATTTACGCCCGGGCGTTGCCCAAGCGTTACCTGCGCGTGGAAGATCCACCGCACGACGGAACGCAGCCGCTGGTTCCGTTCGCGAGGTTGCAGAATCTCACCGGAAAGCGGGCCTGGCTGACGGAGGAGGGCCCTGTGGTCATCCATGTTGACGGCGACTCGGTGCTGGTCACCGAAAGCCTTGACGGCACTGCCACGGAAGCACTGGATCAGGCGGCATTCCGGGCCATGACGCAGGCTTACCTTCCACCACCCACGAACCTACCCGATCAGGCGGCCACTGCCGGAGCCCGGTAGGAAAAGCAAGGTTCGGTATAATCACCCTTCACGATTTTAGGTTGCGCCCAGGGGAGATTCTTGCCCACAGCGGAAATCGGGATCATCGGCGGCAGCGGGTTGTACTCCATGCCCGGCGTGACCCAGGTCAAAGAAGTAAGGCTGGCGACGCCGTTCGGCAAGCCCTCAGACGCCTATGTCACCGGTCTCCTGGAAGGCCGCAAGGTGGCATTTCTTGCCCGCCACGCCCGCGGACACCGCTTGCTGCCCAGCGAATTGAACTTCCGCGCCAATATTCACGGCTTCAAGCAACTGGGAGTGCAACGCATACTCTCGGTTTCAGCCGTGGGCTCGCTGAAGGAAGAGCACAAGCCCCTGGAGTTCGTCATCCCTGACCAGTTTTTCGACCGCACCCGCCATCGCGTAGACACCTTTTTTGGCAACGGCGTGGTGGCGCACATCGCCTTCGCCGATCCTGTCTGTCCCGAATTGGTTCGCACCGTGGAGGCTGCCTGCAGGAAGGCTGGCGTAGCCGGCAAGACTGGCGGAACCTATCTGTGTATGGAGGGGCCGCAGTTTTCCACCAGGGCGGAGTCCAACGTGTATCGCGCCTGGGGCGCGGACGTCATCGGAATGACCAATCTGCAGGAAGCCAAGCTCGCCCGCGAAGCGGAAATCTGCTATGTGACCGTGGCCATGGTTACCGACTACGACTGCTGGCATCCCCACCACGATTCCGTTACCGTGGACCAGATTGTTGCCGTGCTCCTCAAGAACACGGAAAACGCCGCCAAGGTGGTGCGCGAGTCTGTGGCCGCTATGCCCCGGGCCCGCGCCTGCAAATGTGGCTCGGCGCTCCAGCACGCCATCCTCACGGATCCGCGCAAGATTCCATCCGCCACCCGGCGCCGGTTGAAGCTCATTCTGGGGAAATACCTGAAAGCCACGAACTCATGAGCATACTGGTAGTCGGCTCCGTCGCCTTTGACAACATCGCCAGTCCTTCCGGCAGGGTGGACAACGTCCTGGGAGGAGCGGCCACGTACTTCGCCCTGGCCGCCAGCTATTTCACCACCGTCCGCGTGGTGGCTGTGGTGGGCGAGGATTTCACTGCGGAACACGAAAACGTTTTCAAGAAGCGTGGTGTGGATACCACAGGCATCGAGCACGCAAAAGGGAAGACCTTCCGCTGGGGCGGTCACTATCGTGACAATTTGAACGAGGCCAAGACCGATTTCACCGAGCTCAACGTTTTCGAGAAGTTCCAGCCCAGGATCCCGTCGTCGTACCGCGACACCCAGTTTCTGTTCCTGGCCAATATTCATCCCGGACTGCAGGCCACAGTCGCCCGCGAAATGAGGACTGCCCGTCTCACCGGCGGCGACACCATGAACTACTGGATTCATGGCACGCGCCAGGAGCTGCTCGAGACCCTGAAGCTGATCGACGTTCTTCTGATCAACGACACCGAGGCCAAAACCCTGGGTGGAGAGACCAACCTGCCCCGGGCTGCGCACAAGGTTCTGGCCCTCGGCCCGAAGGCTCTCGTCATCAAGCACGGCGAGTATGGCGCCACCATCTTTTTTCGCGAGGGCGCTTTTGGCGTGGGGCGGCACCCTTTTCGGGCGCCCGCCCTGCCGATTGAAGAAGTCAAGGATCCGACCGGCGCGGGCGATTCCTTCGCCGGCGGATTCATGGGTTACATCGCCTCGCAGGGCGAACTGAACCGGGAGGTCCTCAAGCGCGCGCTTTTCTACGGCAGCGTCATGGGATCCTTCGCTGTCGAGCGCTTTGGCACCGAGCGGCTCCAGTCCCTGTCGCGCGACGAAATTGATGCCCGCTTCCAAATCTTCCGCGAGTTGACCCACCTGGAATGAAGACTGAGCCGGTCCGCCGCTGGGATCGAGAAACCGCCCTGGTGGCATGGTTTGCAGGTTGCGTCTCAGTCATTTCCTTCCTTTTGTATTTGCGCCGCGGCGAGATACTGCTCTACGGCGATGCCGTTGCGCACATTAATATCGCGCGCCGCGTATTCGACTCGCGCACCCCCGGCCTGCTGCAGCTGGGCACGGTCTGGCTGCCTTTGCCCCACCTGCTGATGATCCCGTTTCTGCTCCACCAGGGAATGTGGACCAGCGGGCTGGGCGGATCTATCCCCTCGATGGCCGCCTATGTGGCGGGAGTGACGGGCATCTTCCGGCTGACGCGCCGATCCGCAGCCTTCACGGAAGGCGCCGCTTTGCAGGCGAGTCTTTCGGCTTGGGGAGCTGCCATCATTTACGGCGCCAACCCCAATCTGATCTATCTCCAGGCCACTGCCATGACGGAGGCGCTGTACCTGGGTCTGTTCATCTGGGCGGCTGTGTACTTCACCGAATTTGCCTCACAAGTGGAGGTGCAGGATTCACCGCCGATTTGCTCGTCCGCACTCTTAAAGTGCGGAGCATGTCTGGTGGCCGCCTGCCTGACGCGCTACGACGGATGGATGCTCGCCTTCGCCATGGCGGCGGCTGCTTGCGTCATCGCCGTGTTTGCCCGCACCTCAAGCATCCGTCGCTCCGTTCGCAATTTTATTCTGTTGGCCGCCGCCGGCCCCGTGCTGTGGCTCGCTTACAACGCGATCGTCTATCGCAATCCCCTGGAATTCGCTACCGGGCCATACTCGGCCAACGCGATCGAACAGAAGACTCCGGGAGCCTCTCATCCGGGTGGTCACAACCTGCCCGTCGCATTCAGCTATTTTCTGAAGTCCGCGGAACTAAATCTCGGAGCGGGGAACTGGCAAAAGCTATGGATCGCGCTGGCCCTGGCCGGGATTGGGTTTGGCGTGTGGGCAAAGCGACAGGCAAGCCCCCGGCCTGCACGCTGGCCCTTATTGTTCCTATGGGTTCCCCTCGCGTTCTATCCTTTGTCCGTCGCCTACGGCGGTGTGCCTGTTTTTATTCCCGAGTGGTGGCCTTACTCCTACTACAACGCCCGCTACGGCGTGCAACTTCTGCCCGCTTTTGCTGTGTTCACATCCCTTGCTGTTGCCTGGCTGGTGCGACGGGGGAAGGATCGCAAGACCGGAATCGCCATTGCCGCCGCGGGATGTATCTTTGTGTTCGGCAGTTACGCCTCGATCTGGCGAAATCCGGTTTCCTACCGGGAGGCCTGGGTCAACTCTCGCACGCGTGTGGCTATCGAGCGTGAGCTGGCGGACTATCTGAAGGCCCTTCCCGCCGACTCCACCCTGCTCATGTATCTGGGCGACCACGTGGGAGCATTGCAGCAGGCCGGAATCCCTTTGCGCCGAGTGATCTATGAAGGCAATCATCGAACCTGGAAGCAGCCGCTTGATCCGGAAGGACTGTGGGAGCGGGCGCTGGCCGATCCACCGCGATTCGCGGACTTCGTCATTGCTTTCGATGGAGATGCGGTTTCGGCGGCCACCCGGAAGCGTGATCTCACGCCCCTCGGTGTGTTCCATGTTTCTGGTCAACCGGCGGCCTCGATCTATCGCACTGAGCGCTGGTGAAACATCGGCTCGCAGCCGCGTCCGGCCTCAGTACACATCGTTGGTCGCGAAGTGACAGCAGGGGACGGCGTGTACTGCGA
>CAYOZX010000114.1:0-10764 GCA_964408515.1 uncultured Acidobacteriaceae bacterium | reverse complement strand
TCAGAGTGCACACCTTTAGTCCGCTCATGCCTGGTTCCACCTGGCCCCATCGTAGACAAAGACCTGCACGCGTCCGCTGGGGGTTACCACCACCGACGCCCAATTCGTGGCGAACGTGCTGGTGCGCGAAAGGAAATAGATAAAGCCCTGTCCAGCCGCCGTTGGGCAGATCGATCCCGAAACCACGCAGGGCAGCCCGCGGGCATTGAAGTTGGGTACGGCTGTGTTGGATGCAAATGTATAGGTCAGGCTGGCGACAAACGCCGTTTCACCAGGGGCGCCACTACCGGTTCCAAAGCGGACCGTGACCTGGCTGCCCATCTCTACCATAGGCTCGGTCAGGTCGTAGCTGCTGTTACTGTTCAGGTCGACGTAGTAGCCGGCCATGCCGCTCGCCAACGTGGTTTGCCGGATGGGGTAATAGCTGTTTCTTCGGGCTGCTTCGATGCGAGCTTTTTGCATCAGACCGCTCAGGTCACTCGCCGAGTATCGGAGTTTTACTCCCGCGATCGCCGTCAACACGAGAGGCGCAACAATTCCCGACAGAATCATGACCATCGAGATTACGATCACGAGTTCGATGAGCGAGAAACCCGCGTGTCTTTTCTGTGCAACCCGATCTATGATCCTGAAACGTCTCATGAAGGGCCCCAGATCTCTATTCACGATCTCCCCCAGACACAGCTGGCAGTGCCGAATCCAGAAATGCCTGTACGCTTAAGATTAGAAGACTGTAACTGCCGTCCGACCCTTCAGCCAACTTACGGAGGTTCACACACGGGGTAACCGAAGTAACACGCAAGGCGCACTCAGCGCTGAAAGTATGGAAAAGCTGACCTTAGGCAAGACCCGACCCGCAGGGTGGTCATGACCTAAGTCCGCTCCTACTCTTGATTCCTGGCCAGAGATGTTGCCGTTGCGCCTCTAGGAACACGGCCGCGTGGCGGTATTGACCACAACTGCAACCATCGGTGGAACATTTCTGTCCCGTGCTCTTACGGCTGCCCCTGCGTTCGGCTTGAAAAATGAAGGCCGGGCCGATACTCTGCGCTGGCAAGCAGCTCAACCTGCTCGCCTGGTCTTATGAGCATGCAGGCCTTCGTCTCGCGGCGGGTGGTTACTCCGCAAGGAGTAAAGGAAGCCGCCATCCTGGTTGAGGATGAAAGGATCCGGGCGCTGATCCCGCCTCCCGAGCTTGCGGCACACCCTGAGATTCCGGCGTCTGGAACTCACGATTTCCGTGATGCCGCCATCCTTCCCGGCCTCATCGATTCCCATGTGCACATCAACGAACCGGGGCGCGCTGATTGGGAGGGCTTCGGGACCGCGACGCAGGCAGCGGCGGCCGGCGGATGCACCATGCTCGTGGACATGCCGCTGAACTGCTTGCCGGCCACGACCACAATCGCCGGGCTCGAGGCCAAGCGTCATGCCGCAAACGGCCAATGTTGGGTCGACTGGGCGGCCTGGGGCGGACTCGTAAGCGGTAACCACCATGATCTCGAGGCGCTGGCGGCCGCTGGCGTTGCGGGTTTCAAGTGCTTCCTTATCCATCCCGGGATCGACAGTTTCACCATGGTCACCGAGCGCGAACTCCGCGCAGCTCTGCCCTCAGTGGCCCGGACTGGCCTGCCCTTGCTGGTGCACTGCGAACTTCCGGGTCCGGTGGAAGAAGCCACCGCTCGCCTGGCTGGGGCGGATTGGAGACGCCATGCGACATTTCTGGAGTCTCGTCCGGACGAGGCCGAGCTGGCAGCGAACAGGCTGATCGTGGGTCTCTGCCGGGAAGGGCTGCGTGCCCACATTGTGCATCTCTCTACCAGCCGCGCCCTGCCGGACCTGCGCGCGGCGCAGTCTGAAGGCCTGGCGTTGAGCGTCGAGACTTGCCCCCACTACCTACGCCTGGAAGCGGAGCGTATCCCCGACGGAGCGACGCAGTACAAGTGCGCCCCTCCCCTGCGCAGCCGGAAAAACCGCGAAGCGCTGTGGCAAGGGCTCAGAGAAGGTCTTATCGACCTGATTGCGACCGACCACTCCCCTTGTACCCCTGCCATGAAGCTTCTGGATGAGGGAAATTTCAAGACCGCCTGGGGTGGCATCGCCAGTCTCTCGCTCGCTCTGCCAGTGGTGTGGACGGAGGCTCAGCAACGGGGCTTCGGCCTGCCTGACATCGCGCGCTGGATGGCAGAGAAGCCTGCTCGTCTCGCCGGCTGCAACACCAAGGGCCGGATCGCCCCCGGCTACGATGCCGATCTCGTCATATTCGATCCCGAGCGAGAATTCGGCGTGAGTCGAGACTATCTGCGCTACCGCCATCCCATTTCGCCTTATTTGGGGGAAACCCTGCGCGGAGTGGTGAAGGCCACTTATCTCCGCGGGCAGCCGGTGTTCAGGGACGGTGAGTTCTGCGGCAGGCCCAGGGGCCGCGAGGTCCGCCCCTAGCCGTTTCGCTAGAGAGCGTGGACGCACGCCAGCTCCAGGCTCCGGTCTCTTGCTTAATGCACTCGCCTGGCCGTTATGATGAAATTGAAGAAACCGGCCATGCTGAACGGTACTCAGGCCATCGCAATCGCATGACGGGCAATCCCATCATCGGCAGCTCGGTTCCGCGCAAGGAGGGGGCGGACAAGGTAACCGGCCGCGCGCAATACGTCGATGACATGTCGATGCCAGGTATGCTTTACGGCGCGACGGTGCGCAGCCAGGTTGCGAGGGGCAAAATCACGAAAATCAGGTTTGAATCAGGCGTTCCCTGGAGCGAAATGGTTGTTGTCAGCGCCCAGGATATCCCCGGCGAAAACGTCATCGCGTTGATCGACAGCGACCAACCCTGCCTGGCTGCTGGCGCCATCAACCACCCGGAAGAACCGATTCTCCTGCTCGCCCACCCCGATCGGCGCCTGGTGCGCAAAGCCGCGGAAGCCGTGATCGTAGACTGCTCTCCTCTCCCCGCGGTGTTCACCATTGAGGAAAGCGAGCGCCGGTCGCACGTCATCTGGGGGGGGGACAACATATTCAAGAGTTACCTGATTGAGAAGGGCGATGTGGACCGCATCTGGAAAGAAGCCGATTTTATCGTCGAAGGCGAATACCGGACGGGCGCGCAGGAGCAGCTCTACATCGAAACCAACGGGATAATTGCAGCTTTCGATCCGCGTGACGGCATGACTGTGTGGGGTTCGATGCAGTGTCCGTTTTACGTCCATAAGGCGCTGATGAAAATGTGCAATCTCCCGCCGGACAAGGTGCGCGTAGTGCAAGTGGAAACCGGTGGGGCCTTTGGCGGCAAGGAAGAGTACCCCTCGATGATCGCCGCACACGCCGCGCTGCTGGCCATGAAGTCACGGCATCCGGTAAAACTCGTCTATGACCGGATGGAAGATATGGCCGCTACCACCAAGCGCCACCCGTCGCGGACCCGCCACCGCACCGCTGTGACCAGGGAGGGCAAGATTCTCGGCGGCGAAATCGATTTCGCGGTCGACGGCGGCGCCTACGCGACGCTGTCCTCCGTGGTGCTCTCCCGGGGCACAATCCATGCCGGCGGACCGTACTATTGGCCCAGCGTGCGGATCAGGGCCAAAGCGGTCGCAACCAACGCCCCGCCGCACGGAGCTTTCCGCGGCTTCGGCGCGCCTCAGAGTCTGTTTGCCCTGGAAAGGCATATGGATCGCATCGCTCAGGTGGTGGGAATCTCTCCCGTCGAAATTCGTCGCCGGAATTTCCTGAACCAGGGGCAGACTACGACCACCGGTCAAGCGGTTCGCGATCACGTCGATTTGGACAAACTCTTGGGACATGCCTTGGACCTCTCTCACTACCATGCCAAGCGCGAGCGCTTCGTCCGCGAGAACCAGACCGGAACCCGCCGCAAAGGAATGGGTATCGCTGCTGTCTTGCACGGCGCGGGTTTCACCGGATCAGGCGAGCGCAACCTAAACTCTGTTGCCGGGGTGGAGGGTTGCCCTGATGGGACCGTTCGTGTGCTGGCTTCCAGCACGGAGTTTGGCCAGGGCACCAAGACTATCCTTTGCCAGATCGCCGCCGAGACGCTGGGCTTACCTTATGAGGAGATCCAAATTGCCCAGGCTGACACCAGTGACGTCCCCAACAGCGGGCCCACGGTTGCGTCGCGAACCGCAATGATTGTGGGAAACATTGTGCGGTCCGCTGCTCTGGGTCTTCGTCACACCCTGACGGCGTCTGGCTTGCTGGACGAGTCCTATTCGCAGGAGCAATTCCGCGCAGCCTGCAGAAGCTACACCGCCGCCCACGGCCCGCTTCGTTCCTGGGCAAGCTACGAACCGCCCGCAGACATCTTTTGGGACGACCACAAGTACCAGGGCGATGCCTACGCTGCCTTCGCATGGGCCGTCTACGTGGCTGAGGTCTCCGTCGATTTAACGACGTATGACGTCAAGATTGACGACTTCGTGGCCCTGCAGGAAGTAGGCAAGGTCCTGCACCCGGTGCTGGCGCGTGGGCAGATTGCGGGCGGCGTCTCGCAAGGCATTGGATTTGCGCTTTACGAAAAGGTGGCTTGGCAGAACGGGCGCATGCAGAACAACCAGATGACCAACTACATCATGCCTGCCTCCTGCGACCTGCCTTCGATCCGGGTCTTCTTCCAGGAATCCGGCAACGTTCATGGCGCCTTTGGCGCCAAGGGAATTGGTGAGCTGCCGATCGATGGTCCGGCGCCTGCGATCATTAACGCTGTGGCCGATGCCCTGAAGACCCCGTTCGACTTCGTTCCCGTACTCCCGGAGGACATCCACGCACACCTGGGCGCCCAAGGCAGTCTTGGCCAGCAAGGCCGCAGCGGTGACCGGCCATGAACACAGATTCGAACGCCGTCCGGGGCGAGGTGTCCTTTACCGTCAACGGCCAGCTGAGGACGGTGCAGGTCTATCCCATGGAGCGGCTGCTGGATGTCCTGCGCAACGAGCTCGGACTGACCGGAGCCAAGGAGGGATGCGGAGAGGGAGAGTGCGGATCGTGCGCCGTAATTATGAATGCCGCCCTGGTGAATAGCTGCCTGGTGCCCGTGCTCCAGGCCAGGGACACGAATATTGTCACGATCGAAGGTCTGACTTCGGGCGCGCAATTGCATCCGGTGCAGGAAGCCTTTCTTCGTTGCGGGGCTGCGCAGTGCGGGATCTGTACCCCGGGAATGGTGCTGGCGGCGGTTCAGTTGCTGCGTGAAAAGCCGAATCCAACCCTGGAGGATATTCGCGAGGGACTCGCGGGCAATCTCTGCCGCTGCACCGGCTACACTCAGATCTTCGAGGCTGTCGCTGAAGCGGGGCACGGGCGGACGCCATGAGATCAGATCCTGCCGATTTCAAACTGGTGGCGCCTCCCGATCTCCAGGCGGTCTTGACGCTGCTCTCGGACCAACCGGGAGCCTGGCTCCCCATCGCGGGAGGGACGGATGTGATGGTGCAGTATGCCGCCGGCATGCTGCGGGCTCGCCGGCTGGTGAGCATCTGGAATTTGCCCGAGCTGCGCGGTATCGAGGTGCTTCCCGGCGAAATCCGGATCGGCGCTGCCTGCACCTACACGGAGCTGCGCTCGAACCCGATCGTACAGCGTGAATTCCCTTTGCTGGCTCGCGCGGCAAGTTGGACCGGTGGGATCGCCAACCAGAACCGCGGCACGCTGGGGGGCAATATCGTCAACGCCTCTCCCGCAGCGGATTCCCTGCCTGCCCTGTTGGTCTATGACGCCGAGCTCGTTCTGACCTCGGTTCGTGGCGAACGGCGCCTGTCCTACGCCGCTTTTCATACCGGTTACAAGAGCATGAACCTGGCGCCGGATGAGCTGGTTCGCGCCATCTGTCTGCCGCGAAAATTCTCCGGATACTTCTCTTATGCGCGCAAGGTAGGCGCTCGCAACGCGCAGGCGATTGCCAAAGTCTGCATGGCTGCGCTGGGCAAGATGCGGGACCGTACGATTGTGGAGGTCCGCATTGCCGCTGGTAGCGTGGCGCCCGTGCCGGTCCTCCTGGTTGAGACGCAACGGGTTTTGCAGGGCAAGATCATGGAGCCGTCGCTCTCCCTTCTTGCCAGGAAGGTGGCCGCAGGCGAGATTCACCCGATCGACGATGTGCGGTCCACGGCCAGCTATCGCTCTGCTATTGTGGGCAACCTGGTCGTTGAATTTCTCGAGGAGCTGAGCAGGACCGGGCATGAATGACACCCTGAAGCGCTGGAACAGCCTCTCAAAGGGGCAGGCCTTCGACGAGATCCTGCCGTGTTGCGGTTCCAGAGCTTGGGCGACCGGGATGGTAGAGCGGAGGCCCATGCCGGACAAGGCGACTCTGCTGGCAATCTCTGACGAAATCTGGGCGGGCCTCGGCGAGGCGGACTGGATGGAAGCCTTCCGATGCCATCCGCGGATTGGCGAATCTCGATCTCGGGGCGCCAGTGTCCAGGCACTCGCGTGGTCAGCGCAGGAGCAGAGGCGGGTTGCCGATGACGGGGAAGCAGTCAAGCTCGCGCTCGCCAAGGCCAATCGTGAATACGAGCGGCGCTTCGGTTACATCTTTATCGTGTGCGCCACCGGCAGGTCAAGCGGCGATATCCTTGAGATTCTGCGCCGCCGCTTGCACAATGACAGTGCGAGCGAATTGAGCGAAGCAGCCGGGGAACAGCGCCAGATCACGCAGATACGACTGCAGAAATGGATGGGAGAGTGAACCGGATTTCCACCCACGTTCTGGATGTAGCCCAGGGAAGGCCGGGGGCCGGCGTTGCGGTGCGGCTGGAACGGTGCGAGGCATCGAATACCTGGCGAGTATTGGCAGAACAACGTACCGGGCCAGACGGCCGCTGCGGCCAGTTGCTGCCGGCCAACGAGAATCTCGCCGTGGGGCTCTATCGCCTGACCTACGACACGGCGGCGTATTTTTCCAGCCTGGGCATCGCCACTCTGTATCCCTTCGTGCAAGTCACATTCGAGGTGAGGAGCGCCGATTCGCACTTCCACCTTCCTCTTTTGCTCAGCCCGAACTTCTATACCACTTACCGGGGTGTCTGACTCATGGCTTTCGGGCGCGGCGGGAAGAAGGAGCTCACCACGTGAGCGCGTCCGACGTCCGTGAATGGCTCCATCTGGGCGTGCGCTGGTTCCACGTCTTCGCGGCCATCATGTGGGTCGGGCAAACCTACTATTTCACCTGGCTCGATCGCCAGTTTTGGAAACAGGAGAAGTTGAGCGCCGCGGAACTGACGCCGGGGGTGTGGATGGTGCACAGCGGAGGCTTCTACGCGGTCTCCAGGCAGAAATCTCTGCAAGTGGAGCCGTCGCAGGTGCACTGGTTCCGCTGGGAGGCGCTCATGACCTGGTTGAGCGGGATGATTCTGCTCTTCCTGGTGTATTACCTGACCAGTGGACTCATCGACCCCGACGTAGCCGACATTTCGCCAGCGGCGGGAATCGCAATTGGGCTGGGTGTCCTCGCGTCTGGCTGGCTCCTCTATGACCTCGCGGCGCGCTCCCGATTGGGGGCCTCCGAAACCGCGTTCGCGGTGTTTTGCTTTGCCATGATCGCCGCCATCTCCTGGGGGTTGACGCACGTATTCAGCGCCCGTGCCGCCTATATCCACGTGGGCTCGATGTTCGGCACGATCATGATGGCTAACGTGTGGTGGCGTATTCTTCCCGCGCAACGCAAGCTGATAGCGGCGGCTGCGGCCGGGAAGAGCTTCGATGGGTCTCTCAGCGCGCTAGCCAAGCTGCGCTCCAAACATAATACCTTCCTCGCTGTACCCACGGTGTTTATCATGATCAGCAATCATTTTCCTGTCGCCACTTACGGGAGCCGCTACGGCTGGGAAGTGTTGCTGCTGCTCACCTTTCTGGGCTGGGTCGCAGCCAAGGTCATTCGCGAAGCCTGAACTGCAGGCCGGGTCATGCTTCAGCCAGAGGCTCAGAAGGGTGCGTTCCAGAATGACGCCAGTCCAGGATGACATGGAGGGAGCGGAACGAACCATCGTCCGCTGTCAGCGGCTGGCCCGGTTCAGCGAAGATCAGAGCGGCACGCGCCGGACCTTTCTCTCGCCGCCGATGGCGGATTGTCATCGCGAGATTACGGCCTGGTTGAGGCCGCTGGGCGTCGAAGTGAGAATCGACCCGGCGGGAAATTTGAGAGGCCTTTACCCGGCTGCGAAATCGCCTGCGCCGCGATTGCTGATCGGTTCGCACCTCGATACCGTCCCCGATGCCGGAGCTTACGATGGCGTTCTGGGTGTTGTCCTCGCAGTTGCGCTGCTGGAACAGCTGAACGGGCAGCGGCTTCCCTTTGAGATTGAGGTACTTGGCTTCTCTGAAGAGGAGGGCGTCCGCTTCGGCACGCCGTTTATCGGCAGCCGCGCTCTCGCCGGCAGCTTAAACCAGGAACTCCTGGAACAGCGGGATGCGCAGGGAATCTCCGTGCGCCAGGCGATTGCGAATTTCGGCTTGAATCCCGCTAAGCTGCCTGAAGCCGAACTGCAAGACAACACTCTGGGGTACCTGGAATTTCACATCGAGCAGGGTCCGGTGCTGGAGAAACTCGCCATGCCCCTGGCGGCGGTCGAAGCAATCGCAGGACAAAGTCGTCTGGAATTTACCTTCGTCGGAAAGGCCAACCACGCCGGTACAACGCCAATGCATCTTCGCCAGGATGCCATCGCTGCAGCAGCGGAGTGGATATGCGCGGTTGAGCGTTACGCTCGCGAGGTTCCGGGGCTGGTGGCCACCGTGGGTAAAATGGACATCAAGCCAGGAGCAACCAATGTGATTGCTGGCGAGGCCCGGTTGAGTTTCGACGTCCGTGACCCATCCGACAGGAGCAGGAACCAGGCCGTGCAGGACCTCGTTCAGCGGGCACAGGAAATAACACAGCGACGCGGTCTCGCGGTTGAGCACAAGGTTGTCCTGAGTCAGCCGGCTGTCGCCATGGATCCTTTTCTGGTCAGACAGATCGAATCTGCCATCCGGAAAGCTGGCACGGAGCCGCACCGGATGGTGAGTGGCGCCGGCCACGACGCCATGATCCTGGCGGAGCGGGTTCCTGCCGCGATGATTTTCCTGCGCTCGCCTGGAGGACTCAGTCACCATCCTGAGGAATGTGTCAAGGTTGAAGATGTCGCCATCGCAATCCGCTGTGGCCGGATATTGCTTGATCAACTAGTGTCTGCGCCGCCACTTCAGCAGAGGATCTCGCGTGCATAACATCGGCCATACCCGAACTGCTCAGCAGCCCAACCACCTGCTTCACACTCCGGACACCTTCATCCGCAACCCTCTGGCCGGCATGAGGAAATGCACCGCCGTCGTCCATGCCAGCCCGGCGATAGGGGCAAAGTTTTCTCAGTACACGGCCGAATTTGAAGCCGGCGGCGAACTGGGAAGCACGCGTGCGCAGCGATTTGTCTTCGTACTGGAAGGTGACATTCGGGTTGAAATCGGCGCCAGCTCGCATGCTCTTAGCGCGCGCGGATTTGCTTACTTTCCGCAGGGATCGCCACACCGCGTCGTCGCCGCCCAACCCAGCCGCCTTGCCGTGATCGAGAAGCAGTATGAGGAAAGGACCGGTGTCGAAGCTCCCAGCGCGATCATATCCACAGAAGACGACGTCCTCTCGCATCCGTTGGCGGACGATCCCTGGCTGCAGGTGAAATCCCTTTTACCTGACTCTCCCAGCTTCGACTTTGCGGTAAATACCATGGTCTATCAGCCGGGAGCATCACTCAGCATGGTGGAGTCACATGTCATGGAGCACGGTCTCATGATGCTCGAAGGCGGCGGAATCTACCGGCTGGGCGATTGCTGGTATCCGGTCACGGCTGGAGATTTCATCTGGATGGCTCCCTGGTGCCCGCAATGGTTCGGCGCTATCGGCAAGACGCCCGCAAAATATTTCATCTATAAGGACTGGAACCGGCATCCCTTGCCAGAACGTAACCATGAATCTGGAGATTAATCGTGAGCAGTTGCTGTCTGAGATCGATGCGCTGGCTTCGATCTCGGACGCTGAGCCGCCGGCGGTCACCAGAATTGTATTCACCGCGACCGATCTCAAGGCCCGTGCGTGGCTGAGATCGCGCTGCGAGCAAGCCGGCCTCGCGGTGCGACAGGATCCCATCGGGAACACGTTCGCGCGTTGGGCAGGTTCCGACCCCGCAGCGCCAGCCGTCGGCACAGGCTCCCACATGGATGCGATCCCCAACGCTGGCAAGTACGACGGCGTGTTGGGAGTGCTGGGAGGACTGGAGGCCCTCCGCGCCTTGCGCCGCGCGGGCTTTCAGCCACGGCACTCTCTCGAATTGCTGCTCTTCACGGCGGAGGAACCTACCCGCTTCGGCATCGGATGTCTGGGCAGCAGGATGCTTTCAGCCTGCCTCTCAGCCGAGGCTGCGAGAAAGCTGGCCGATGCCGAAGGCAGATCTCTCGAGGAGGTTCGCCGCGTAGCCGGCATGGTGGGACCACTCGAGCCGCGTTCCCTGGCAGGGGGGTATTACAGGGCGTTTGTGGAGTTGCACATCGAACAAGGCCCGTTGCTCGAGCAGCGGCAGATTCCAGTGGGAGTGGTGACCAGGATTGCAGCTCCGGCCACGGCGCGGATTGTGATCGAAGGCGACGGGGGCCATGCGGGCGGTGTCCTGATGGCCGATCGGCACGACGCCCCCTGGGCCGCGGCGGAGGTGAACCTGCTGATGGAACAAACAGCCACGGGGATCGCCCCCCCCCAGCACGTTCGCCCCCTCCCCCGCCTTG
>CAYOZX010000113.1:0-10779 GCA_964408515.1 uncultured Acidobacteriaceae bacterium | reverse complement strand
CGCAGAAGCTTTTCGGTGCTGGCTTCGCTGAAGTCTTGCAGGGTGGCGTAGCGGTCGCCGAGCTCAACCAGCATCTGGCGGACTTTTTCGTCGCTCAGGAACTTCCCTACTGCAGCGGGATCGGGCTGGAAGGTGTCGCTGAAGAAGGCGCGGAAGGAAGCGGCGAAATCTTTCAGGCTGCGGGCGCGCGGCTGGAGCAGACTGATGGTTGGGAGCGCTCCGCGGCCGGGCGGATCGGGCACGAGCCCCGCCTTGCGCCATTCCTCTTCGATCAGCGGCAAAAGCTGGTCTGCCGCATAAGACCGGATGTATTCGGTGTTGAACCACTCCAGCTTGGCGCGATCGAACACGGCGTTCGATTTGGAAATGCCTTCGAGGCCGAACAGCTTGATCAGTTCGCTGTCACCGAGAATCTCCTTGGAACCTTGAGGTGGAGTCCAGCCCAGCAGGGCCAGGAAATTGCGAAACGCCTCCGGCACGATGCCTTCATCGCGATAGGCCATGACGCTGGTGGCTCCGTGGCGCTTGCTCAGGCGAGTCTTGTCCGGGCCGAGAATCAGAGGCACGTGAGCAAACACCGGCAAGGACGCGCCCATCGCCTGATAGAGCATCACCTGCTTGGGGGTGTTGGAGATGTGGTCGGCGCCGCGGATGATGTGGGTAATGCGCATGTCTACATCGTCGGCGACCACGCTCAAGTGATAGGTCGGGCCGCCGTCGGAGCGCAGCAGGACGAAATCTTCCAGTTCGCTGTTGGAAAACTCCACGCGGCCGAAGACGGCATCGTCAAACGCCGTACTGCCGGATTGGGGCACGGCAAAGCGGACCGCAGCCGGCTCTCCCCCGGCCCGGCGCCGGGCAGCCTCGTCAGGAGAAATGCCGCGGCAAGTGCCCTCGTAGCGTGGCGGACGCCCCGCTGCTGAGGCGGCGGCACGGCGGCGCTCCAATTCCTCCTTGGTGCAGAAGCAGTAGTAGGCGTGTCCGGAAGCGACCAGCTTCGCGGCGCTCGCGCGATACAAATCCATGCGCTGGGTCTGATAGAAGGGGCCTTCGTCCCAATCGAGACCGAGCCAGGTCATGCCTTGCAGGATGCCCTCAACCATCTCGGCAGTGGAGCGTTCGAGGTCGGTGTCTTCAATGCGCAGAATCAGCGCCCCGCCGAAGTGGCGCGCGAACAGCCAGTTGAAGAGTGCGGTGCGGGCCCCGCCCACGTGCAGGTATCCGGTGGGAGAAGGGGCAAAACGCACGCGGGGAGCCGGGTCGGAAGGCGAACTGGAGGAGGAGGACATTACGAAAGGACGTGTCCTGATGTTACGGGCCGGTAACATTCAGCGTCAAGCTTTCTGCCGCCCCCGGCCCCGTCCAAATGCTTGATTCGAAAGCTCAAAACAAGCCTGCCCTTCTGATTCCGCCGAGACCCAAAAGTCAGTTGTGTACGCCGAACCGATGTGAAACCATGAGATTTAGAAACTGCTCATCAGGTTCTTGAAGCAGCTGTTTAGCGCCATGAACAGCGTAGCCATCAGTATGGTCGTGGTTCCAGGGGTTGTGGCCCTGCTGCTGTTCCTGGTGTTTACCTACCTCTACGAGCAGACCCGCCAGGACTACTTTCGCGCCTGGCAGCTCGGCTGGGGCGCCTACACGTTGCACTACGTGCTGGATGCCTGGGGCGTGTTCCGGGCCCCCTCGGCCGCGGTGTCGCTGGCGGCTTCGCTGCTGCTGGCGGCCATGGCGCTTTGTATTCTGATCTCCACCCGGCTGATGCGGGAAAAATTCCGCTTGCGCTGGTATGACCCGGTTTTTGGGCTGGTGGGCGTCGCCTTGTGCCTGTGGAACCTGAAAGCCCAGATGGTGAACGGGATCTTTCACCCCGAGATTCAGCTTCTGCCCCACTTCCGCCTGACCGTGGCGGTCGCCCTGGCGTTGCTGTACAGCTCGTTCTTCTTCTACCGCTACGCGCACCGCAGGAACTCTCTGGCGTTCACGCTGCTGGCCATGTCGTTGGCGCTGTGGTCGGTGCTGATGCTGTTCGGCCAGTTCAGCAACAGCTACATGCAACTGTCCGATCTGCTGGGTCCGATCCCCCAGCTGACCCTGGGCATCGCCATGGTGATGGTGCTGGCGGAGAACGAACGCAACGCGGTGCAGGAAAACGCGCTGGCTTTTTCGACCTTGGGAGTCGATCCTACCCGCCTGCTGTCGGCGGATGATCTGATTCCCAGCATGCAAAGCATCCTGGACCGGCTGGCAGAGCCTCTCCCCGCGGGCGGAGCGATGATCTGCATTTCGGAGCGCTGGCGCGCGGTGCTGCCCTCCGTGCAGCGCGGATTTTCGCCCGAGTTCATCAGCAAACTGGAAAGGAGCGGGGCCGGGGAATACGTATGCGAGCTGGCTTACCGGCGCGGCGGCTTTGTGACCTTTCGCAGCATCCCGGAGATGCCCGAGCCGCTGCCGGCGTTTCCGGGAGGGCGGTTCGCGCAGTTCCGGCAGGTGCTGACCGAAGAGCGGGTGTACAACCTGACCGCGGTAAGCCTGCAGACCCGGGAGCATAATTTCGGCGTCATTCTGTTTCCCCACGCGGCGCGCAACCGGTTCGGCTCCTCGAACCTGCGCCTGCTGATCGGACTGGCGCTGCAGATCGGACTGACGCTGGAAAACTACGTAGTCATGCACGATGCGCAGCGGCGCAGCAAGGAGTTCGCCCTGCTCACGGAAATCGGGCAGGCCATCAGTTCACGCCTGGACCAGGACGAAATCCTGCGCACGGTCCATAAAGAACTGGGCCAGATTTTCGATACCAGCGAGTTCTATATCGCATTCCAGGAGGGTGACGAAATTTGCTTCGAGCTGGAAGTCGAGAACAGCGAGAACATGTCCAAGCGTTCCCGCAAAGTGGCGAACGGGCTGACGGAATTCATCATCCGCACCGGCCAGCCGCTGCTGATCCGGGCGGAGCTGGAGAAAGCGCGGGAACGGCTGGGGGTGACGTTCCGGCCGCCGCGCCCGGCGAAGTGCTTCTGCGGCGCGCCCATCCTGCTGGGCGGGCGCACGGCCGGCGTGATGGCGGCGATGAACACCGAGCGCGAATACGTCTTCGAGCAGCGCGACCTGGAGGTCATGCAGACGGCGGCGGGACAGGTCTCGGTGGCGGTGGAGAATGCACGCTTGTTTGCCGAGGAGCAGCGGCGGTCCCGCCAGTTCGCCTTCCTCAATAGCATTTCCAAGACCGCTATTTCCAGCGAAGACTCGGAGCAGATGCTGGCGGAGATCGTGGGCCACATCCAGAAAAATTTCAGCTTCGATCACATCGGCATCGGAATTCTGGACTACGGAACCAAGGAGATCGAAATCAAGGCGGAAGCGGGGGCGACGGCGCAGGTCGTGGGAAAGCGCATCCCGCTGGGAACCGGCATTCTGGGACGGGTGGCGCGCAGCCGGGAGACGGCATTGGTACAGGCTACGGGCGAGGGGCAGCTGCAGGGGGTTTTGCCGGGATCGCGTTCGGTCCTGTGCATGCCCATCGCCTACGGCGAGAGCCTGCTGGGCGTGCTCAACGTGGAGAGCCGCAAGGAGGATGCATTCACTCCGCAGGACGTGCTGGTCATGAACACCCTGGCCGACCTGCTGGCGACCGCCCTGCACAATTCCTTTGTCTTCCAGAAGCTGCAACAGCAATCGATCACCGACGGGCTGACCGGCATCAAGACGCGGCGCTACTTCTTCGAGGCCCTGAGCTCGGAGCTCAAGCGCGCCTCGCGCTCCGGGCGGCCAACCTCGGTAGTGTTGATGGACCTGGACAAGTTCAAGGAAGTGAACGACAGCAAGGGCCACCTGGAAGGGGACCTGGTGCTGGCGCGGGTAGGACGGTTGCTGGAGCAGAAATGCCGGCAATCGAACGTGGTGGCCCGCTACGGCGGCGACGAGTTCATCATCCTGATGCCGGAGACCGGAGTGGAGCAGGCGCAAGTCCTGGCCGAACGCTTGCGCTTGTGGATCGCCCAGGACCCGACGTTGAACCAGCAGCATATCACCGGCAGCTTCGGCGTGGGCAGCTATCCGGCGCACGGATTTTCCATGGAAGCCATCATCCGGGTGGCGGATGCCGGCATGTACGTATCCAAGCGCGCGGGCGGCGACCGCGTCTCTACCGCGGAAGAGCTCTCCGGCGGCGAGGCGGCGGCGCTTCGGCGGCAGGTCATTTCCGGTTACATCGAGGGCTTTCTGCAGCGCGAGCACACCGGGCCGGAGCATGTGGAGGAGCTGATTGCGACGCTGAAGAAGTTGTGCGTCGACGGCGACCGCAGCGCGCGTGTCATGCGCGAAGCGGTGGAAGTTCTGACTCGCACCGCCGAGTCGCGCCAGACGAACAATTCCGGCCATGGTGAAATGGTCTCCCGTTACGGCGAAATCCTGGCGCGCGCGCTCGAACTGGGAGCGGAGGAAACGCTCGACCTTACCTTCGCCGCGCGCGTGCACGACGTGGGCAAGATATTTGTTCCCGAGAGCATTCTGAACGAACCGGGGGCGCTGACCGAGAGCGAATTCGAGCTGCTCAAGTGGCACGCGTGGGTGGGTGGAGAAATTCTGGGCACGCTGCCGGACAGCCGGAAACTGCGCGAGGCGGTGCAGCATCACCACGAGTGTTTCGACGGCTCAGGCTATCCCAACGGATTGCAGGGGGAGAGGATTCCCCTTTGGGCGCGGATCATTGCCGTGGCCGACGCCTATGTGAACATGACCTCGGAACGCTCTCTCGGACCGCCGAAAAACAGCGAGCAGGCCCTGGCGGAGCTGGAGAGATTGAGCGGCACGCGCTTCGACGGAATGCTGGTGCGGCTGCTGATCCGCGAACTGAAGGCGGAAAAGACGCCCAGCTGGGGAAGCTGAGTCCGCCCGCCAAGGGGCGCTGGCACCCGCAGGAGGGTACCGGCCCAGCGCGTCTTCAGCCCAGGCTCCCACCCCTTGCAACTTGGGTGCTGAAACTGGAAACTATTCCAGCATGCCAATTCCTCTCTCTCTTTCCGGAAAAGTTGCCCTGATTACCGGCGGTTCCCGCGGCATTGGCGCGGCCACGGTGCGCATATTTGTGGGCGCAGGCGCGCGGGTACTGTTCAACTACGAGAAGGCCAAAGGGCCTTCCGAACAACTGGTCAAGGAGCTGGGCGCCGAGCGCTGCGCGGCGGTCGCCTGCAATCTTTCGGGCACCCAAACCGCGGAGGAATTGGTGGCCCAGACGGTGAAACGCTTCGGACGGCTCGACATCCTGGTGGCCAACCACGGGGTATGGCCGCCGGAAGATGCGCCCATCGAGAAGATGCCGGATGCGCAGTGGCGCAGCACGCTGGCCATCAATCTGGACAGCGTTTTCGCGCTGATCAAGCATTCCGTGGCCCAGATGAAGAAGCAGGGGAAGACGGGCGCAGCCGGGGGGCACATCGTGCTGGTCAGCTCTACGGCGGGCCAGCGCGGGGAAGCGTTTCACTGCGACTACGCCGCCACCAAGGGCGCCCTGATCAGCATGGTGAAAGGGCTATCGACGGAGCTGGCGCGTGATGGCATCTATGTGAATGCGGTGGCGCCGGGCTGGGTGGACACGGACATGTCGGCGCCCGCCCTGAACGATCCCCAGAGCAGTCCGCGCATTTTCGCCGCCATCCCCCTCGGCCGGGCGGGCAAGGCGGAGGAGATCGCCGGGCCGATTCTCTTCCTCTGTACCGAGCACGCCGGCTTCGTTACCGGAGAGGTCTTCAACGTGAACGGGGGCGCGGTGCTGGTGGGCTAGGGGAGCGGCAGTGCCGGCGGCCCGGCTGAGACCTCGTGGGGAGTTTACTCATGATTGCGCGCCTCCCTGCATCTAATGTTGTGGAACCTCATGAAGCTGATCTGGCCCCTAGTCCTGTTCACTGCCATGGGCGTGGCGCAGAGCGAAATGGCGCCGCCGGCCCAGACCATTCCCGTTGACCAGACCAATGCCGCCAAGGCAAGGGCGGTGCTGGATCAGGCCATCGCTGCGCTGGGCGGGCCGGCTTACCTCAACATTCGGGACATCAGCCAGGAAGGGCGCACTTACAGCTTCTATCACGGCCGGCCTAACAGCCTGGGCCTGTTGTTCTGGCGCTTCTACAAGTATCCCGACAAGGACCGCATTGAGCTGACCAAGAAGCGTGATGTGACCTACGTGTACAACGGCGACAAGGGATACGAGATCACCTTCCGGGGCACGCATCCGCAGGATCCCAAAGACCTGGCCGACTACCTGCGGAGACAGCACTACGCACTCGACCGTGTGCTGCGGGAGTGGCTGCACCAACCGGGGGTGGCGCTGTTCTACGAAGGCCAGACCGTGACCGAAGGCAAGACCGTCGACCAGGTGACGGTCATGAACTCGCGCAACGAAGGCGTCACCCTCTATTTCGATACCAACGATCACCTGCCGGTAAAGAAAACCTTCTCCTGGCGGGATGCCAGCGACCAGCAGCGCAACGTCGAGGGCGAGGTCTACGACAACTACCGGCAGATTCAGGGGATCATGACTCCCTACACCGTCTCGCGCTACTACAACAGCGACATGTCGGGCCAGCGCTTTCTCACCTCGATCAACTACAACCAGGGAATCAGCGACGCGCAGTTCGATGTGACTGCCAGTTCCGGAAAGACCAGCAAGCGCTGAGCGCGAAGCGCAACTTGGTCAAATCCTGGTGTCTGGGATATCGATGGAAGTGACTCCGAAGGTTCCGGGCAGCCTACGAATCGACCATATGTAAGACTATTTAATTTCATAAGCTTAGCTATGTAATTGGGGAGGCCTTGCGGCGTTTTCCCAACATCGGGTGTGGCAAATTAGCCACAGTCGAGAAATCTCCTCAGAGGGTACAGTTGTCATCCAACACTCCCAGGCAACCGAAGCGCCTTTGGTAAACGAACAAACAATCCGCGTGCCGGTGGAATTGCGTGGTGTGGGTCTGCACAGCGGAGCCCCGGTGCGGCTCCGCATCCTGCCGGCGCCTTCCGGGTCGGGGGTCATTTTCCGCCGCACCGATCTGGATGGATTTGAACTGGAGGCGGTGAGCCGGAACGTGGCCCGGGTCAGTTACGCCACCAGTCTGATGAAGCGGGGCGTGCTGATCTCGACGACCGAGCATCTTCTTTCCGCCCTGATTGGATGCGGCGTCGACAACGCCATCGTGGAGCTCGACAACCTCGAGCTGCCCATTCTGGATGGCAGCGCCCTGCCCTTCGTCGAGGCCATTCACAAGGCGGGAATCCGCCGGCAGCGCCGTCCCCGCACCTATCTCCGCATCCGGCGCGAGCTGGAGATGCGCGAAGGGGACAAGTTGATTGCGGTCTATCCCGCCGACGATTATTCGGTCTCCTACGCCATCAATTTCCCCCATCCCCTGATCGGAAAATCGACATTCAGGGTCCATCTGTCGGACGAAAACTACCTGAAGGAACTGGCGGCGGCGCGGACCTTCGGCTTTCTGCACGAGGCGGACGCGATGCGGCAACAGGGTCTGATTCGCGGGGCCTCGCAGGAGAATGCCATCGTACTGACCCGCGATGGACTGATGAATCCGCCGCTGCGCTTTCCCGACGAGTTCGTCCGCCACAAAGTGCTGGACCTGATCGGCGACCTGGCCCTGCTGGGGAAGCAGATTCTGGGCAACGTGGTGGCGGACCGCGCGGGGCACGCCATGCACACCGCGCTGGTTTCCCGCATTTTGCGCGACCGGACGCTTTGGGAAGAAACTACGATCGAGCAGGAAGAAGAAGCTTCCGTTGTACTCTCCCAGGCGGCAGCCCTGCCGATGGCTTGAGGCCAGCCCCGAGAATCATCTGCGTTGTGATGGGTTCAGCCTAGTCGGCGGCCTGGGGTGTCGTGTCGCCGTTCTCCCAGTGAGCGCCCTCTTCCAGGAGCCTCTCCAGTTCGGCGCGGGCTTGCGCCGTCAACCGGGCGGCGTGGTTCCTGACCGCCTGCTGATGTTCCGGAGTCAATTCCGCGATCCGCCGCGCCAACAGGGGCGCGTCCTGTTCCAGCATGCGCAGCAGACGCTGAGCGCGATCAATTCTGGTATGAAGAGGAAGCATGAGACCCGCCTGACCGAGATCAGTTCAGTTTCAGGCGACCGCCGGAAGCGCGCAAGTCTCAATGCAGGTGCCAGGAGGGGCTGAGGGTCACAAAAGGGATGGAATCAGTAGGGATTCCAGCCGGCTTTTTCGCATTGCGTATTGAGCCACTGGTCCAGTTGATCGCGGGAGGCTTTGGGCATGTCGGTGAAGCGCAGGCCGGCGTGGCCGGAATCGTCCATCCAGGCAACCTGCACCTTGGGTTCAAGTGGAGTCGCCGCGCCTGGCAGTGTGAAATTCACCGTGGGCATGCCGCCTTTCGGCAGTTTTCCTTTGAGGAAAATCGCCATACCGCCTTCGCTGATGTTGGTGGCGGTGGCCTTTACGTTTTTCGACTCGCCAAAGGAGAGGGTGACCGGCATTTCCACGGGGTGGCGAAAGTAGCGGCGCTGCTCGCGGATCATGTAGCCGACAGCGGCCCGGAAACAGCGCGAAGCGTTGACCAGGGAGATGGGTTTCTGCAGGACGAAATTCACGCCGATCTGAAAGGCTTGCTGCGTGGTCGTGCCGCCGTTGAGGATGGCAAAGGTTACGGAGTTCCGGTTGCTGGGCGCTCTTCGCAGGCTCGCCAGGACCTCGAACCCGCCCTTGAGATCGTCGCAATCCACGATGACAGCGTCAAACTTTTCCGTATTCAGAATTTCCTGCCCGGAGCGGACGCCGTTGCAGACCTCCACGCTGATCGAAAGCTTCTCCAGCGCCGCCTGAAGGACCCGGATCGCTTCCGCGTCCCGGCTGAGAAGCAGCGACTGCAGAGGCATAGGCTTCGATGGTAGCGTTGCGGCGCGGCCCGCTAAAAGTGACCGTGGTAATGGCGAAAGAAACCGGGGATGGCTCGCAGCGCGGAGTCCGTCTCGCACTTTTTGCTGGAATCCCGCGGCCAGAAACGGGAAACTGGAATGGTATGCGCAAAGTGGCGTACCTGTCGCTGGGCTCCAATGTGGGCGATCGGCGCGCACATCTGGCGCACGCGATCGGCTGCCTGGGCCGGTTGGGCGAAGTTTTGACGGTCTCGCCCTTCTATGAAACCGAACCGGTCGAGTTTGCCGCTCAACCGTGGTTTCTCAATTGCGCCGTGAAGCTGGACACGGAGAAGATGCCGCGGCAGCTGATCCGCGGGATCCTTGAGATTGAACGGGAAATGGGACGCCGCCGGGCTCAGGCCAAAGGGCCGCGCAACATCGACATCGATATCCTGCTGTTTGGGAATTCGATCGTGGAGACGAAGGAGCTGACGATTCCTCACCCCGCCATGCATACCCGTCGCTTCGTGCTCGAGCCGCTGGCGGAAATCGCCGGCGACGCGCGGCATCCCGTGTTCAAGCGAACCGTGCGCGAGCTGCGCGACGCCCTGCCGCCCGGACAACGGGTCAAACGGTTGCCGATGACGGAACCGCAAATTCCACCGGCCGACGCGGATCCAATACCGGCGGGTTGATCTCTGGATCTGTCGGAGGAATCCAGATGAGTGGCGGCTGACTTGTCCGCGGGGGCAGATCGTCAGGGTATAACGATGCGGCTCCCGGTCACTTCCGGCGTGAGCACGCCCGGCGGTTTCTCGGGAAACTGCGCCAACAAAAAGTCCACGAAGGCACGAGCCTTGGGCCGGCCGGTGGTGCGGCCATGCGCCATGCGCACCATGAACACCAGCGCACGCAGCACGTCCGAATCGCGCAGCTGGACGTAGCCGAGATGCTTTTGCTCGGCCTCGCGATACTCCCGCAGCATGCCCTGCACCTCGGCAGCAACCGCCTGCTGGGCGGGGTTGCCGACGGGTACTTCATAGAGCAAGCCGGAATTGGTCAGGGTCTCGCTGGTCTTGGCCATAGACGTCAGGGCGGCAATCAGATCGGTGTCCTTCAAGCTGCGGTTGGCACGCACGCTCTTGGCCAGGGCGAAGCTCAGACCCATGATCAGGTGTTCTCGCTGATAAAGAAACTGGTCGTCGACGTCGACCTGGAGGAAAAGATCAGCCGCCGTCAGGTCAGCCATGGCGCGTGGCTTTTCGTGCTCCCGCGCCTGCTGCAGATAGACGCAGTCATGGGGACAATCCAGCGTGACCTCGCGCTGCTCGCCGCAGCATTGCGGGCAAATCCGGCCATGAAGGGCGGGGCAGAACCGCTTCTCCTTGCGCTTCTCGCAGATGGCGCAGCTCAATGAATCGGGCTCCTGACCCGGGGACGCTACAAGCCATTATGGCATCCGTGGCCGGGACTACGCTGGGTCGCTGCGACCCCCGGGGGCCTAGCAAAACCCGCCGCAATAGAGCCATTTTGGGACTCACGGGCTCGGGAGGGCCGATTTTTGCGGCGTTTGGCGGGGCCTGTACAGGAAAATCCGCATAAAATGCGGCTGCGGCGCTACTTTTCCACAGGAATCCTGGTATAAGATAAGCCCCGCCGCAGCAGAATCCTATTTCCATCCCAAGAGGAGGTTGCATGGCTTCAGGCATGACCAAGACCCAACTCGTCCGCCATCTGGCCGAGAAGATTGAAACCAACAACAAGACCGCTGCCGCGTTCCTTGAGCAGCTCGCGGACGTGGCGGTGAAGGAAACCAAGAAGAACGGCGTGTTTGTGATCCCGGGATTGGGCCGCCTGGTGAAGGCGCACCGCAAGGCCCGCATGGGACGCAATCCGCAGACCGGTGAAC
>CAYOZX010000112.1:0-10805 GCA_964408515.1 uncultured Acidobacteriaceae bacterium | reverse complement strand
GATCGTGCGCGTGCCGGAAATCACCGCTGTGCCCGATGCCCCCGAGCACCTGGAAGGGGTGATCAATCTGCGGGGCAAGATTGTGGCGGTGATGGACCTGCGCAAGCGCTTCGGGGAAAGCCAGCCCAGGCCGGGCCGCCGCAACCGGATCCTGGTGGTAGAACATCGCGGACGGCTTGCGGGATTGATCGTGGATTCGGCCTCGGAAGTGATCAAGATTCCGGCGGCCGAAATCGAGCCGCCGCCGGCGCAGGAGGGCGGACTGAACTGCGTGACCGGTTTGGGCAAGTATCACGGCCGGCTGATCGTGCTGCTCGATATGGCCAAGCTGCTGGAGGCCGGCGCCGGACGAAAGGGCGCCCCGCTGGCGGGCACGGGGGAGGCGCGCAGCGCCGCATCCGGGCAGTAGGCCGGCGGCAGGGGGCCCGGCGCCACCAAACTCATGGGCACACCGACCATTGCGGCGCCGCTGACGGAGGCTGAGCTCAGGCTTTTGCAGGCGCTGGTATACCAGGAATGCGGCATGCACTTTGACGAGCGCCGCACCCACTTCCTGCAGGACCGTTTGCAGCGGCGTCTCAAAGAATGCCAGCTGGATTCGTTCTACAGCTACTACCGCCTGCTGATCAGCGCGCAGGGCAAGCAGGAACTGGCTCGCCTGCTGGAGAACCTGACCATCAACGAGACCAGCTTTTTCCGCAACAAGCCGCAGCTCGACCTGTTTCACAAGCACATACTGGAAGATCTGATCCGCGACAAATCCGCGGCGCACGACTTCTCCCTGCGAATTTGGAGCGCAGGCTGCTCCACCGGGCAGGAACCCTATACCCTGGCCATGCTGGTGGCCGACAGCCTGGCTTACTACTATCTGCGCCATCGCTTGCCGGGGATGACGCTCACGCCCAAGCCGCTGATCCCAGCGCCCTGGCGGGTGGAGATTATCGCCAGCGACATCAGCTATTCGGTGCTGCGTACGGCGCAGGAGGGCATCTACTCTGAACACCAGATGGCGGGCGTTGATTACAGCTACCGGCTGCGCTACTTCGACAAGACAGGCGAGCGCTATGCGGTCAAGAAAGCTCTGAAAGAGGTGGTTCACTGCGATTTCCATAACCTCAAGACCGAATATCTGCCGCAGCATAACGACGTGATCTTCTGCCGCAACGTGATGATGTATTTCGATACCGCGGAGCAAAAGCGTCTGCTGGACAAATTCGCCCGCTGCCTCAACCCAAACGGGTATCTCTTCGTAGGGCATGCCGAGAGCCTGCTGTCGCTCACCAGCCGGTTCGTGATCGTGCACCGGGAAAGTGGCACTGCCTACCAGAAAGTCGAGGAGCCGGTATGACGCACATGTCGGACGACGGTGGCGACCTGCGGGAATTGTTCTTCGAGACCGCCCGCGAACTGCTGCAGACGTTGAACGACGAAGCCCTGAAGCTGGAGAAGAATCCCGGAGACGCCGAACTGGTGCGGAGCATTCGCCGCATCGTGCATACGCTCAAGGGCGACGCCGCCGCCTGCGGCTTCCGCGAACTCAGCAACGCGGCTCACGCACTGGAAGATGCGCTGGCCCTGGAATCGGCCGCGGTCCACGGCGGACTGGCGGAAGTAGCCTTTGCCGCCGCGGATACCTTCGGGGGCATGTTGGCCGCCTACCAGAGCAAGAGCAAGCCGCCGTCAGCCGAGCTCCTGGCCGGGATGATCCACGATCTTTCCCAGCCCACCAAGAAAGGGAAAGGAGCAAAGAAAACTCAGCCTGCCGATGCGCCCGCGGCCTGGACGGAATACGAGAAGCTGGCCATTGCCACCGCCCTGGCGCAGGGACGGCACGTCTATCACCTCGCGGCGACCGTCGATCCCAAGTGCGCCATGCCGATCGCGGCCCGGCAGTTGGTGCTGAATGCGCTCAAAGCTCAGTGCGAAGTTCTGGGGACACGGCCGGAGGACGGTTCGGTCGAGAGCGGCAAGCGGTTGGAACTCCTGCTCGCCAGCGAGAAGTCAGGCGACCATCTGGCCGCTCAGTGCCGCATTCCTACCGTCATTTCCCGCGTGAGCTGGGAACGGATCAACGAAGTCGCCGGTCAGGTCGCCGGAAGCGCGTCCCCGGACGCCAGAGGCGACGGCGGTCAGGCCCAGCCGGAGCCTCAGCCCCCAGAGGAAGCCTCGGGCGGCAAGCACAAACATGATGTCGCGCATGCGGAAAACATTCTGCGCGTCGACGCCGAGCGCATCGACAACGTCCTCAACCTGGTCGGCGAGCTCATCATCGGCAAATCCATGCTGCAGCAGGCATTCGGAGAACTGGCCCGGCTGGCCCCCAAAGAAGCGCTGCGGGCACGGTTCAGCGACGCCATGGCGTTTCAGGCGCGGGTGCTGAGCGATCTGCAGCGCTCGGTAATGAAGATCCGCATGGTTCCCGTGGAGCAACTATTCCGCCGTTTTCCCCGCATGGTGCGCGACGTGGGCAAACAATGCGGCAAGGATGTCGATCTGTTCATGAGCGGCCAGGACACGGATCTGGACAAGAGCCTCCTCGATTCCATCGCGGAACCGCTGGCCCACCTGGTGCGCAACGCGGTCAGTCACGGCATTGAAAGCGGGGCCGAACGGGCGCGGCGCGGCAAGCCGCTCCTCGGAACCATTCATCTCACCGCCTATCACCAGGGCAATCAGGTTATTGTGGAAATCGCCGACGACGGCGCCGGAATCGATGTCGCCAAGATCAGGGCCAAAGCCATCCGCCAGGGACTCACGACAGAAGCGGAAGCGGGCCGGATGGGCGAGTCGCAAATCCTGGAGTTCATTTTCCGGCCGGGATTCACCACCGCCGATGAAGTCACAGAAGTTTCGGGACGGGGCGTCGGGCTGGATGTGGTCCAGACCGTCCTTCATAACCTGAAGGGTTCGGTGGAAGTCGACACGGCCATCGGCAAGGGCACGACCTTCCGGCTGAAGCTGCCCCTGACGCTGGCCATCATTAAAGCGCTCATGTTCCGTGTGGAACAGCGGCTCTATGCCATCCCGCTCAACGCGGTGTCGGAGATTGCACGCGCCCGGGAGTCCGATGTGCACCGGGTAGAAGGTTTCGAAGTATTGCAGCTGCGGGATCGCGTGCTGTCCCTGGTCCGGTTGGGACGCGCTCCCAGCATGGTGGAGCAGGGTCAGGCGGACAAAATCTTCGTTCTTGTCATTTCCGCGGGCGACAGGAAACTGGGCTTGATCGTGGACAGCCTGGAGGGGGAAGAAGAACTGGTGATCAAGGCCCTGGATGATGAGGCCGTGGCCACCGATCTGATCAGTGGAGCGTCGATACTCGGTGATGGGCGGGTAGTGTTGATCATCAATCTTCCCGCGATCGTGGAACGGCACAGCCGGGCGCGGGCGCAGCAGAGTGACAATGTTCCTTCCGGCATCCTGGTGTCGCACGCGGATCACAGAGCCGGAAGCTGCCCCGCGGCAGGGGGACGGACATGAGCGCGGTACGCGTGCTCGTTGTGGACGACTCCGCCCTCATGCGGAAGCTGATTCCGCAGATTCTGCAGCACGACAGCTCCATCCAGGTGGTAGGCACCGCCATGGACGGCAATTTCGGCTTGAAGAAGATCGAAGAACTCAAACCGCAGGTCATCACGCTGGACCTGGAGATGCCGGGCATGGGCGGCCTGGAGATGTTGAAGGAGATCATGCGCCGGCACCGCCTGCCGGTGATCGTGGTGAGTTCTCACAGCACGGAGGGGGCCTCGGTCACGCTGCAGGCTCTGTCGCTGGGGGCCTTCGACTTTGTAGCCAAACCGGCCGACGTTTCCGCACGGATGCCGCAGATTGCCGAGGAATTGATCGGCAAGATCAAGGTGGCGGCACAGAGCCGGAGAGTGAAGGTTGATGCCGCGCCATGCGTAGCGCGGCCTGCCTCCAAAGTCAGGCTCGACACCAAGAGGACTCCGACTAAGGTCATCGCCGTAGGCGTGTCTACCGGTGGACCGCAGTCGCTGCAGTACGTATTCTCACAATTACCGGCAGATTTCCCCGGAACGGTCCTAGTCGTGCAGCACATGCCCGAGGGCTTTACGGACATGTTCGCACGGCGCTTGGATGAGATCTGCGCGGTCAGCGTCAAGCAGGCGCAGTCGGGGGATGTCCTGCTGGCGGGCCGAATTTTGATTTGTCCCGGCAACCGCCATCTGAAGGTCAAACGGCTGCCGCTGGGTGAGGTAGCGGTGTTAAGCGAGGAACCGCGGGTGAACGGGCATCGTCCCTCGGCCGATGTCCTGTTCAAAAGCCTGGCCGACGAGTTTGGCCCGAAGGGCATCGCCGTGCTCATGACCGGCATGGGCGAGGATGGCGCGCTCGGCATGGGAGCAGTGAAGGCGGCGGGCGGATTGACCATCGCGCAGAGCGAGGAATCCTGCGTGGTATACGGCATGCCTAAGGCCGCCATCGATCGTGGCTTCGCCATCCGGGTGGTGGGACTGGACGTGCTGGCCAATACTTTGCAGGTGCAGTGCATGGCGGAGCGCCGGGGCGTTTCGGCGGGCGAATTGTGAAGGTCAGTCATTTGGGCGAGTTCGGCAGGGAGGGATTATGGAGCAGTTTGCAACTCTGAAGCGAAGCAAAGACGGCCAGCCGGTCCGTTATCTGGTGGTGGACGACTCGGTTTTCGCCCGCAAGAACCTGGCGCGCATCGTGGAAACCTTCGGCGGCCAGGTGGCGGCGGAAGCAGGCGACGGCATGACCGCCATCACCGAATACGAGCGCACTCATCCCGACATCGTGCTCATGGATATCACCATGCCGCAGATGGAAGGGATTGAGGCCGCGGAAAAGATCGTGGGCCAGCATCCCGAGGCGCGCATCGTCATGGTGTCTTCCGTGGGCTACCAGGAGAACATTGTGGCGGCGCTGCAACGGGGAGCGCGTCACTTTGTGCAGAAGCCGGTCAAGCCCGAGGTTCTCTACGAAGTGATCAAGTACGTGCTGGGTGAGGATGGCGCCGTGGCCAGCGCGGCCGGCGCAGGGGCTTAACCATGAAGATGGAATTGATCCAGCCCTTCATCAATGCGGCCGACGCCGTTTTGGCGCAGGGGCTCCAGTCTCCCATGTCGATTGGGAGCCTGAGCATGGAGCAGGAGGCCTACCGGCGCAAGGGTGTAGCTGCTCAGGTTTCGCTCACCGGCGACGTTGAAGGCAGGATTGTTTTCGATCTCGATCCGGAGACCGCCATCCGTGTGGCCAACCACTTCGCCGGGGAAGATGTCCCTGCCTCCGACGAGCTGGTGCGGGAGACGGTTTGCGAACTGGCCAACCAGGTTACCGGCAACGCCATCACCACCCTCAACGATCAGGGCTTTCACTTCCGCGTTCATCCCCCGGTTTTGCTCACTTCTGAACACGGTCCCGCGGGTACGGAAGATACCGAGGCCTTGCTGATTGCCTTCGAGACTGAGCGGGGCAGCATGTTCATGAATATCGCCCTGCGTTATAACGTTCGTCGCGCCGACAGTCTGGCGGCCGCAAGCGGACGCTAGCCCATCTCCGAAAGCCTCCCAAGATTTTGTAGCCCACGCGCAGGAGATAGAGATATCGTCACTTTCCGTGTAGGTCAGTGTCGCTCGGTGATCATTGACCTACAAACATCCGATCACGGCCCGCGCACTCCTTTTGGGAGTAGAGGAAGACTCGGGGTCCACGGGCCCATTGATTTTCCCGGGAATCACGGCCCCGGCAGCACGAAGACCGGATTTTGCGGTAGCGGATTTCCACCGTTGGGCGGAGTGCTGGCGCTCAGGGGCGCCGTGATGTCCAGCACCTTGGTATCGTTCGAGGTGCGGACGATGCTGGTGTTCCCGGCGTCGCAGTTGCCGACGTAAACCTTCGAGCTATCCGCCGAGGCGGCAGTGAACAACTCAAAGCGGCCAACGCCGCAGTTTGCCGGCACCGAGGTCAGCGGGATGACGGTGCGCACACTTCCATCGGAGGCGTTCACCACGGTCACCTGGGAGGTCACCGTGCCCCCGCTGGCCGCGGCGCTGGCCACATACGCTCTGCTTCCGTCGGGTAGCGCCGCCACTGTGAGTGGACTGGCCGCTACCGGGATGGAAAACGCGATCGCTGGCGGATCGGCGGAAACATCCAGCGCCGTCAGGGTGTTGGCAGCGGGATTCGTGACATAGAGCCGGTTGCGCTTGCTCTCGTAGACCATGTAGTTGCCGCCTGCGCCCACCGGAGTCGTACTCAGCACGGTGTCGGCGGAGGTGTCGATCGTGGAAACTGTCCCCCCACCGCTGTTCAGCACGTAGACCCTGGCGCTATCCGACCGGGAGACGGCCCAGACCGGCGTTCCTCCGGTCGCGATTGTCCTGGCCACGCTGCGATCCACCACGTTGATGCTGGTCACGGTGCCATCCCCCTGGTTCACCGCGTACAGCTTTTTCTGGTCCGGAGTCTCGGCCAGGGCTACAGGAAAATTGCCCACTGGAATCAGCGGAGTCAGAACCGTGTTGCTGGTGGCCGAAATGGCGGCCACGGTATTGCTGCCGAAATTAGCCACGTACACGGTGCTGTTCTCCGTCGTGTGCACGAACACCGGACTGGAGCCGGCGGGCAAGGAAGTCGTGGTGACGGTCGTGGCCGTCCCCGGAGCATAGGATGAGACCGTGTCTTCCAGCCGGTTGGCGACATAAACGCGATTGCCGTTCGGAGGCAAGGCAGCGTGCGCCGGGCCCAGTCCAAGCGTCGCCACCCCAATGTTAGTGTCCCCCGAAACATCCAGGCGGCTGCTGGCGCCGGCATTCTGGGTCCCATTGTCGCTAAGCACCAGGACATAGTGGAAGCTGGCGGGATCGGGCGGCGGGGGCACGATGGGGATGGCAACCGGCCGGAACTGGTCTCCGCAACTGACGCAAATCAACCCGAGCAGGGAGACACCCAGCGCCCGGACCCAGTGCCTTAGGGTCAATCCGCATTCCGGGTGGGGGGTCAAGGGATTCACAACGATCCTGGAAGAGCTTCTATTCTAAAGGCTGATGGCTTTATGCGCTAGAGAGGGGCGCAGCGGGTCTCAAACTTAACCAAAATCGCCATCAGATTCACGCAGAACCGGCACTCGGCCAATTTCTCGCTGCCCGGTTGAGGCCAACTCAACTGCGTCGCAACACTTTCCGTACCATCGCCAGCAATCTCCGCGGTCTTGCGGTCGGACGGGTGAAGCATGGGTCGCGCGGAGGTACCGCAGCTTCATGAGCCATGCCGGGATGCGATCGCCGCCGGCTCGACGGCGCCCGGCAGACCGAGCACGCTGAGCCAGTATTGGAATTGGGGCCTCGACCGGATAGAGTCGAAACTTGCCGATACCGCAAGATACTGCATGCTGCTGGAATGTTCTTCGTAGCCTTTCTGTAGCCACTGGAACGCATGCGGCTCGTCGCCCAACTCGGCGTAACTGGCGGCAATTGCCACCGGATCGGCGTACTGTCCTTGCGCGCGTATCTGCAGCCGGTGATTCAACTCCTCTCGAATCACGCCCGAATATCCGGAACGCGAGTACGCTTGCAGAAGGGCCGGGGTGAAGGGCGGGTCGCCGTACAGGCGCCATTTTTGCTCCAGCAGGCTCATGGCATCGCCATACATTCGCTTCTGCTGGTAAACATCTGCCAGGTTTCCGTAGGCGCCCAAAAATGCCGGGTCCAGGGCCAGGACTCGTTTGTACTGTGCGACGGCCTCATCGTAACGCCGCTCCCAGGTATACACCTCCGCCACCCCCATGCTGATGATGGGAGAGAGCGGGTCCAGTTGCTGGGCACGTTTCATCTCCGCCTCGGCTTCTGGAAAGCGCTGCAGGCCCACCAGAAACATTCCGTACCACTGGTGTGCCGTGGGATAGTTGGGATTCAGTTGCAGAGCGCGCCTGAACTCCTGCTCCGCGCCTGACCAATCCCATTCATAGGCTCCGCGCACCATGGCCAGCGACACGTGGGCCTCGGCGAGAGAGCCGTCGAGCGCAATGGCTTTTTCAGCGGCCGCCTTGGCTTTGGGAAAGGAGTCGCGGGGCGCAGTCTCGCCCCAGTCATCGAGCAGGTTGTAGCAGTCCGCCAGACCGGCATAAGCGAGAGCATAGTTGGGATCGGTCTGGATCGCCTGCTGAAAGTAATCGATTCCCTGCCCCAGACCCTGCTTGGTTCTCTTGTTCCAGAAGAAGCGGCCCTTCAGATACAGCTCATAAGCTGCAGGAGAAGAATTGTAGCGGCGCTGAATTCTCTGTTGCGCGTCTCCGCCCAGCCGGATGCGCAAATTGGTTGCGATGTCCTGGGAGAGCTGGTCCTGCAGGGTTGGCATGTCCGCGATGCCACGGTCATAACGCTCGCCCCACAGTTGCGAGCCGCTCCTGACATCAACCAGTTCGGTGGTTAGAATCACCCGGTTTCCTTCGCGGACAAGGCGCCCGGTCAGGACAGCCTGCACGCCCAGATCGCGCGCCAGAGCCCGGACATCGAGTTGCGGCTGCCGGTAACGCGACACAGTCGTCCACGCCATCACTCGCAGATCGCTTAATTGAGAGAGGTTGTTCACCACCTGTTCTGCGATGCCGTCGCTCAAATATTGCGCAGCGTCATCGCCGGCCGCATTCACAAAGGGCAATACGGCGACGGAGTCGTAGCGGCGTGGAGACCGCATCTCGATAAGAACAGAAGCCAGAATAACAACTGCGCAAGCCACGCTCACGGCCACCGCCAGACGATGGGAGCGTGCGCGTTGCCACCAGGAGAGCTCAGCCAATACTGACCCGGCCTGGCCGTGGCCATGACCATTCACCGCTTGCGCCGGCAGCAACAAGCGGTATCCGCTCTTGTGAATCGTCTCGATAATCCTGGGGTGGCGGGCATCGTCCTCCAGAGCTTTGCGCAAGGCAGAGACGCAGCCCGGCAGCACATCCTCCGAGACGAAAACATCGGGCCATACTGCGGAAATCAGGTGCTCCTTGCTCACGACCCCCGGGTGCCCGGCGAGGTAGACGAGCACCTGCATGGCCTTGGGCTCGACCCGTGTATTGCTGCCGTTGCGCGCAACCTGGTTCAGCGCCGGACTGACCCGCCACTCGCCAATTGTGAAGTCTTCCTGCAAGGCGGCCTTCCCCAGCGACATTATATTCGCCGGAGACGCGGGCCTTCATCACCTGGACCAGGAGTACGTAATCTTGACCGCGAATTTCTGCTCGCGCACGGGCATCGGGTTGCCTGCGACCAGACTTTGGAAGCGGGTGCCCAGGTTGTAGATCACATACAGGTCACTGTCCGGACGGAATCTGTATCGCAAACGGACATTGGCGCTGGCGCCCTGGGTTTGCGCCGTGTCGGCCTGCAAGAACGAGGTCAGGCTGATAAAGCGGTTGAAAGCATAGCTGACCTGCAATCCCGCAAGCTCAACGTTGAAGTTCCCCTGCGGCAGGCGGAACACATTCAGCGCGTTATTGACGGCAAGCGCGAGATGCGGGTTGGGCCGGTATTGCGCGGTCAGGTTCGCGGCCTTCAACGTTCCCGTGTAATAGTCGCCCCACTGAAAGGACGCGGTGTAAGTTATGCGGCGGTCGCCGGCGGAGGCGTAGGCGACTTGATGCGAGGCGAAACGGTAGCTGCCGGCCGGGATGGAAATATTCTTGTAAAGGTGCAACGGCTCTCCCAGGAACTGGTTGATGACGTCGTAGGGCGCGGAATCGATTTCGGCCCCGTTGTTGAACATGGCCCGAAGATTGGGCGACCGCTCGCGATAGATGAGATGGCCCGAGGTGTTGGGGTCGTGGCTCACAAATCCCCCGATATCCAGCTCGCGCAGGTTCAAAACGTGGGGCCGGGGGGTGAAGTTCAACTCGAAGAGCGTGGGCTGGTCGTCGGTGCGGGTCACAAACCCCATCTCCGTGTTGAAGTTTTTCTCCGTCACCCCATGGCCGGCGTAGATGTTGAACCAGTTGTTGGCGTAAGTGAGGCGGCCGCCAAACGCCGCGTTGTCGCCGCTTAAACCGGGAGTCCAGGATTTGACGTAATAGCCCCGCAAGTTGAGGTTGCCGAAGAGCACGAACTTGGCATCCACGCCTCCGGAGCGATTGTAGGGATCGAGCGGGTTGCCTGATTCCTTGTCCGTCACCATGAAGCCGATGAAAGACCCAGGTGTTAGCGGGCGCTTCACCCGCACCACGGCGTAGTTGGCGTAGGGGTTCGGTCCCTCGGCGCGGGTTTTGACATCCATGACGCCCAGGTCGAAACCGGCCGCGTGGCCGGCGATCTTGCCGCCCGCATCGATCGGGACCTGCTGTCCGCTGACCGGGTCAATTCCGATCTGGCGCGTGAAGAAAAGCATGTCCTGGTTCCAGAGCAGGAAGTTAAAGACGTCGGAGTCCTCCAGAAAGAAGCGCCGCTTCTCGGGGATCAAGATGGGATAGGGTGTGAGATTGAACTGTTGCTGATCCACATCTGCATCAGAAAAATCGGTGTTCACCGTGCCCAGCGCGATCAGATTGCTCCCCAACCCATACTTCAGGTCCACGCCACCGGTGTGGAGCGCGCCCCAGGGTTGACCGGAAAGACTTTGGCCACCGAGAAGGCCGTACGGTCTCACCACCAGCAAGCGCCCGCTCTCGATCTTCTTCAACCCACGCAGGACGCCGGCCTGCGACAGGCGCCAGAATCCATAGATTCTTCGATATCCGGACCAAAAATCTTCCTCGTTCTTCCGGCGGAAAAAGCGGCGGAAGTTAATTCACCAGGTCAATTCCGAGCAAACGGGGAAGTTCAAGGTACGGAAAGGAATGCGTA
>CAYOZX010000111.1:0-10846 GCA_964408515.1 uncultured Acidobacteriaceae bacterium | reverse complement strand
GTGGGGTTTATGATCGGGGGGGGGAACCCTTCGCTGTTTCCAGCCTGAAAATGCAACAGGGAATTTTCGAAGTGGTCGCAACCAACGCCGACACCCACCTGCGCGGCGATGATATCGACAACCTGCTGATTCGCATCGCGCTGGAGGATATCCGCGGAGACATGAAGCTCGATGTCTCGCGCAGCGGTGAAGCGGTTGCGGCGATCCGCAAGGCGGTGATCGAGGCGAAAATCGCCCTTTCGCAGCAGCTAGCGGCGCAGATCGTGGCAGATCTGCCGGGCGGAAAATCTTGCCAGCGGGAAATCACGCGGGAACAGTTCGAGCAACTGGCTCAGCCCATCATCGATCGCACCGCGGGTCCCTGCCGGCAGGCGCTGAAGGATGCCGGGCTTCAGGCGCGGCAGATCGACGAAGCCGTGCTGGTGGGCGGGTCGACGCGCATCCCCAAGGTGCGCGAACTGGTCGAGGAAATGTTCCAGCGCAAGCCCCACGCCGGCTTGAATCCTGACGAGGTGGTGGCGCTGGGCGCGGCGGTGCAGGCAAACATTCTCTCCGGAGGCTCGGCCGCCACGGAGAACATGCTGCTGCTCGACGTGACGCCGCTGTCGCTGGGGATCGAAGTGGCGGGCGGCGTAACCGACAGGATCATCCTGCGCAACTCGACGATTCCCGCTTCCGCCACGCAGCACTACACCACGCAAGTGGATGGGCAGGCGAACGTCGCGATCCATGTGCTGCAGGGAGAGCGGGAGCTGGCGAAAGACTGCCGCTCGCTGGCGCGCTTTGATCTGAAGGGCATTCCGCCCATGCCGGCAGGGATTCCGCGGGTAGAGGTGAAGTTCCTGATCGACGCCAACGGCATCTTGCACGTCTCGGCGCGGGAGCAGCGCAGCGGCAAGGAGGCGGAGATCGACGTCCAGCCCAGCTACGGACTGACCGATGAGCAGGTCGAGAGCATGATCCTGGACTCGTTCGACGCGGCGGAAGAGGATTTCCGGCAACGGCAAATCATCGAGGCGCGCAACGAGGCAGGCACGATTCTGGCGGCGCTGGACAAGGGACGGAAGAGTCCCGCGTGGAAACAGCTGACGGCTGACGAGAAGAAGAAAATCGCCAGGCTGGAGAAGGGGCTGAACGCGGTGAAGGAAGTGGACGACTACCCAGCGATCCGCAAGGCGATTGACGCGCTGAACCAGGGTACGATGCGGCTGGCCGAGCTGATGATGGACAGCGCGGTGGCGAGCGCACTCAAGGGCAAGACGATGGATCAAGCGGACATGGGAGAAGGGCCGGAGGCGCCGCACCCGGTGGCGAAAGCGGAATTTCAATGAAAGCTTCTAACCACGAAGGATACCCGGGGCACGATAGCGCTGAGATAAACCACAGGGGATACGGAGTTCACCGAGGAAATTGAACTGATGGCAGAAGAGAAAAATCAGAGCGCGGCGACCGCGACTGTGGAAGCGCCGGGCGAGAACACTGTCCAGGTGACGTTTCTTCCGGAGGGCAAAACAGTTCAGTTTGAGCACGGCAAGCTGCCCTACAAGGACCACGGCAAGGAAGAATCTCTGCTGGACGTGGCGCTGAACAACGGTATCCGACTGGACCATGCCTGTGGCGGAAATTGCGCCTGCACTACCTGTCATGTCTGGGTGAAGGAGGGCGCGGAGAATCTCGCCGAGATGGAAGACGATGAAGCCGACCGACTGGACATGGCGGCGGACTTGCAGTTAAACTCCCGACTCGGTTGCCAGGCGGTGATCCGGAAGCCCGGCAAAATCGTGGTCGAGATTCCGGCGTGGAACCGGAATTACGTGTCGGAGGAACACTGAAAGCAGCGCGTCGCATTTGGCTTACTGGCAGCGGCATCTCGGACCAGCGTAGGCTCAATGCCAATGGCTAAAATTCCAGGCGCTGACTGGCAAGGAGCTCGCATGGCGAAAGAACTCACCTGGGACGACCCAGAGGACATTGGAATTCTGCTCTCCGAAAAACATCCCGACACCGACCCGCTGGCGGTGCGATTCACAGATCTCCACCGCATGGTGACGGAGCTCGCTGAATTCAGGGACGATCCCAAGAAGTCCAACGAGAGCAAGCTGGAAGCCATCCAGATGGCCTGGCACGCGGAGTTTCTCGACCGCACGCAGGCCTAGCGAAATCTTTCCCCGGCCGCCGGGTCGGCACTCAGCCAACGCTGGCCGGCTCCTCCACATTGGCTTCGCGCAGGAACTTGGCCGCCTCCTCGGGCGGCGTGGGATTGATGTAGAAGCCGGTTCCCCACTCAAAACCCGCCGTCCGGGTCAGCTTGGGCATGAATTCGATGTGCCAGTGATAGTGGTCATTGATCGGGTCCTGCACCGGGGAAGTGTGGATCACGAGGTTATAGGGCGGATTATCCAGAACCCGCTCCGCCTTGGTGAGCAGCGTCTTGAGAGCACGGGCCAGATTCTCGAACATGTGGGCCGAGCAGTTTTCAAACGCGGACTCGTGCTGCTTGGGAAGAATCCAGGTTTCGAACGGGAAGCGCGGCGCGTAAGGGGCGAGGGTGAGAAAGTCGGGATTTTCCGCCACCACGCGGCTCCGGGTTTCCACCTCCTGGCGGATGATGTCGCAGAAAACGCACCGTTCCTTGTAGATGTAGTACTGCTTGGCGCCTTCCAGCTCTTCGGTCACGTAGATGGGCAGAATGGGCAGGGCGATGAGCTGGGAGTGGGCGTGCTCGAGCGAGGCGCCGGCGGCTTCCCCATGATTTTTGAAGATCAAGATGTACTTGAAACGGCGGTCCTTCTTGAGATCGAGGATGCGGTCGCGGAAGGTCCAAAGCACGTCTTCGATGCGCTTGGGGGGCAGAGTGGCCAGGCTGGCGTTGTGGTCGGGGGTCTCAATGATGACCTCGTGGGCGCCAATGCCATTCATGCGGTCGAACATGCCGTCCGCCTGGCGGTTGAGGTCCCCCTCGATGCCCAGGGCGGGAAACTTGTTGGGAACCACGCGCACGGTCCAACCCGGCGAGTCACGTTGGGGAGGAGGACCGCCGTTGGCGTTGGGGCGGTAGGCCTGAATCTCCGGGGGCGTCTTGGACTCGTTGCCATAGCAAAAGGGACAAAATCCGCCCCTATTTCTTACGGCTTCGCGGACGAAATCATGAGGGCGCTTGGCGCGATCGGTGGAAATGATGACCCACCGGCCTACGATGGGGTCTTTTCTGAGTTCAGGCAATGATCAGGGTCCTCATGTCAGACGGCAGCCCGCCACGATTATTTTACGCCAGGGGAGGAACGTTCTGGAACAGTTCAATCTTTGGCGGCCGGGAGGGCGCATCATAGTAAACGCTTACGATATCAAGGCGCCAGGGGCAGGAGTGGGGCAATTGGCGCAAGTAATCCTGGGCTACCGCGAGGATATCACGCCGTTTGTCGCGATCCACGGCAGCCTCAGCCGGTTGCACAGCGTGCGTGGTGCGGGTCTTGACCTCGATAAAGCAGAGCACGTCCTCACGCCAGGCAATGAGGTCAATCTCTCCCCGGCGGTTGGGAGACCGGAAGTTACGGGCCACGATGGTGTAACCCACGTTGCGCAAATAAAAATAGGCGTCTTCCTCGCCACGGCGGCCAGTGTCGAGGTGCGCGGGACGGGATTCAGTCAGCCGGAAGCGCCTGGTGATCCAGTCAAGTGTGCGGAGAGTGGCGCGCGTGAGACGGCCGGAAGACATGCTCATCCTCGCGAAGGCAAGGCTGACACCGATGGACCTTCCGTTACAGGGGAACGAAGCCAGACGAAGGAGCTCGCATGGGCGCGGCCTGCCCCTCCGGCGTCCCACAGTTTGCAGCCAGTGCGATCGAACCAAGCCAAATTCTAGGACAGAGCGCCCCTCAATGATGTTAGCTGGATGACGGCGAGAACACCAAAGCGTTTCCGGGCATGCCGTTTTGGGAAGAGAGGGAATCCATACCTGGTTTGGAAATGGATTCCCCTGGGAGACACTCGCCTCCGGCTAAGAAGCGGGCTGGATGTCGCTGACGCGAATGATGCTTGTGGTCTTGTCCAGAGTTCCGCTAACGACCACATGCTTGCCGGCGAACTGCTTGGCCTTCATCTGGTCGTCGAGCTGAAACGTACCCGCGTCAGTCTTGAGTGCATACTGTTTGTTCATCTTGACGACGGTTCCGGTAAAGGAACTCTGAGCCTGGGAGTCGGTGGAGGAATCGGGAGCAGGAGCGGACTGGGTTTGGGGGTTTCTGGCGCTGGGCTGCTGCGGTTCTTCCTGCTGCGCCACCGCCGCTGGGAACAACGCCGCAGCCAGTGCCAATGTAGCCAGTAGAGTCAGATTTTTCTTCATGGTTCTTGATGCCTCCTGATTCAATCGGGACCGAGCGGATGGTCTCGGTCTCAAGGAATGCACGCGACGTGCCAGGCGGTAAATGCCCGCAAGATCCTGAAAACGCGAAGCCCCGCGTTCTACGGCGAGCGTTTCTTGCGCGTCCCTAGGACAAAAATCTCCCTGAGACCGAAGCTAGGGAAATCCCTTAAGGGTGGCTTGCAGCGGGCAAGTCAGGCAGTGGATTCCTCAGGCCTGAAGACCTTCACAATAGCGATGGCGAAACGGGGGGCGGGGGTTCAGTGCTGCTCGCGAGCGCGGAGCCAATCCAGGAACATCTGTTCGATGGGCTTGTCATAGGTCATCAGGACGTGGCGGACAGTGTGCCCGCTGACCACGTGGCAGACTTCTTCCGCCAGGTTCTTGGCATGATCGCCGGCGCGCTCCAGAGCCTGGGTCATAAAGATGACCTGCAGGCTGGCGTGGCGCGGGAGGTTCTCGGGATTTTCCACGTGCCGGAGAAAGATCAGATTGCGCAGGCGGTCGATCTCCGCATCCGCGCGGAGTACGTCGACAGCCTTCCTGGCATCGCGGCTGGACAGGGCTATGGCCGCGTCCGAAAGCATTTTTTCGAGGACAGTAGCCATGTGGGTGAGGTCATGAGTGTCCTGGGGATCAAGATGAGCACAGGCCGCCAGGGCGCTGCCGGCGAAGCTGAGCAGGAGGTCTCCAATGCGCTCCAGGCTGATCATGAACTTCATGCAGGCCAGGAGTTCGCGGGCCTCGGGCTCGGTCACCCGGGTGATCGCCTGGGTGACCCCGGCGTCGATTTCCATATCCAGGCGGTCGAGGTGTTTCTCGCGCTCGCGAAGGCTGTCGAGAAGAGGCATAGAGGCGGTAGCAATACCCTCGGCGGCAGCCGCGGCCGCCTCCTTGGCGACGGTGCAGGCCTCAATGGTGCGTTGGAGCAGATGGGCGTGCGGAGATTCGGGTTCGGGACTTCTTAAGACGACCGTGCTCATGCACGTACTCCTGCGAGAAATCCGCGGCGACCGCATGGCCCCTGGCTTGTCTGCGGTCTGAATTCGCATGACTAGCGTCAGAGCATAGAACCTTTTCGCAGAGCCGTGGTTAACAGCATGTGAATTTGCGGGGTCGAAGGGCTCCTTCAGGCAAGGATTTCGCGGCTCGCCAGGGGGAGGGTGAACAAGAACGTGGACCCGTGGTTGAGCTCGCTTTGGGCGCGAATGGCGCCTCCGTGGGCCAGGACGATGTGCTTGGCAATAGCCAGTCCCAGGCCCGTGCCCCCCGATTCCCGCGAGCGGGCCTTGTCCACCCGGTAAAAGCGCTCAAACAGGCGGGGAAGGTGTTCGGAAGCAATGCCGGGGCCGAAGTCCCGGACGTAGAACTCAACCCCTGCCCGGACCGTCCGCGCACCGAGCACAATGCGGCCGCCAGAAGCGGCATACTTCAGAGCGTTTTCTACCAAGTTGGAGAACACCTGATGAATCGCTGCCGGATCGGCGCGGATGAGAGCGGTGGCGCTATCTTCGACTTTGAGTTCGACATTCTGGGCGCGCGCGAGTTCCCGAAAGCTCTGCATGGCCTCCTGCAGCAGTTCGGAAGCATTGACGGCCTCGAGTTCGAAGCGCTGTTCGCCGGACTCCACCCGCGCCAGAGTCAATAAGTCCTCGGTCAGGCGCGACATGCGCACGGCGCTTTTGCGAATGATCTCGAGAAACTCGCGGGAATGATTGTCTTCCGGGGCGCCGTCGAGGAGGGTCTCGGTGTAGCCCTGGATCGAGGTCAGAGGCGTGCGCAGCTCATGGGAAACGTTGGCGATGAAGTCGCGGCGGGTCTTTTCTGCGCGCTCGGTCTCGGTGAGGTCGCGCAGCACGGCGACAGCGCCGCCATCGGGCATAGGCGCCGCCGTGATGTCGAAAGTGCGGCCGGGGAGAAGGGAGGAGGCCCGGGCGGTGCTGGCCCGCCGCCCCTGGCTGGCAGTCCGCATGGCCGCCAGAAAATCGGGATCACGAACCGTCTCCTCCAGCGGCGCATTGGTGCGCGTATGCTGCGGCACCAGCTGATCCATGGTGCGGTTGGCCCACTGCACGCGATTGTCGGCGCCGATGGCGATGACCGCGTCCTGCATGCTGTTGAGCAGGGTTTCGAGCTGGCGCTGGCTGGCCTGCAACGCCGCAAAGCTGTCTTCGAGACGACTTGCCGTCTTGTCCAGGGCAGTCGCTACGCGCCCAATTTCATCGCTGGAGGGCTCGTCGATGCGCGCGGTCAGATCGCCTTCGGCGATGCGATTAGCAAAGCGCACGATATTCTGCAGCCGGCGGGCGGCGACGCGCGCGGCCAGGCCAGAGATGACCAGGGCGACAGCGAATGCCAGGAGAGAGCACAGCAACAGGGTGCGGCGGATTCGCGTCCGCAAGGTAAGCACCTCGGCCATCGGATAGGCCAACCGGACGGCGCCTCCGGTCACGGGAACGGCCACATAAAGAAAAGGAACGCCGACGGTGCGGCTACGGCGGGTGTCGGTTCCGATGTTTCCCCTGAGAGCAGCCGCGAATTCGGGACGTTGAGCGTGATTTTCCATGGACGCCGGGTCGGCCTCCGTGTCCGCCAGCACCTTACCCTGGGAGTCGATGACCGTGGCCCGTGCCCCAGCGGCCTGGGCCTCCTGCCCGGCGAGGCTCTGCAACGATGGCAGGGATACTCTGGCAGCATCAGCCGCGGATGCCGACAGGAGACCGTTCAAACGGTTTGCCAGCATCTGCGTTTTCTGGGTGAGATTGCGCTCAATTTCCCGGCGGAGCGATCCTTCCCAGGCCTGGCGGACGGCGAGGTCCAGCGTGAGGGTGGCGGCGGCGACAACCAGGGCAAAGGCGGCCAGCAGTTTGAAAAAGATGCGATGTCTCACTTTGGCGCCTCGAAGCGGTAACCCGCCCCGCGCACGGTCTTCAAGTAACGGGGATTCTCCGGGTCGGGCTCGATTTTTTCCCGAATGCGGCGCACATAGACGTCCACCGAACGCGGAGTGACGTAGGCTGTGTCGCGCCATACAGAATCGAGCAGCTGGTCGCGGGTAAAGACGCGACCGATATGGCGGGCGAAATAATCCAGCAGACGGAACTCGGTAGCGGTGGTCGTGACGGCGGCGCCGCGCACGGTGACGGTCATGGCGGCGGGATCAATTTCGACATCAGCGATCTTGACCGGAGCCTGCGACAGGGGCCGCTCGAAGCGACGCAGCACCGCCTTGACGCGCGCTACCAGTTCACGGGGGCTGAAGGGCTTGGGTATGTAATCGTCGGCGCCCAGTTCCAGGCCAAGAATGCGGTCGGCCTCACCGCTCTTGGCAGTGAGGAAAATCGCTGGAGTAGCCGCAAGGGACGGCGTCTGGCGTATCTGGCGGCACAGCTCCAGGCCGTCCTTGCCCGGAACCATGATGTCGAGGATGAAGAGGGACGGGCGCAGGCGCTCGGACTCAGCGATCACCGTGTTTCCCGTGGGAAAGACTTTCACAGCAAATCCCCCGGCTTCCAGGTGGTGGCGGACCAGCCGGGAGATATCAGGATCGTCTTCGACCACAAAGATGGTGGGCTTCATGGGGATATTGTAGCGGTGCCAGCGACGAAGCACCTAGGCGGGTATTAAGCCGGAATGGCGCAGTTTGAAGGACTTGAGTGAAAAAGCATTTACCGCAGAGGCGCAAAGGAGGGGCGAAGCTCGCGAAGAAACGCCCTGAATCGGGGTTCCAAACGATCAGAAGACTCCCGCCCGCTTGCCCCGCCCGACCTTCGCGATATTCTCGTATTCTTTGCGCCCTTCGCGGTAAAAAGATTTTACCGCAGAGGACACAAAGGACACGAAGAAATCATGACTGTACTGACATCGTGATGATGAGATTTTGCCATCTGTCGAGCCAGAAATGGGCGCCGGGCGGGACGACCGTAGTGGCGCTGTACTCGGTGACGATAGCGGGGCCAGCGTAGCGCCTTCCCATCCGCAACGAGTCGCGGTCGAATATCGCTGCGCTGACGTGCCTGCCGCCGAAGACGACCCGGCTCTGTTCGGGAGAAGAAATGCCGGGCTGGCCGGTGCGCACGGGGACACCTGCTCCGCTGCCCTTATGACCGGAACCGAACATTCCGGCAACATGGTTTTGGTCTGGCGCCGGAATGGTCGCGCGCAGGCGCAAGGTCACCAGTTCGAGCGCGCGTCCGGGATGACTATAGCCGTAGCGGCGGTAGTGTTCGCGGCGAAAGACCTCCGCAAAGTTCCGTGTAAAGGGAACGTTCAGCTCGTAGCCCTGGCCGTGATAGCGCACATCGATGCTGGGACTGTGGGTAATTGCGCCCCTCCAGCCTTCGGCCCGGAAATCGGCCTGGGCGCGGCGGCGCAGGCTGGCGAATTCGCTTTCCAGCTTCCGGCGCGGCGGTTTTTCGGTGACCTGCCAGAGTACGGTGCGGGAATAGTCTTTGACGACATCGCTGGCCAGAAGGCCGAAGGCGGAGAGCGCTCCGGGAAGAGCCGGAACAATGACCCGCGGAATTCCGAGGGAATCCGCCAGTTCGCAGGCGTGCAGCCCGCCGGCGCCGCCGAAGGCAACCAGAGAGAACTCGCGAGGATCGTGACCGCGCTCGACGGAGACGACGCGAACCGCCTTCTCCATGGTGGCATTCGCCACGCGGACAACCCCAGCGGCAAATTGTTCCCGCGTAAGCTTCGACCGGTGACGCCGGAGCCACGCCGAGACCAGGCGTTGCGTGCGCTCCAGATCCAGGACGAACGCTCCGCCAAGAAAGCGCCGCGGGAGCAGGCGGCCGAGCAGCAGGTTGGCGTCGGTGACGGTAGGCTGAGTGCCGCGTCCATAGCAGATGGGTCCGGGATCGGCGCCGGCGGACTCCGGCCCGACGCGCAGCGCCCCGGCAGCGTCGAAGCGTGCGATGGAGCCCCCGCCCGCGCCTACCGTGTGGATATCGAGCATGGGTACGCTCACGGGCAGGCCTGCAATTTCCGATTGGCTTCGGGCACGAATCTGGCCGTCTACCAGAGCCACATCGGTCGAGGTCCCTCCCATGTCGAATGAGATGATGCGCTCGAAGCCGCTGCGGCGGGCCATGGCGACGGCGCCCACCACGCCCCCGGCAGGACCTGAAAGCAGGGTGCGAACCGGCTCGCCCGCTGCCGCCTTCAGGCTGGCGATCCCGCCGCTCGACTGCATGACAAAAATACGCGCTCTGCGGGCAGACCGAACTACGCTAAGCACACGGCTTTCCAAACGACTGAGATAGCCCCGCATGATCGGCTGCAGGTAAGCGTTCACCACCACACTGCTGATACGCTCGTATTCACGGAATTCGGGGAGAATCCGGTGCGAGACCGAAAGCGGCACGTCGAGCCGCTCCAGAATGCGGGCCAGCGTCCGTTCGTGGGCTGGGTTAGCGAAGGAAAAAAGCAGTGCAATGGCGATCGCCTCAGGTTGTTTCCGACGAAGGTCCTGAACCAGCCCTTGCAACTCTCGCCGGGACGGCGCCTGGAGAATTTTGCCGTCGCTGGCAGTGCGTTCGCGCACGCCGAAGCGCAGGCCGGCAGGAACCAGGGGCTCAACCCGGTCGAAGAAAAAGTCGTACAGTTTGGGCCGCGCCTGCCGGCCGATTTCGATGGCGTCTTCGAATCCCGCCGTAGTGACCAGGGCCACGCGGGCCCCTTTGCGCTGCAACAGGGTGTTGGTGCCGACCGTCGTGCCATGCAAGAGCGTGAACGAGGATCCGGCGGCAATTTTTCCCAAGGCTTCCACGATCGCCTGAGAAGGATCGGCCGGCGTGGAAAAAACTTTGAGCAGGTGGATTTTTTGGCGATCGATCCAGACACAGTCGGTGAAAGTCCCCCCGGTGTCGATGGCGACGGTGAGGGATTTCACGGGTTGGCTGGCGAGTTTGGGCAGCAAAGCGATCGTTGACGGTTCTACTGTCAACCCTTTCCAGGTGTGAACGCCAGGGTCAACAGCGTTTTCTGCTCCACTTCATGGGCCTTAGCAGAGCCTGTGGCCGGGCTGGCGCTGGCCGAGCGCTTCACCGAGAGCACCGGGCGCTCGCCCGCAATGCGTCGGAGCCGCGGCAGCATGTAGAACAAGGCTCCCATATTGGCGTTCTCCTCCTGCACCCAGACCAGTTCCCGGGCTGAAGGATGTTGCGTGAAGATGGCCTCCAGCTCCTTCTCGGGAAAGGGATAAAGCTGCTCCAGGGAGACGATGGCGGTAGTCGCGTCGCTCCTCCGCTTGCGCTCCTGGCGCAATTCATGGACGATCTTGCCGCTACACAGGAGGACGCGGGTCGCATCGACGGCGCCGGTATCAGGCAGCACGTTGAGAAACCGTGGCTGGGTAAAGTCAGCGATTGCAGAAGACGCGTCAGGGTGCCGCAGCATGCTCTTGGGGGTGAACACCACAAGCGGTTTGCGCCAGTGGCGCAAGGCCTGGCGGCGCAGCAGGTGAAAGTATTGCGCGGCGTT
>CAYOZX010000110.1:0-10942 GCA_964408515.1 uncultured Acidobacteriaceae bacterium | reverse complement strand
TTTACCAACACCGAGCGCAAGCGGCTGATCGACCGCGTCAACAAGACGGTCGACACCATGCGCACGCTCGACCGGCAATCGCAAAACCTGGAGCGCAAAGCCGACGCGACCCGCAGCGAGGACCAGAAGAAGGAATACCGCAGACAATCGCGCGCTATCCGCACGGAGCTGGAGAAGCTGGAGCTGGAAGCAGGAGTGTCGTTTCAGGAGCTCAAGCGGACGCAGCGGGAGATCATCCAGGGCGACATGCATGCGGAGCAGGCCAAGCGGGAGCTTATTGAGGCCAACCTGCGCCTGGTGGTGTCCATCGCCAAGAAGTACACCAACCGCGGACTGCAATTTCTGGACCTGATCCAGGAAGGCAACATCGGCCTGATGAAGGCGGTGGATAAATTCGAGTATCGCCGGGGGTATAAGTTCTCGACCTACGCCACGTGGTGGATCCGGCAGGCGATCACCCGGGCCATTGCCGATCAGGCGCGCACCATCCGCATCCCGGTGCACATGATTGAAACCATCAACAAGCTGATCCGCACCTCGCGGCAGCTGGTGCAGGAACTGGGGCGCGAGCCGACGTCAGAAGAAATCGCCAAGCGCATGGACATTCCCGTGGCCAAGGTGCGCAAGGTGCTGAAGATCGCGCAGGAGCCGATTTCGCTGGAGACGCCGATCGGCGAAGAAGAAGATTCCCACCTGGGCGACTTCATCGAGGATCGCGGCGTAGTTTCCCCGGCCGAGGCGGTGATCAACGTGAACCTGAAAGACCAGACGTCGCAGGTTCTGCGCACCCTGACGCCGCGCGAGGAGAAGGTCATCAAGATGCGCTTCGGCCTGGAAGACGGCTCCGAACACACGCTGGAAGAGGTCGGCCAGTCCTTCGCCGTCACGCGAGAACGCATCCGGCAAATCGAGGCGAAGGCACTGCGCAAGCTACGTCATCCGTCGCGGTCGCGCAAGCTGCGGGCATTTCTGGATGGGGTGAGGGACTGAGAATTTTTTCAACCCGGACCAGGGCACGGTTCCCGTGCCCTTTTTTCTTTTTGGCAAACGAAGCGGGCTGCCGAGTGGCGATGAAGTTGAAGTAAGCCGCTTCTGTTCGAGCCCTTGGCGGACAAGAGTGTCCGCCCCACAAACAAGCAAGGCGGACAGGAGTGTCCGCCCCACATGACGGATTGTCCCGCCTTTTCCTTTTCTTTCCACAAGGAAGTTCCAAACTCCACAGTTTCTGCACAGCGATGAACTAATTTCCGCTTGCGACCCTGGGGAGCTTTGTCGCACAGTGCAGACATTGCAAGCGTGAGTGGCGAGAGCCTGCGGGCGGTTGCGGAAAAGCAGGCGGCAGCTGCCGGTTCTCGAGGGTGAACTGGCGGGAGGGTTTTCGGAGATGCGCTCCGGCGCGTTCGAAGAAACTCAGGCGTTGCGGCCTCCTCAGACAGTCCGGCTGAAAGGCAGGACTTGAGCCGTCCGCTGACACAGCCACTGCAGGTGGAAGCCGGCGAGCGCAAGCTGGCCGTTCCAGAGTCTGCAGCGTGCGCCACAGATGGACGTTCCTTCGGGGATGCGGTCTGGCGGATGCACACCTCGCCGCCGCGTGCGGCGGAAGCGCAGGCAAGGCACTCACGCGCAATGCGGCCCAGGTGGCTGGCCTGGGCCGCATTTATTTTGACCGCCCGGACACAATCAGAGGCCGGCGAAGACCGGGTGCGGGTTGGGCGTTCGCAGTTCTCCATTGACTGATTCGCCATTTATTCGCCTATAATTGATGAGCATCTTGGCGGCCACCGACTACAGTCTCGCGCACAGTCTTCCGGCGAACGTCGACGCCGAGCGTTCCATCCTGGGCGCCATTCTGCTGGACAACTTTTCTTACAACCAGGCGGCGGAGCACCTGAAGCCGGAAGACTTCTCGCTTGATTCCCACCGGCGCATTTACGCCCGCATGATGGAGTTGGCGGAGTCGTCCCGCGCGATCGACGTCATCACCCTGCCCGAGGAACTGGAGCGGCACAGCGAACTGGAGACGATTGGCGGCCCGGCCTATCTTTCCAGCCTTCTCGACGGCGTGCCCGACCGGCCGAGCATCGAGCACTACATCCGGATTGTGCGCGACAAAGCTCTGCTGCGGGAACTGATTCATGCGTCGAACGCCGCCATCGGCCGCGCCGCCGAGCAGAGCGATCCCGCAGAAGAGATCCTGAACGATGCCGAAGCCGCGATTCTGCAGCTCTCCGAACGGCGCATCGGGCGCGGCTTCGTGGGCGTAACGGAGATCGTCAAGGAGTCGTTCGGATCGGTGGACGCGCTGTTGCAGCGCGGGCAGCGCATTACCGGGCTGGCCACGCACTTCACCGACCTGGATGAGATGACCAGCGGCCTGCAGCGCTCCGACCTGATTATCATCGCGGGCCGGCCGTCGATGGGAAAGACGGCCTTTGCCTTGAACATCGCCGAGAATGCCGCCATTGAAGATCAAAAGGTGGTGGGCGTGTTCTCGTTGGAGATGTCGCGCGAAGCCTTGCTCCTGCGTCTGCTTTGTTCCCGGGCGGAGGTGGATTCTCACAAGATGCGGACCGGGTCATTGTGGCGCGACGACATGTCCAAAGTCGTGGAGGCGATGGAGCAATTGGCGCACGCGCCGATTTTCATCGACGACACTCCCGGCATCAGCATGAGCGAAATGCGCGCCAAGGCAAGGCGCCTGCAACAGTCGCAGGGCAAACTGGACCTGATCGTCGTGGACTACTTGCAGCTGATGTCCGGGGGAGGAAGACGCTACGAAAACCGGACGCAGGAAGTGTCGGCAATCTCGCGCGGCCTGAAGGGTTTGGCGAAAGAGCTGAAGGTGCCGGTGGTGGCCCTCTCCCAGCTTAGCCGCGCGCCAGAGAGCCGCGGCGGCGACCATCGTCCGCAACTGGCCGACCTGCGCGAATCAGGATCGATCGAGCAGGACGCCGACGTGGTGGCTTTCATCTTCCGCGAAGAAGTGTACAAGCCCGATGAGCCCGAACTGGAGGGCCATGCCGAGCTGATTATTGCCAAGCAGCGCAACGGTCCTACGGGCAAAGTAAAGCTGGCGTTTATCAAGCGTTCGACCCGGTTCGCTTCCCTGGCGCCGGATAGCATGGGCCCGCCAGAATAGTGGTCTATTCTCGGGCTCTAGCTACAACTGCCTTACCAGACACTGTGGAAAAGCTTGTGGAAACGGGTGAATGGGTTTGGCGGCAGAGAATACGATGTCGGTTCCGGGCTCCCGAGCGATGCTGCGGTGAACGATAAAGGCTTTGAATCGTGATACTTAGATCGTGAAGAGTTCCACCTCCGTGGCCGTGAGTCATATTCTTCCAAGCTTACAACCTTTGGGATTTGCACACCCCATGGGCCGTGTCCATCAGACGCGCGAGCCCGTTTCGGAGCGGGTTTCGACCCCTGCCAGCGGGAGAGAAAACGAAAAGACCGAGCCTTGTCCCAGCTGGCTGACTACCTTAATTGTTCCCCCGTGGGCCTCCACAATGGCCCTGGAGATGGCCAGCCCCATGCCTGTGCCGGCAGACAGTGATCGCTGGCTGCGCCCGCGATAAAACTTGTCGAAGATGAGCTGCAATTCGAAGTTGTCGATCCCCGGGCCGCGGTCGGCGACGCTGGTGACGACTTCATGCCCGGCGACCTCCGAGGTGATCCGGATCGCCGAGTCATTGGGCGAATACTTGGCTGCGTTTTCTAAAAGATGGGTAAGCACTTCTGTCGCCCGGGGTACGTCCATGCGAACCAGCGGCAGGTTGTCAGGCACATGGACCTCGACCGGACGGGACGCCAGGGCGAGTTTGCAATTGACCAATGCGGCATCGACGACCTCGCGCATGGCGTGAGGGGCAAGCTCCAGTTGGGCGCCATGCGAATCCAGTTGGGCCATTTCTGCAGCTTCGCCCACCAGGCGGTTGAGCCGGTCCGATTCTTCGTCGATGACGGTGAGCAAGTCGCGCCGCTGCCCTTCGTCTAAATGCATGTCCGCGAGCAAACTGCTGACCGACGCCTTGATACTGGTCAGGGGAGTGCGAAATTCGTGGGTCACGGAATCAAGCAAGGCAGAGCGCAACTTTTCGCCTTCCCGCACCGCCTCGGCCTTGGAAAGCTTTTCCACGGCCGAAGCGCTTTCCATAGCGATTGCCAGCAGGCTGCCCAGGGCCTCCAGGGTTTCGCGCGAAAGAGAGCCGATAATTCCATAGGCTCCGACAGTACGCACTCCCAGCCGCATGGGCCTGAAAATGGCCCCGGGTTCGGATTGAAACCGGGGGTACCCCAGGGTCCGGCTGGTCCTACGCGCGTCCCGAGACAGTCCCAACACATTCCCGCTGGAGCGGTATACCTCGCCAGTGCGCTGCAAGAGCAGGGCGGCTTCCTGCACATCGAACGTCTCGACCATGAAGCGCGGAATGGAATTGATCAGCGTGCCCATGCCCTCGGTCTCGAGCAACCGCTGGCTGAGGGAATAGAGGCGCTCTGCCTCCCATCGGCGGCGATTTGCCTCTGCCGCCTGTTTCCGGGCGCGCGCGGACAGATGGCTGGCGATCACCGCGGTGATCAGAAATGCGAACAGAGCAACCCAATTTTGGGGAGACGCGATGGTAAAAGTCCCCACCGGCGGCAGGAAGTAATAGTTGAAGCAAAGCGTAGCGAGAACCGACATGAAGACGGCGTAGCGGAGACTGGTGGCGGCGGCCACGATGAGCACGGCCAGCAGCAACAGGATGGCTACCGTGGTCGGGTTCACGATGCTGAAGTGGAGGCAGAGAGCGACCAGGAACGCAAGCGAGGCGGCAACGGCGGCGAAGCGGGCCAGAACGGCCCCGTAGGTCTGAGCCACCGAGCGATTGTAGCTGATTCGACATTTCCGGGGCCGTCAAGGAAAATAAGCGGCAATGCCCAAGACCGCAGAACAGTGGTTGGAAGAAACCGCCCCGCGCAAGGCGATCTTCAAGTTGTTTCTGGGCTATGCGCCGGGCGTGGGCAAGACCTATGGAATGTTGAGCGAAGCCATCCGGCGCAAGAGCAGGGGAGAGGATGTGGTGATCGGTGTGGTGGAAACCCACGGGCGGCGCGGCATTTCTCAACTGGCAGCGCAGCTGGAGACGGTTCCCCGCCGCGCGCTGGAATACAAGGGCACGGTGTTCGAAGAAATGGATGTGGATGCGATCCTGGCACGCAACCCGAAGGTAGCGGTGGTCGACGAATTGGCGCACACCAACATCGCCGGCAGCAAGCACGAGAAGCGGTACCAGGATGTTCTCGAGCTGCTGGAAGCGAATATCGATGTGATGTCCACGATGAATGTGCAGCACGTGGAGAGCCTGGGACCCACGATCCGGAATATCGCGGGCATCGCTGTGCGCGAAACCGTCCCCGACTGGGTCCTGCAGCGCGTCGATGAAATCGTCATGATCGACTTGACTCCGGAAGCCCTGCAGACCCGCATGCGGCGTGGAGATATCTATCCGGTGGAGCGCGCGGAGAAAGCGCTGGCGAACTTCTTCCGTCCCGGAAACCTGCTGGCGCTGCGGGAGTTGGCGCTGCGCCAGGTGACCCAGGTGGTGGACCGCAGCCTCGAAGCCTACTCGGAAGAAAAGGATCTGGGCGAGCAGTTGCGCGTGCATGAACGGGTGGCGGTTTGCGTGAGTTCCAATCCGGCCGCCCAGTACCTGATCGCGCGCGGCTCCAGGATGGCGAAAGCCATGGACGGTGAGTTCTATGTATTGTATGTAGACGTGGACGCAGATAAGAGCGACGAGAACCAGGGAACACTGGCGCAGAACCTGCGCTTTGCCGAGAGTCTGGGCGCCAAAATCGTGAAGCTGGAAGGCGGGAGCATCGCGGAGCGCGTGGCCGAGTTCGTGCGCCAGAATCACGTTACCCAGGTGATCTTTGGACGCTCGGCCACCAAGGGTTGGCGGCGCTATCTCTATCTCTCAGCGATCCACCGGTTTCTGCGAGATACTCCGGCGGTCGACGTTCACATTGTGACCCAACAGCCGGACTGAAGCCATGGCAGTCATCGAAAACGCGCGGCGCATCCTGGTGGTGGACGACGAGCCCCAGATTACCCGCGTTCTGCGGACAGCATTGTCGTCCCAGGGCTATGAGATTCGGGTTGCAGGCGATGGAGAAATCGCTCTGGAGACCTTCCACGACTGGCCGTCCCACCTGGTGATCACCGATCTGGCTATGCCCAACATGGATGGCGTTTCGCTGTGCCGCCGCCTGCGGGAAAAGTCGCAGGTACCCATTATCGTGCTCTCTGTGCGTGGTCAGGAGAGAGCCAAAGTGGAGGCTTTGGATGCCGGCGCCGATGACTACATCACCAAGCCGTTCGGGATGAACGAACTTCTCGCTCGAGTGCGGGCTCATCTGCGCCGGTCAGCGCCCCTGGACGGAACGCCGAAGGTCATCGAGGCAGGCGACTTCCGCATCGATCTGGACGCCCACTCGGTGACGGTGAAGGCACGCGAGGTCCACCTGACTCCGAAGGAGTTCGACCTGCTGGTTTATCTGGCCAGGCACGCCGGCAAGGTAGTCACCCATCGTGCCTTGTTGGCGGCGGTGTGGGGACCGAACAGCACCGAACAGCCGGAATACCTCCGTGTATTCATCGGCCAGCTGCGGAAAAAGATCGAAGCCGACTCGTCGGATCCCAGGTATCTCCTTACCGACCCGTGGATTGGCTATCGCTTCGAGCCGGGCGACTAGGAACTCGATCTTCCCTATGAACTTTTTACGGACTCTTTAGCCGGTCTTCATGTCCGGGGTGATGCAATACATGTAGCAGCGAACCAGGCTGCATCATGGGATCGGAGCATGCTGGGTTACGTGATGTTCGCGGCCCTGTTGAGTGGAATCGGATTTCTAATCTGCTTCCTGGTGGCCATGTTTCGCGAGTCCAAAATTATCCGCAAACCTGCTGAGAATAGACGCCGTCGCGTGACAACGTTTCCCGGTCGGCGCAACGACGCACAGATATTCCTTCCTGTATTCACATCTGTCCGTCAGCACGAGCGCCAAACGGTGCTCCGCCCTGCCAACCTGGTCGTCCTTGGCCGGAGGGAAGGCGCACCCAGGCGACGCCGGTCTGGTTCGTGAAGGGCGATCAGGCGGGTGCCGCATGGGTCCGGAATGACAGGTAAGGGAGAAGAGGGATGCAAGATCTGATGTGGATTGCAGTTACGGTTGCGTTTTTCGGGTTATCGATCGCCTACGTGCATTTTTGTGAGCGAGTGAAGTGAGGAGCGCAAGATGAGTCTGGAGTCCTGGATCATGCTCATCGTCAGCTCGTTAACCGGCGTGTATCTGCTGTACGCGCTGCTGCGCCCGGAGAAGTTCTGACATGACGCTCAACGGATGGTTGCAGATTCTGCTTTTTCTGGGATTGGTCCTGGTGGTGACCAAGCCGGTCGGGATGTTTATGACCCGGGTCTTCAACCGCGAAAAGACTTTTCTTGACCCGGCGCTGCGGCCGGTGGAGCGCCTGCTGTATCGCGTTACGGGAGTGGATGAGAACCATGAGATGCGCTGGACGGAATATGCGATTTCGATGTTGCTGTTCAGTCTGGTCTCGATGATCGTGCTCCATCTGATGCAGCGCCTGCAAGGCTACCTGCCATTCAATCCGCAGAAATTCGGGGCCGTGAGCCCTTCCGCCCTGGCCTTCAATACCGCCGCGTCGTTTACCACCAACACCAACTGGCAAAACTACTCGGGCGAAGCCACCATGAGTTATTTCACGCAGATGGCCGGACTCGCTTATCACAACTTCATGTCCGCTGCCGTGGGAATCGCCCTGGCGATCGCCTTCATCCGTGGGATTGCGCGCCGCCAGATGCAGACCATCGGAAATTTGTGGGTGGACTTGGTGCGCTGCAATCTGTGGGTTCTTCTGCCGGCTTGCATCCTGGGAGCGCTGGTGCTGGTGTCGCAAGGTGTCGTGCAGAATCTGAGGCCGTACGACACGGTGAAGCTGCTTGAGCCCATGCAGGTAACCGCAGCGGGCGCGGACGGCAGGCCTGCGCAACAGACCGTGACCGTGCAGACGATTGCGCAGGGTCCGGTTGCATCACAGGAAATCATCAAGGAGCTGGGAACGAACGGCGGCGGCTTTTTCAATGCCAACAGCGCGCATCCGTTCGAGAATCCGACTCCGCTCTCGAATCTCATTGAACTGGTCTCGATCTTTACCCTCGGCAGCGGGCTTACCTACACCCTGGGACAGATGACGGGGTCACAGCGTCATGGCTGGGTCGTGTGGGCGGCCATGGCCATCCTGTTCGTGGCGGGGGTAAGCGTCGCCTACTGGGCGGAAGCGCGGGGCAACTCTTTGTTGGCCGGGACCGACCAGCGGGCTGGTGTCCTGCAGGCGGGCGGCAACATGGAAGGCAAGGAGGTTCGCTTCGGCATCGCCAACACCGCGCTGTGGGCCACGGTTACGACGGACGCCAGTTGCGGCGCGATCAATGGCTGGCACGACTCCTTCACTCCCATCGGCGGACTGGTGCCGCTGGCGAACATCATGCTGGGCGAGATCATCTTCGGCGGTGTGGGCGCCGGAATGTACGGAATGCTGATCTTTATCGTGCTTTCGGTATTTATCGCCGGACTGATGGTGGGTCGCACACCGGAATATATGGGAAAAAAGATCGAAGCCTACGATGTGAAGATGGCCATGCTGGTGGTGCTGGTGTTCCCCCTCGTGATCCTGCTCTTTTCTGCCATCTCCTCGGTGGCGGGCTTCGGCACCTCGAGCATCCTGAACCCGGGGCCCCACGGGCTGAGTGAGATCCTCTACTCCTTTACCTCGCAGGCGGGTAACAATGGCTCAGCATTCGCCGGCCTGACGACCAATACGCTTTGGTACAACACCGCGGGCGCGATGGCCATGCTCGTGGGTCGGTTTCTGATGATCATCCCGATGCTGGCGATAGCCGGGAATCTTGCGGCAAAAAAGCAAGTACCTGCATCGTTGGGCACTTTTCCGGTCACTACGCCTCTGTTCACCCTGCTCTTGATCGGGGTGATCGTGATCGTGGGCGCACTGACTTTCTTCCCCGCGTTGAGCCTGGGGCCCATACTGGAGCACCTGCTCATGGCCGCGGGAAAGAGTTTCTGAGGGATTTGATGAGCACTACGTTAGTGCCGAGAGCCATGGGACCGCCGGCGGCGGTGTCAGTGACGCCTTCGCCCAGGAAGTCCAGGAACAAGGCCATCTGGGACACGGCCATCGTGCGGCGGGCGCTGCTCGATTCGCTGATGAAGTTGAATCCGCTCCACATGATGGGAAACCCAGTCATGTTCGTAGTGGAGATCGGCAGCGTGATCACCACCGCCTTGCTGTTCAAGAGCAGGAGCGGCTTGTGGTTCAACCTGCAAATCACCCTGTGGCTGTGGTTCACCGTGCTGTTCGCGAATTTTGCCGAAGCCATGGCTGAAGGACGGGGCAAGGCCCAAGCCGATACTCTGCGCCGGGCGCGTTCGGAAACCGTGGCCAACCGGATCTTACCCGGAGGAAAGACGGAGAAGATCCCGAGTTCCAGGCTGTGCACTGGCGACCTGGTAATGGTTTCCGCATGCGAGTCCATTCCCAGCGACGGCGAGATCGTCGAGGGAGTAGCTTCCGTGGATGAATCCGCCATAACCGGCGAGTCAGCGCCGGTGATCCGGGAGTCAGGAGGCGACCGCTCGGCGGTCACAGGAGGCACGCGCGTCCTTTCCGACTGGATCAAGGTGCGCATCACGTCCAACCCAGGCGAAACCTTTCTCGACCGCATGATCGCTCTCGTGGAAGGGGCGGAGCGACAGAAGACCCCCAACGAGATTGCCCTGAATATTCTTCTGGCGGGATTGACCATCATCTTTCTGCTGGCAGTCGTGACCTTGCAGCCATTTGCCATTTATTCCGGTTCACCCCAAACCGTGTTTGTGCTCGTGTCCTTGCTCGTGTGCCTGATTCCCACCACCATCGGCGGGCTGCTGTCGGCGATTGGCATCGCCGGCATGGATCGCTTGGTCCAGCACAACGTCCTGGCCATGTCAGGCCGTTCGGTGGAAGCGGCCGGCGATGTCAACACGCTGCTGCTCGACAAGACCGGCACCATTACTCTCGGGAATCGGCAGGCGACAGAATTTATTCCCGCGAACGGGGTGAGCGAAGCCGAACTGGCGGATGCAGCTCAACTGTCGTCGCTGGCGGATGAAACTCCCGAAGGCCGTTCCATCGTGGTTCTGGCCAAGGACAAGTACCAGCTCCGGGGCCGTGACCTGGCTGGAACGGCGGCTGAGTTCGTTCCCTTCAGCGCGCACACGCGGATGTCGGGTGTGAACCTGGATGGCCGGGCCATACGCAAAGGAGCCACGGATGCCATCGCTGGTTATCTTGAGAGCACAGGAGCGATCTTGCCTCCCGACGTTCGGCAGTCGGTCGACACCATTTCCCGGGCCGGGGGCACCCCTTTGGTCGTAGCCGAGAACTCACGCGCTCTGGGAGTGGTTCACCTGAAGGACATTGTGAAGGGCGGCATGAAGAGCCGCTTTGACCACTTGCGCGCCATGGGCATCAAGACCGTGATGATCACGGGAGACAATCCCTTGACCGCAGCCGCCATCGCGCGCGAAGCGGGAGTCGACGACTTCCTGGCCCAGGCCACCCCCAAGGACAAGATGGACCTGATCCGGCGCGAGCAGAGCGAGGGGAAGCTGGTGGCCATGACCGGCGACGGCACGAACGACGCGCCCGCCCTGGCTCAGGCCGATGTCGGCGTCGCCATGAACACGGGCACGCAGGCGGCCAAAGAGGCGGGCAACATGGTCGACCTCGATTCCAATCCCACCAAGCTGATTGAAATCGTGGAAATCGGCAAGCAGCTGCTGATGACGCGCGGCGCGCTGACCACCTTCTCCATCGCCA
>CAYOZX010000109.1:0-10958 GCA_964408515.1 uncultured Acidobacteriaceae bacterium | reverse complement strand
GGCCAGTTCGTGTCTCTGATCTACGCCGTCTGGAATGAGGAAAACAACTCCCTGCAGGTGGCGAATTCGGGGCTGCCCCGCCCCCTGTACTGCCATGACGGCAAGATTGACGTCATTGAAGCCACGGGCCTGCCTCTCGGCCTGTTCGACGATGCCGAGTATGACGAGTTCACCTTCCAGGCCAAGCCGGGAGACGTGTTCGTATTCTTCAGCGATGGCATTCTCGACGCCCGCAACCGGGCGGGCGAGGTGTTCGGTCAAGGGCGGGTGCTGGAGGTGATCCGTAGCTGCGGGCAGATGTCGGCGGAGTGCGTGGTGACCTCTCTCTTCAAAGCGGTCAAAGAACATGCCGGTGATGAGGATGCCTTCGACGACGAGACCGTGGTCGCCATTCGGGTCAAAGGCGCAGCGGAGAAACCGTGAAACGCAGCCCACAGCGGATTGCGGGACGTCCGCCAGCCTTCGCCTACCATGAAACCTGGAAAGGAGTGTTCCGCCGAAGGCTCGCCGGCAACGCGTTGCGGTGTGAAGACGTCCCGCTCGCTCGGCTCGCGGAACGTTTCGGCACTCCTTTATATGTCTACTCCGCGTCCGCGATTCGTCAGCGTCTAAGCGGCTTCCACAACGCATTTCGCAAGATTCCTCATACTGTCTGTTATTCCGTCAAGGCAAATTCCAGTCTCGGGATTCTGCGCCTGCTGGCAGGCATGGGATGCGGATTCGATGTGGTCTCAGGGGCAGAACTGGAGCGCGTGCTGCGCGCCGATCGGCGGGCGGCCCGCAGAGTGGTGTTTTCCGGCGTCGGCAAGACCGCAGAGGAAATGCTCGCCGCTCTCAAAGCCGGGGTGCTCCTGTTCAATGTGGAGAGCGAAGCGGAGCTCTGGCGGCTGGCCGAATGCGCCGCGCGCCTGCGCGAGCGTCCCCGCATCGCCCTGCGGGTGAATCCCGACGTTCCGGCCGACACCCATCCTTACATTTCTACCGGGCTGCAGCGCCACAAGTTCGGAATTCCCATCCACCGCGCCCGCCAGCTATATGCCCAGGCTTCGGGGACAAGACATCTCCGCATCGCAGGCGTCAGCGTCCATATCGGTTCGCAGATCACCGACGTGCAGCCATTCGCCCTGGCCATGGAGCGGGTTGCGGAGCTGGTGCGGGTCTTGCTGGCCGACGGGCATCGTATCGAGTTCGTAGACGCGGGCGGAGGGCTGGGTATTGCCTACAACGAGGATGGGCCGGACGATTTCCCTCAACAGGTGGCTGAGTATGCTTCTGCCCTGCTCCGAGCCCTGCACGGACTGAAAATACACCTGATACTCGAGCCGGGGCGGGCGATCGTGGGACCGGCCGGCGTGCTTCTGACCCGCGTTCTGTATCGCAAAATCAACGGCGCCAAACAATTCCTGGTGGTCGATGCGGCGATGAACGACCTCCTGCGGCCCGCGTTCTATGACGCTTATCATGAAATCGTACCCGTGCGCCTCGCCGCCGATGCCGCCCGCAGGGAGACTGTGGACGTCGTCGGTCCGATATGTGAGTCGGGAGATTTTTTCGCCCGCGACCGTGAGCTTCCGGTGGTCGATGAGAATGATCTGCTGGCGATTCTGGACGCCGGAGCCTACGGCATGACCCTGGCGTCCAACTACAACAGCCGGCCCCGGCCGCCGGAGGTGCTGGTCGAAGGCAAGTCCGCCAAGCTCATCCGCCGGCGCGAAACCGTGCAGGACCTGTTGCGCCCCGAGACGCAATTGCGCTGACCGAACCGGCGGTCTTGGCCCGCCCTGACGCGGCAGGAGACCACTTTCCGCGCAATCGGCTACTGCCGCTGGCCACCCTTTCCCTGCCGCAATTGTTCGAGTTCCGCGGTGCGAACCGGGTTGGGATGTTGCGCCAGGAACTCCTGCATGGCGTCGAGCGTGCGCGCGGCCGCCTCCCGCTGATTGCCTTCTGCATAGAGGACGACCAGTCTGGCCGATACCTCCCACCAGGCTGGGTCAAGGTCTTTCGCCAGTACTGTGGCCCGCTGATCCATCCAGGCGAGAAGTTTGGCAGCCGATGCCGCTTCTCCCGCGCGACGGTAACAGCGGACCTGCAAGCTCCAGAGTCTCCAATACCTGGCCTGCAACTCGCGCTGGCTTTGACGCTTGAAATCTACGCTGTACCAATCGAATGGCCGGATGTGCTGCAGCCGCCACTCGTCGTCGCGAATGCCTCGCTCCGCCATGGCGGCGATCTGTTTCGCATCCCCATTGGCCGCGAGCAGACGCTCGGCCTCATCGACCCGTGGGCTGGGTTCGGGAAGTGGAGCCGGCCTCTGCTGCACCATCGATCCGGGGCAGAGGTCAAGGAAACGCTCCCGCTCGCGCTTTTGTTTTTCAGCGTCATAGAACGCGCGTGACCCATAGATCTCTGCCAGCACACGATGGGCGGGGGCAAACGTCGAATCCTCGGCAATGATGCCGTTCATCTGGGCAATGACAGTAGGGGTGGCGCGTCCCATCAGGCTGCGGGCATACAGAAAGCGATAAAAGAGATCGTCCGGGTGCTGGATGGAGAGGACCTGGTATTCCTCGGTCAGCTTCCGCAAATGTCCTTCGATCCCGTAACGCTGTACGGCATCCTGGTAGCGTTCCTCGACAGCCAGGTCACGCGGGTAGCGGCTGCGGAGAGCCGCAAGGGGAGCCAGGAGACGGTCAAAGTCCGACGCGTGTTCCACGACGGCGGCCGCTCGGTTCAGTTCGACGCGGACGCCGGGCGAGGGCTCGCACGCCGCTGGCGGCCCGACCTCGGCCCGTGCCCTGGCCAGGAGCACTACCAGCGCCAGCCTTGACCACACGAATCGTGGTCGCGGAAGAAGGTTTGCGGAGAGCTTCATCGAAGCTCTCCGCAGCGAGCACGCCCTGCCATGCCGGTTACAAAGAACGCAGGAAGTTGAGCAGGTCCTGCATTTGCGTGCGGCTGAGCGAGTTAAAGCGTCGAATCACAGCGTTCGCCTCCGAGCCGCAGCTTGTCGTGCTGGTGTTGCGCTGCAAGTGGCCCTGGACGCTGCAATCAGAGGCATGCGCCTGAATGGCCACTAACAGGTCAGGGGTCCTTCCATCGTGCAGGAAGAACAGGCGCTGGCCGAGCCCCCAGAGCGGGGCGGTGCGGAACTGGTCGGGCCCGGCCGCGCCCTGGTTGATTCCATCGGCCAAACGGGGACCCATGTGATGCAGAGCGAAGTCGGAGTAGGGATGGTAGGTGACGTTGGACAGAGCTGCAGAGTTCGAAGGACCGCTGGTCAGCGTCGCAGAGTGGCAGAGCGCACACCCCGCACTGACGAACAGACGGCTCCCGTTCACCGCCGAGGCTGACAACGGAGCTGGCGCAGGCGGCGCGGACAGGCGCATGAAAGTCGCAAAATTCACCAGATCGGAGGACATCTCCGCCGGCGTACCGGTGGGGCTGCCACTCTCGCTGAGCAGCCTGGTACTATCCTCGGGGGAGCCGTTATAGACGCATCCCGCGACCGCAGAGCGCTCGTTGGTAAAGGCCTCGTTGGAGACTCCCTGTTCCACGTTGTAGGCTTCTCCCGCAAAGACCATCAGAGACTTGTTTTGCGCCTTCCAGCCGAAACGGGTAATGGTACCGTCGTTCCCGCTGCTGTTGAATGCCCCGGAAATTCCCAGTTGCGATTTAATGCCGCTGTTGGCCGCCAGGTTGGCTTGGAGGGTGGAATCCGGCGTGGCTTCTACCAGGCCCAAGCCAAAGACCGGGGTGGGAATGCGGAAAATCACATTGTTCCCGGCCAATTGCTGGCCGAAGTTGGGTTGGACAAGAGTGCACCCCTCCGCGTCGCTGCGACCCATGATGCTGAACAGGCCGTGCACGCCGCCGTCGAGGGAGCCGTTGGGGTTGCGGACGAAGCGGGCCTCACGAACCGGACCATCGGCACTGATAAAGGAGGGCACAACATTGGAGGCGCCGTCCAGATTCGCCAGCGCCACCTGGGGATTCGGCAGCGGATTTTGCGGACTCCTGAGTCCGGGGCTGCTGCCCCCGATGGCCGGCTGCGCGTGGCATTGTGCGCAGCTGTTTCCGTTGAACGTGGGGCCCAGTCCGCTTCCGCCTTCCCCTGGAATGGACCCGGACACTGAATCGACTTCCATAAAGTCCGGAAGGGACGCGTCGAAGAACGACTGCTCCTCCGGCTTCAGGCCGGGAATTGCGCCTCCCGCGCCGGCGGCGCCGGCCCGCGGTCCGGGATCGCGCTGCGCAGCTGCAATTCCGCCAACCAAGAGGATAAGGATGAGGTTGCAAACGAGACCAACGAGGAGAGAGCGCGACCTGCAATACATGAGGCACCTCCGTGCACGCACGTGTCCGATCCCGGCCGGAGCCAGGTTTTTCACAACTGGGAGGGGCGCAATGGGCTCTCAGAACCGACTCGGTCTTCGCCAAACTGGATGTTTGACGCCGCTGCTGGTACCCCAACCGATCGGCTTAGAAGTGGCTAGGAGCGCGGCTTTTGGGTTTCCGCGCCGAGCCTTAAAAAAACCTAATGGAACTTACGCCCGAATGGGAACAGTGTCAATCGCCATTAGTACATGCGGGCCTGTGCAAAAACACTCCACCCGCAAAAAATTCCGTTCATGGGGCGTTTGGGGAAAATGGCGTTCCACCCGCTGCTAAAGGGTCAATGCTTTGGCTTCCCATCCCACACGATTTTGCCGCCCACGATGGTGGTCAATACTTTGACGTCACGAATCTTCGCTGGTTCCACGCTGAATATGTCCTCGCTGACCAGCACCATGTCGGCCAGTTTTCCGGGAGAAATGGACCCCTTCTCTTTCTCCTGAAACTCTGCGTAAGCGGAGCCCAGGGTGTAAGCCTGGACCGTTTCCGGAAGGGTGAGTCCCTGTTCGGGAAACCACCCGCCCGGATGCTTGCCGTCCAGGGTGGCGCGGGTTACCGCGGCGTAGATGGTCAGCATAGGGTTGAGCGGGGCCACGTCCCAATCAGTTCCAAAGGCGAGGCGTACACCATGGTCAAGAAAAGTACGGAAGGCGTAGGTGCGGCTGGAGCGATCATGGCCGATACGGCCTTCAGCCCAGCGACCGTCGTCGATGGCGTGATAAGGCTGGACGGACGCGATCACATGGAGCTGGGCGAAGCGGTCGAAATCCTTGGCCGCCATATGCTGGGCGTGTTCGATGCGCAGACGGCGATCGCGCTGCCCGCGGGTCTTCACCAGCTCGTCATACAGATCCAGAATCATCGAGATGCCCTGGTCGCCGATGGCGTGAGTACAAATCTGTATCCCGGCGGCATCGGCTCTCATCATGCGGTCACGCATGAGCGAGACGGGGTGCATTTCGTCCGACAGGATGCCGTGGTTCCCGGGCTGGTCGAGGAAGGGTTCCCAGAAATAGGCGGTGGCAGAACCCAGGGAACCGTCAGCATAGGCTTTGACGGCGCCGATACGAAGGAATGAGTCACCGAAGGCGTGGCGAATACCAACCTTGACCTGATCATCGACCGAGGGAATCAGAGGAGCAGCGTAGATGCGGGTGGTCAGCTCGCCACGCTCACGCAATTCGGAGTAAATGGCGATGTCCTCGTACTCGGGATTCATGTTCTGCACGCTGGTCACGCCCAGCGAGGCAGCATGATCCAAGGCGCGTCTGACCGCGCGCAAGCGCGCATCGTGAGGCAGGGGCGGCTGAAACTTGGCCACAAGATCCATGGCTGCGTCTTTCAGGGCCCCGGTGGGATTGCCCTGAGCATCCCGGACAATAACGCCACCGGGTGGATCCGGCGTCGCGGCGGTGATTCCGGCCAGACGCAGGGTCACGGAATTCGCCAATGCCATGTGGCCGTCATAGCGGCTAAGAAAGACCGGCGTCCCGGGAGTCACCGGGTCAATCAGCTCCCGGGTGGGGAGCGTGGCGGGAACCCATTTGGTCTCGTCCCAGTCGCCGCCGGTCATCCACTCGCCTTGGGGCGTGAGCTTGGCGCGTTCCGCGATGCGCCTGACGAATTCCTGCGTGCTGGTGGCGTCGTTGAGCTGCACGCTGTCCAGCGCCAGGCCGCCGCTGACAAAATGCACGTGCGCATCGTTGAAACCCGGCAACAGAAGCTTGCCTCCGGCATCGATTACACGCGTCTGCCCGCCGCGCCAGGCCTCGACCTCGGCGTCGGAGCCAACGGCTACAATGCGGTCACCAAGCACTGCAACCGCCTGGGCCGTAGGACGGTTTTCATCGACCGTCCACACCTTGGCATGACGAATGATAAGATCAGCAGCCGGCCCAACCGGCGCCCCGCGAGTCCGGGCGGCGCACAGAAGCGCAAGGAGGAGCAGAGCACCGCGAATTCGTTGCCCTCGAGTCGTCATTTTGACCTTTGCCCCGATTGTGAAATTCTCACCCGTAACCACTGCGGTTCCTCGGCACGAAGCACCCAGCCAATCTTGCCGCGCGAGAGATGCTTCCATAGGAAAATCGGGTGTTTACCTTAACACTTGTGGGCCAAAGTTTGCACGACCGGGCCATTGTTCGCAGAAAGAAATCCGTCTAGGCTGTGTCAGGCATCCAGGCAAGCTAGGCCATTTCCCTTCGGTCTGAGCGCATCAGACCAGAATGGCTACGCGCTGCAGACCTAGATCCAGGGGTTGTCAATGTGCGGCGCAACGGAAACCAGCGTGCGAGTTCTGGTAGTAGACGATCATGAGGTGATGCGGATGGGGATCCGCAACCTGCTTGCAACCCGGTCCGGCTGGACCGTCTGTGCCGAGGCCCGGGATGGCCAGGAGGCGGTGGAGAGGTCCCGCCAACACCATCCCGACGTCATCATTATGGATATCACCATGCCAATCATGAATGGCCTGGAGGCGGCGCGCCGCATCTACCAGCATGATCCGAACATTCCGGTGATTCTCTTTTCCTTTCACATGTCGGACGATCTTTTCCGGCACCTGCAGGCCGATGGCATCCGCGGAGCGGTTTCCAAGACCGACGCGGCACGGGACCTTTTGCAGGCTGTCGAGACCGTGTTAGCAGGAGGCGTGTTCTTTCCACGCCAGCCGTCCGCAGATCGGCTCCCGTCTTCCTTTGCTTGAAATCTCGCGAGCGACGAATAGGAGGGGCAGGTGCTGACCGGTTATGGGGAGGTAGCAGCACCTGCCGTGCGTCTCCTTCGCGTTGGGGTAATTGCATTAGTACCTGCCCAGCCTGTTCCCCGCCTATCGGGAAAATGCTGTAGATCTTCACAAAAATTCGCCCAGAAGGAGCTACAGCGGGCGTCTATGTGGAATAGTCGGAGTTGATGCGGACATAGCCGCTCGTCAAGTCAGCGGTCAGGAAAGCGACGGAAGCGCGGCCCCGGCCCAGGCGAATGCGCACGTCGCAGTGATGCCCGCCCAGATGATGGTGGGCGCGCTTTTCATCGAACACCGCCCTCATACCTCTGCGACACACAAACTGGTCACCGATCAGAATGCTGATGCGGCGGGGATCGATTCTGATCCCCGAGCGTCCTACCGCAGCCAGGATGCGCCCCCAGTTCGGATCAGCCCCGGCCCATGCCGTTTTGACCAGCAGGGAATGGGCAACCGCCCGTGCCACCTGAAGAGCCTCTGCGCGGTCTGCGGCCCGTTCCACGAACAGGCGAATCACATGGCTCACTCCCTCTCCGTCGGCAACGATTTGTTCCGCCAGAGAACCGCAAACCCGCCGCAACGCGCCGGCCAACTTCCGTTCGGCGGCGCCGTGCTGTACGCGTATCCGGCTCTGCCCACTGGCCATCAGGAGCACGGTGTCGTTGGTCGAAGTGTCGCCGTCGATGGAGATGCGGTTGAAGGTTTCCTCACACGCGTCGCGAAGCAGCCGGCGCAACACGCTCGAGCTGGCTTCAAGGTCGGTGAATAAGTACACCAGCATGGTCGCCAGCTGCGGGTGGATCATGCCCGCGCCTTTGGCGATCCCCAGAATCCGTGCCCGTCGCCCTGCCACGCCAAACTCAGCGCTGGCCATCTTGGGACAGGTGTCGGTGGTCATGATGGCGCGGGCGAACCGGACTGCTGCCTCGCGTGTGGACTGGCTCCGGGATAACAATCCCGGCAATGCTGCGACGATCTTGTTCGCCGGCAGCGGAACGCCGATGATGCCGGTGGAGGAGGGAATGACTTGCTGCGGCGCTACTCCCATGAGGCGGCTGAGCTTCTGGCAACACCGTAGTGCGGCCCTGAGGCCGGCCTTGCCGGTGCCACAATTCGCATTTCCAGAGTTGACCAGGACCGCGCGCACCCGCCCCCGCGAGGCGCCGAGCGATGCCCGTCCGACTTCGATGGGCGCGGCCGAAACCCGATTTCGAGTGAACAACGCAGCCGCGGTGGTTTCCGGACCTGCTTCAACCAAAGCCAGGTCAGGGCGCCCGCTGGCCTTGATCCCGGCTCGCGCTGCGGCAAAGCTGAAGCCTGCGGGTACGAAAATGTGGTTGGGAAGGCTGGCTCGAGCTTTCATACCTCGAGCTTCACCAGCCAACCAGCGGGCTGAGGAAGCATGGCGAACTTGGGCAGCTCGCCCCGGACCATGGCCACCTCATCGCAGCGATGGTAGCGGGGGCACACGCAGCAGTCCTTGTGGATCTTGTCCGGCAGATCTTCGCGTTCGGCGAGGGAAAAGCCCATGCGCGCGAAAAAATCCGGAATCCGCGTGAACAGGCAGATCGAGCTGACCTTGTGTTTCTTGGCCTGCGCCAGCAAGGCCTTGACCAGGCGCTCGCCGCCGCCGCCGCCCTGGCGTGAAGGATCGACCGTGATGGAGCGAATCTCGGCCAGGTGCGGGCCATACAGATGCAAAGCGCCACAGCCGATGACGCGGCCGCGGTCCTCCAGGACCACGAAGTCACGCACATTTTCGCAAACTTCGGCAAACGTGCGGGGCAGCAGCGTGCCATCGCCAGAGTAGGCGGAAATCAGTTCGTGGATACGCTCGGCGTCCGGCAGGCGCGCTTCACGCGTGCGCATGCACAGCCTCCCGCATGGATTCAACCTTGCGCCGCGCCTCGAGGATCGCCTGCTTAACCCTTGCCGGCGCCGTACCCCCGGGAACGTCATGCATGGCCAGCACCGAAGGCAGCGTCAGGCAGGAGTAAAAGTCCTGATCAAACGCAGGGTTCCAGGCTCGCAGCTCGTCAAGAGGCAGGGCGGCCAGCTCGCATCCTCTTTCGATACACGCCTGCACCGCCTTTCCCATCTGTTCATGCGCCAGGCGGAAAGGCACACCACGCTGCACCAGGTAGGTGGCGCCGGCCCAGGCGTTCATAAATCCCGAACCCGCGGCTGCCTGCATGCGGTCGCGATCGAATTCCACCGCCGTCATCCACCCCGAGACCAGCGGGAGCAGGGCCAGAACGGTTTCGGCGGAGTCAAAGAGCGGTTGCTGCGTTTCCTGCAAATCCTTGTTGTAGGCCAGCGGCAAGCCCTTCATGGCAATCAGGAGCGCGGTGGCGTCTCCTATGACGCGGCCGGTCTTGCCTCGTGTGAGCTCCAGCAGATCGGGATTCATCTTCTGGGGCATGGCGCTGCTTCCGGTGGAGTAGGCTTCGGGAAGACGAACCAGGCCGAATTCCTCCGAGGAGAAAAGAATCATCTCCTCCGCCCAGCGGCTCAGGTGCGCCGCCAGCAGGGAGAGCGTCCCGCTGAATTCCAGAACGAAGTCGCGATCGCTGGTGGCATCCATGCTGTTGGCTGTGGGCGCGTCGAAGTTCAGCGCCTCGGCCAGGGCACGGCGGTCGAGCGGCAGGGTGGCTCCGGCGACCGCGCCAGACCCCAGCGGGCAGAGATTCACGCGCTTGCGGCAGTCAGCCAGACGCTCGGCATCGCGCAGGAACATCTCAACGTACGCCAGCAGCCAGTGCGCAACCAGCACGGGTTCCGCGCGCTGCAAGTGGGTGTAAGCGGGCATGGCGGACGTCCCCGCCTGCTCCGCGCGCTCAATAAAGACCGCCGCGCAGTCAGCCAGATCGGCGCGGATTTGGTCGATGGCAGCGCGGACGTAGAGACGCAGGTCGGTCGCGATCTGCTCATTGCGGCTGCGTCCGCTGTGCAGTTTGTAACCCACCTCGCCCATCAGCGCGACCAGCTTCTTCTCGACAAAATGATGCACGTCTTCGGCTTCCTGATCCTCCAGGAAAGCCGGATCCGACGCCGCCCGCCGACCGATCTCCTCCAGACCCTGAAGAATGCTGATTTGCTCTTCCGACGACAGCACGCCTGCGCCCTTGAGGGCCGCTGCATGGGCGCGACTGGCCGCCAGTTCCTCGCCCAGGAGCCTCCGATCGAAATCGAAGGACCGCTGCCAGCGCTCAAACTCAGGATCGAGGGGGCGGCGAAATCGCCCCGACCACATCTTCATCTCGTCACCTCGGACTTCGTGGCGTCCGGGCGCAGGCGGGCGCGCGAGCGCGAGGGCAGGCCCAGAATGCGGATGAACCCTTCGGCATCCTTCTGGTTGTAACTGTCGCCCATGGTGAACGAAGACAGGTCGGTGCGGTACAGCGAGTACTCCGAATGGCGGCTTACCACCGACACGTTGCCCTTGTACAGCGACAGGGAGATCGTGCCGGTCATGGGTTCCTGGGTTTTGGCCACGAAGGCATCCAGGGCCTCGCGTAGCGGCGTGAACCATAGCCCGTAATAGACCAGTTCGGCGTATTTGAGGCCGACGTGCTGTTTGAAGTGCTCCAGGTCGCGCTCCAGGCATAAGGCTTCCAGCTCGCGGTGCGCCAGGATCAGCAAGGTCCCGCCGGGAGTCTCATAGCATCCCCGGGACTTGATACCGACAAAACGGTTCTCCACCAGGTCGATCCGTCCCACGGCATTGCGCCCGCCGATTTCATTCAGCAGCTCGACCAGCGCCACCGGCGGCAGCTTCATACCATTGACCGAGACCGGAATTCCCTTCTCAAAGCCGATG
>CAYOZX010000108.1:716-10960 GCA_964408515.1 uncultured Acidobacteriaceae bacterium | reverse complement strand
AGCGCGGCGCGAAGAGCGGCCGCAGGTCGAACGTGCGCGCCGCGGCGCCGGCAGCCTTGTCGGCAGCCGTTCCTGCAGGTACCCCGGCCGTCGTCATCCGACGACGCGGTCGACGCCGCGCTTCTCGAGCGCCCGCGCGATGATCAGCCGCTGGATCTCGCTCGTGCCCTCCCAGATCCGATCGACCCGGAGCTCCCGGACGTACCGCCCGGCGGGGTTGGCCCGCCTTTAACTCAGTGGCTCCGGCAAGAAGATAAGCGTTGGAGGTCGTGCGGCTGTCGTGGTCCAGTTCAATCTCGGCCAGCTTGATTTCGTTGACGCGATCTCCCTGCATGATGCGGGTGCGCAACGCGGCCCAGTAAGGGTCAAGCGGCCGAGGACCGTGCGGAACCGGGAGCGGGAGCTTGTCGCGATTTGCGGTTGTGGGAGAACTGTCTCGACGCGTCAAGTCCTGAATTGCGGGAACGCCTGTCGGGTAGCTGCGGGGCGGGCCGTTGCCGTGCTCAATCCGTTCCACGGCGTCCTTGGACATCGCGTACTTCGTGCCGCCCATCCAGTATTCGATCTGGGCGCCATTCTCGACTGCCCGAGTGACTTTGATAGACATTCCATTTTTCAGATAGATGGTGTCGGCAGGGGCCGGTACAACCCAGACCAGCCCGAGACCCAGCAGAAGCGCGGACTTAGCCCGGAGCGGCATTGTGATGGCGAGTCGCGAAGCAGCTGATTATATCTCCAGCCGCGATCAATGATTTTCGGGCTTGCCTTCGCCGGGATGGCCTTCGCCAGGGTGGGTTGCGGGAGAGCTGCCGCCTTCATCCGTGGCGGGATGCCCCTCACCGTTCTCCTCCTGCTCTTTAACTATGTACTGCACAATGATGGTGATACGACGATTGGAGGAATCGAGAGGATGGTCGGGCTTACGCAGTCTCTGGTCGGCAAAGCCGCGAACCTGGGAGACCTGGTTCGGACCAAGGCCTCGCTGCTGCATCAGGCGGCGGGCAGCGTTGGCGCGATCGCTGGAGAGTTCCCAATTGCTGTAATTTCGGGCCCCCGAGTACGGCTTCGAATCCGTGTGTCCCTCGATCGAGACTTTATTGGGCAGATTTCCCAGCTCCTGTGCCAGCGTAGAAAGCAGCTTTTCGCCTTCCGGGCTGGGCTTGGGGCTGCCGCTGTCGAAGAACGTCCCTGACTCAGCCTCCAACAATTCGATTCGCAAGCCCTCCCCGGTAACCGTCATCTCGATCTGGTTCTTGAGCCTATCGAAGTCGCTCATCCGGCGGACGGACTTCTGCAGCTCCTCCTTGAGCTTGGACATGTTGTCTTTGGTAAGGGAGAAGTTTTCTCCCGAACCGCTCAGGTTGCTGCCGACTTTCTTGGAGGTGCCGGACGGGTCTTTGAAATAGCCTCCGACCGCTTCCTGCACCTGTTTGCTGGTGTTGAGCAGCCAGAGCACGATGAACACCGCCATCATGGCGGTTACGAAATCGGCATAGGCTACCTTCCAGGCGCCGCCGTGATGGCCGCCATGACCACCCTTCTTCTTGACGATGATGATGGGCCGCGCAGCCTTTTCCATGACCGTCCTGTGGCTTCACGCGGAAGCGGCTGCCGCTGCCTCTCCGCCTCCCCGGCAACTCTTTTCCACTTCCTGAAAGGAAGGACGAACGTGTCCGGGGATGGCGCGGCGAGCGACCTCAACCGCCATGATGGGGGCGGTTCCTTTCAGAAAGGCGACGATGAACACGCGCAGGACGTGAAGATACGCGCTCTCTTCCTCAACTGCCTTGCCCATGCTGGAGGCCAGGGGGCCGATCAGGCCGTAGCAGAGCAGGATGCCGAGAAAGGTGCCCACCAGAGCGGCGGCCACCTTGTGGCCGATTTCTTCCGGCGGGCCGCCCAGCGCGCCCATGGTGATCACCACCCCCGAGGACCGCGGCCACGATGCCCAGGCCGGGCAGGGAATCGGCCATGGTGCTGAGCGCCGCAATCGGCTGCAGGGCCTGATGGTGGTGAACGTCCATGTCGAGCTCCAGCACCTGGTCGAGATCGAACGGTTCCATGCCGCTGACCGCCATGCGCATGCTGTCACAAAAGAAGTCGCGCACGTGGTGGTCTTTGACAAACAGAGCGTTCTTGGAAAGGACCGGACTCTTGGCAGGATCCTCGATATCGCCTTCCAGGGCGACCAGACCCTCACGCCGGGCCTTGTTAAAGAGTTCGTAAACAGTTTTGAGAGACTCGAGGTAGGCCTGTTTGCTGAACTTCGAGCCGCCAAACGCCCCAGCCAGGCCTCCCACCAGTTTCTTGAGGATATGCAGCGGATTGGCGATCAGGACGGTGCCCATGGCCGCGCCCCCGATAATGACCAGTTCGGCGGGCTGCAGCAGCACCTTCAGGTTTCCATGTTCCATCAGGTATCCGCCGACCACTGCGCCAAACACCACCAGAATTCCAATAATCGCGAACATAAACTTTGGACTTCATGAAACTTGCCCGCGTGTCAGACCCGGACGGCGGGAGGATCAAGCGAGTGTTCCGCCCGCTCCAGCAGGCGCTCCAACCGGTCGCCCGCTTGCACCATGGTCTGCCCGACGGAAACCTCGACCGGCAGCAGATCGCCCCACCAGCGGATTTCCGAGGAAGCCACAATTTTCTGAATGCTGTCCCCGATCCGGCTCAGCTCGGCTGGCTCGCAATTGGGAACGATGGCGAGAAACTGGTCCGCCGTCCAGCGCCCCAGAAAGGCGGCATTCCCCAGGGTGTGCCGCAGGGTTTCGGCGACTACGTGGAGGATGTCATCCGCGGCCTCACGTCCGTGAGCGCTGAGGAAGTGCTGCAATTGACAGATGCGGATCAGAAGCAGCCCGAAGGGGAGATCGTATTCCATGAAGAAGGCCACGTGCTCCCGCAGATAGGAACGTGTAAGCGAGGGATTCATCGCCCCGGTGACCGGATCCAGGCACCCATGAGCTGCGAGATTGTGCTGCTGGGCTTCAGGCTCAGAGAGCGAAATCTGTTCATCGAAGCTTTCCGCCAGCCCGATGATGGCGCCCTGCCGGTCCCGGATGGGGATGGAGTGGAGTTGTACGGGCACGCGATGACCGGATTTATGCTGGAATACAAGCAGGGCGTCGCGCGGCTTGCCTTCGTGCACGGTTCCGGTCAGCGGGCAGGCCGACCCGCAGGAGAGGCATTGCCGTTCATTGCAGTGCAGCAGGATGTTGTCGCGGCAGGAGCGCCCGATCACCTCGTGGCGGCGGTAACCGGTGATCCTTTCAGCGCCAGCATTCCAGAAGCGGATGGTGGCATCCCGCCCCAGCAGATAGACTCCGGTCTGCAGGGTTTCCAGCACCGTGCGGAACAGGTTTGGGTCTTCGAGATTCAGCATGGTGAAGCTTCTTCGTTCCCCCCGAACAGCCAGGCCCGCGGAAGCCGTTTGCGGACCCTTGGCGCCGTCCAGTCTCCGCTTTTCTGCCTAGCTGGCCGACTGCGCAGAGGCCTCGGTGCCGGGCCAGGCAGGGCGTAGAGTTGTGCGAATCACGTCCAGCAGTTCGTTGTTGTCCGCCGGCTTCTGCAAGAAGGCCGTGGCTCCGGCTTTAAGGGTCCGCTCCCGGGTGCACTGCGGGTCGCGCGCGGTCAGCACGATGACCGGTATGGAAGACAACTGAGCGCTCTGCTGCAGGCGGTCGAGCACCACGAAGCCGTCGCCGGCCGGCAGGCCAATGTCCAGAATGATGAGATCGGGCCGCTCTTTCTGCGCCATGGCGATGGCAGAAAAACCATCGGTGGCGTAGGCGGTGTCAAAGTGATGAGCGCGCAGGCGAAGGTTAAGGCCGCGGCGGAGATCGGGATCATCGTCCACGATAAGGATCTTAGGCTTTTCCATTGTTGTTTTCTCCTCGTTGGTTGGTGGCGTTCGGCCGGGGACCAGACCCGGAAGCGTGGCCGTCCCCGGCGGGGTGGATGTTGGCTTGGGCGGGCCGCAGAGTGACCATGGCGATTTCAGTCACTCTATCGGCAACCTGCTCGACGAGCTTATCCAGGGGCTGGGAGTCGTCCCGGGGCGGCAGAGCCACACCCACCGACGACACCCGGAAGTCGCAACTCGCCCGCAGGGGCTCGGAGCGCTCCAGGTGCTGGCGGATGCGATTCCGGATGACTTCAGCCCCGTGGGCGCCGGTCGAGGCCACCACCACCAGGGTCTCTCTCTGGCTGGAACCGGCGAGAGCCGGAAGAATGATGTCCTTGCCTCCCAGGATGCATGGCTGGACGACTTCCAGGCAGCGTCGCCTGAGATCATCCCAGTTGCCGGCGAAAGGGGCGGCACGGGGGAGGATTTCGACGGTGATGACAGAAACCGCGTCGCGGAGCCGCCCGTGCTCTGTGACCACCGGGGACAGAAGCTTGGCCAGCGAGAACAACGGAAGCGTGAACGAGAAGGTGCTGCCGTGGGAAAGCTGGCTCTCCACCCAAATGCGCCCACCCTGCAAGCGGACCAATTCCCGGGTTATGTAAAGGCCGAGACCCAGGCCTTTGCGGCTGTCGTCGATGGAGTTGGGGTCCTGGTAGAGGCGTTCGAAAATCAGGTTCCGGGCCTCCGGCGGAATGCCGCGCCCGGTGTCGGCCACCGAGACATAAACAAAGCCGGGATCAGATTCCATAAGACGGGCCCGCACGATGACCGATCCTTCCTGCGGCGTGAATTTGATGGCGTTGTCGATGAGGTTGGCCAGGATCTGGAGAACCCTGCCGGGATCGGCAAAGACAAAAGGAATGCGCACGTCGAGGCCGGCTTCGAGTCCCACGCCTTTGCTCTGGGCACTGCCCTGCAGCATGGAGACGGCTTCGCGAATCACCTCTGTGACCATGACACAGCGGGGTTCGACGGTGATCTTGCCTGATTCCGCGCGCGTCGCCTCGAGCAGATCGGAAATCATCACCCGCAGTTGATTGCTACTGCGAAAAACGGTCTCGAGATGCTCACGTTGCTCGGCGGTCACGGGGCCCGCGAGTCCGTCCAGCATGAGCGAGATAAACTGGTGGATGCAGGTGAGCGGCGTACGCAGTTCATGCGACACGTGAGAGAGAAATTCATTTTTGAACTGCAGCTGCTGGCGCCGGCTCATGTCCAGAGAAGTCAGCAGGGCCTGGCGTTCGATGGCGTAGCGCATGGCCCGGCCCAGCTGCTTGCTGTCGAAACTGCCTTTCACCAGGTAATCCTGCACACCCTGATGCACAGCTTTGACCGCCAGTTCTTCGTCATCCTGACCGGACAAAACCACCACGGGCACGCCCGGGACCTTGTCCAGAACCTTGCGGAAGGTGTCGGCGCCGTGGCTGTCGGGAAGATTCAGATCGAGCAGCACCATGGCAGGCGGCTCCACCGTCATGGCCTCCAGGCCGGTAGAGAGCCGGTCGACACAGGAAACTTCCAGGTCGGAATTGGCTTCCACCAGCCGCAGGCGGACCAGGTCGGCGTCTCCGGGGTTATCTTCAATCAGCAGCACGTGGGTGTTGCGATGGCTCATGGTTCCTCTCTGTGGGGGAGACAGGCACAGCCGATCCAGAACTCCTTGACCAGCTTGACGGCGGCGATCCAGTCCTGCAGGCAGCCAGGTTTGCTGACGTAGCTGTTGGCTCCCAGTTCATAGCTGCGCTCGATGTCCTGGGTAGCTTGCGACGTGCTGAAGATGACGATCGGGACGCTGCGCAGGGCGGGGTCGGACTTGACATCGGCCAGCACGGCGCGGCCGTCCTTGCGCGGCAGATTCAGATCGAGCAGCACCAGATGCGGGCGGGCGGCATTTTTGTACTTGCCCTCGCGGCGCAGGAAGGCCATGGCCTCGGCGCCATCCTTCACCGTGTTGACGCGGCTTGGCCATCGGCTTTGCGCCAGCGCCTCGCTGGTCAGATCAAGGTCCGCGGGATTGTCGTCGACCAACAAGATTTCAGCACTCGTTCCTGACATGCGGGTCCCTGGATTCCACTGGTTGCTGAACCGGTAGGGTGAAGGAGAAGACCGAGCCTCCGCTCTCGTAGGGAGCCGCCGTGATCTTTCCGCCATGCCGTTCGATGATTCGCTTGCAGATCGATAAGCCGATCCCGTTGCCCGGATACTCCGTCCGCGTGTGCAATCGTTTGAAGATGACAAAAATGTCGTCAGCGTGCTCCGGGGAGATGCCGATGCCGTTGTCGGCCACAGCAAACTTCCATTCCGGACCCTGCGGGAGCGCAGAGATCTGGATCTCGGGCCGCTGGCTGCCGTGGAACTTGATCGCGTTTGCGATCAGGTTTTGAAAGACCTGGCGAAGCTGTGAGGCATTCGCCCAGACCGTGGGCAGGGGCTGGCAGCGGACCGACGCGCCGCTCTCCTGAACCGCCGCCTGAAGGTTCGCCAGCGCCTGGGCCACGAGCTGATTACAGTCGACCTGCTCCAGGCGGGTTTCCTGGCGGCCGGCGCGGGAAAAAGCCAGGAGGTCCTGGATGAGCGTCTGCATGCGGGTGGCGCCGTCGACCGCGTAGTTGATGTACTTGTCAGCTTGCTCATCCAGCCGGCCGCGATAGCGCTCCGCCAGAAGCTGGGTGTAGGCCGCGACCATCCGCAGCGGCTCCTGCAGATCGTGCGAAGCCACGTAGGCAAATTGTTCCAGGTCGCGATTGGAACGAGCCAGTTCCTCCACCTTGCGCGCCAGCTCCTGCTCAGCGCGCCGGCGGTCTTCCCGCATCCGGGTCTCCTGCATAGCCCCGCGGATGGCCACCGGCAGCCGGCCGAGAAAGCCCTTGAGAACGTAATCCGTGACTCCCATCTTCATGCATTCCACCGCCAAAGCGTCTCCCAGAGCACCCGACACCAGAATGAGAGGGATGTCGAGGCCCTCGTCGCGCAGAATCTCCAGGGTCTCCGTGCCCCGCCACTGACCGAGGTTGTAGTCGGCCAGGATGACGTCCGGGCGGTGGGCACGGACCCGCTCGCGGAATTCATCCGCCGTCTGCGCCACCGAGCTCTGCACCTCAAATTCGCTCTTGCGCAGCGCCCGTAGAATCAGATCGACATCGGCGGAGCTGTCCTCCACCAGAAGCACCCGCAGGGGTGTCCTGCTCGAGCTGGAGGGCCTGGCAACCGCCTCCGGTGCGATCAGGGCCGGGTTCATGAACCTCCTTGTCCCACCGCCTGGGAGACCTGGCCGGCGCGCGGTCGCTGGTTGATGACAATCCAGTACAGGCCGGCGGTCTTGACCGTTTCCCGGAACTGGTCAAAGTCCACGGGCTTCTGGATGTAGCTGTTTACGCCGAGGTCGTAGCCGCGGACCAGATCCCGCTCCTCCCGCGAAGAGGTCATGATTACCGTGGGGATCGTCCGGGTTCGCGCATCGCCCTTGAGCTCCCGCAGGACTTCAATGCCGTCGACCTTGGGCAACTTCAGGTCGAGCAGCACGAGCTTGGGCGGATGATCGAAGGAGCGCGAAGAAAAAGGGCCGCGGCAAAACAGGAAGTTGAGGGCCTCTTCTCCGTCGCGGACGACGAAAATATGGTTGGCCAGGTGTTCGCGGCGCAAGGCGTGGATGGTCAGCTCCGCGTCGTCCGGGCTGTCTTCCACCAGCAGGATGTCGGTTTCACCGTGATTCATGATCATGCTCCTGCGGACGCGGATTCGGAATTGTCCGCGGCTCCGCTCTGCATTCCCCCGAGGGTGAAATAGAAAGTGGCTCCGCGGTCAGGTTCTGCCTCTGCCCAGACGCGGCCCTGATGTTTCCTGATGATTCGCTGCACGGTGGCGAGACCGACTCCCGTGCCCTCAAAGTCCTCGGCGCGATGCAGTCGCTGGAAGACGCCGAACAGTTTTCCGGCGTACTTCATGTTGAAGCCGACGCCGTTGTCGCGCACGAAAATGGCCTCATGACCATCCACTGCTCTCCGCCCGACTTCGATGACCGCAGGCGTGCGCGACCGGGAGTACTTGATGGCGTTGGAAATCAGGTTCTGGAAGACCAGCCGCAGCAGAGTGGGATCACATTCGACTGCGGGCAGGTCGGCAATGCGCCACTCCAGTTGCCGGCCAGCCATGTCCGCCTGCAGGATGGCGAGTACCTCCTTGACGATGGTGTTCAGCCCCGTGACCTCGAGATTGAGCGGCTGCCGTCCCACGCGCGCCAGGTTCAGCAACTCATCCACCAGTTGTCCCATCTTGAGAGTTCCCTCCTGAATGCGCTTGAGGTAAGACCGGGCTTGCGGGTCAAAGGACGGGCTGAAGTCTTCCTGCAGAATCCCGGCAAAGCCAGCGATGTGGCGCAGGGGAGCGCGCAGATCGTGGGCCACAGAGTAGGTAAAGGACTCCAGTTCCTGATTGGCTTCATTCAGCTGGGCGGTACGCTCCAGGACACGCTGTTCCAGTTCCTCGTTGAGCTTGCGAATCTGGCTTTCGGACGCCCTTCTTTGGGTAACGTCGCGGAACGCCATCACGCCGCCGTTGAGGTTGCCCTGCGCATCGAGCAGAGGACGGCCTCCCACTTCGATCCAGATGCCTTCAGAAAGGGAGGAATTGCGGACGAACATCTCCGCCGAATTGCTCTCACCTAGAATGGCGCGAACCAGGGGGTGTTGGTCGGCCGGGAAGGGCGTGACCGTGTCCTGCAGGTAGAGGCCGTAGTGCCCAGTCCACTCCTGGAATGGGATTTTCGCCGCGCCCAGGCCCAGGATTTTCTCGGCTCCGGCATTCCACAGGGTGAACTCCCCCTGCCGGTTGGCGGCCACCAGGCCTTCGCCCATGCTGTCGAGGACGGACTGCAGCAGGTTGGTCTGCTCCAGCAGCTCGCGGCGCGAACGGGCCAGGGCGGTCTCCTGGACGCGCAAGCCCTCTTCCGCGCGAATGCGCTCCGTGATGTCGCGCAGGATCACCGTGTAGAGCCTTTCCCCCCCGGTGTCGGTCTGGGAAATCGAAGCCTCGATGCGAAACTCTTCGCCATCGCTGCGCAGGGCCCAAAGCGTTCCCAGTTCCCCCATGGCGCGATTCGTAATCCCTGCCTCACCAAACTTGCGGATGTGTTCTGCATGGGCGGCGCGAAAGCGCAAGGGGATAAAACGCTCGATGGAATGGCCGATGGCCTCCGACGAGGAACAGCGGAACATGTGCTCAGCGGCGGCATTGAACAGAATAATCTGCTGCCGGCTGTCCACGGTGATGACCGAATCCATGGCTGAGGCAATGATTCCGGTCATGCGGCCCTTGGCCTCTCGCAGGGCCCGTTCGGTTTGCGCTCGCTCCGCAATCTCATTTTGCAGGGAGCGGTTGGCCGACCGCAGCTGGCTGGTCCGTTCCAGAACTCGACCTTCCAGTTCCTCGTTCAGGCGGGCGAGTTCGCGCTCTGAGCGTATGCGTTCAAGCATGTCGAACGACGCCATCTGCATCAATGAAAGCAGCAACGCCAGATATGCGCCCACTCGTCCCAGGTGGGCCACCATGGCCTCGGTGTCGTGGGGCGCGCTCGAAAAGAGCATGAAGAGGTTGCTTACGATCAAGCCCAGCGCCATGAGCGTCAGCGCCGGCAGCATCCGGTCCGAGGTGCGCAGGCGCCAGCATGCGCCCGCCGCCAACGCCCAAAGCACAGGTACGAAAATCACGGAGGGGCGAGTGATGCCTAACCATCCGGGCGGGGTGTAGCGGGGCAACCAGCGGAAGATGAAAAACAGCCCCCCCGCAATCACGGTCAAAGCGAGGGCCAGCCCTGCGGTCTGTTGTCCGCGGGCAAGCAGCAGGCAAACTGAGAGCAGGATTCCGATAGACAGCAAGTGCGCGGCGGGCAGCCACGTCGCCGCCCGCCAGGCTGCTGTCGGCTGCAATATCGCGGGGAGAATGCTGGGCCACTCGAGGGAACTCGAAGCATGGATGAACTCCGCCAGTGACGTGAGCGCAAAGCTGATGGCGATTCCCTTGGCAAACGCCCGGCCGCTGCGCACGCCGATATCCCAAAAGAGCCACGCCAGCAGCCCCGACAGGACGAACATGCCTGTGTCCAGCACCGTGTGCAGGGCGGGATGGTCATGTTGCCCGCTGGCCATCAACGCCAGCACGCCGAATGCGGAGAGCGTCAACACGCTCATGGCGGCGCCGGACAAATGGGGCCTGTAAGGTTGTAGGGTTCGTTTGCTATCGGCAATTTCCTCTTCCAGCCTGCGGTTCTTTTGCTGGAGGTGGAGGAGGGGGGGAGGCGCGTCAGCCTGTTGACCAATGCGGAAAACGACCG
>CAYOZX010000108.1:0-706 GCA_964408515.1 uncultured Acidobacteriaceae bacterium | reverse complement strand
CAGGTGCAGGAGGCTGGGCAGCGCGACCGCCCGTGGGACGAGCGGGATCAGGGCCGCTGCCGTTACCACTGAGACGGTGGCGGTCAGCGCTTTGATCACGCCCGCCAGGAGGTAGCTGGCATGCCATACATTCCAGATCTCCATCAGGTGGGTTGTGCCGCAGGCCAGGATGAAACTGCCGAACATCAGAAACAGCCAATGGAAGGGAACGTCGCGCCGCTTGCGCACGAAATAGACCAGAACCACTGGAATGCAATAGTAGGCGAGCGTAATCAGGCTGTCAGATACGACGTGTAGCCAGACCAGCGGAGCGTCCCACTGGTAGCAGTAACCATGGGGCATGAAATCGGCCAGGGGAAGAAGGTTAGAAAATTTCAACAATCGCAACTCCAGCCATTCGCTCAGGGAGAAATGCGTCGGTTCTTGCCGCCGGGCCTCTCATGCGCGTCGCAACTGCGCAGGTATGACTTACCTGATGCCCATGCCTCCTCCATCGGCATGGCCGTCACCGGCTTTATGAACGGCCTGCGGAAATCAGGAAGCAAACGGTGCACACAGCCTCGGACAATCGGCTTCGGGTGTGTGTCCGCCTGGGCATGGCCCACCGAACGTTCGCAAGCGCGGCCAGCGATTCACAGAGCCGCGCGCCTTCGTCAATCTTCATAAAGGAAAGGCGCAAATGTGCCGAAGGAAGCTGACGTAGTTC
>CAYOZX010000107.1:0-10968 GCA_964408515.1 uncultured Acidobacteriaceae bacterium | reverse complement strand
TTCCGCTTTCCGCTTTCGGCTCCGGCAGTCCACGGTCCGCGTCCGGCGGGTTTTCCATTTATGATGAAGCATGGGTGAGGCGCCCCTGTGGAGTGCTGACGACCAGCGCCGCCGGCTCGCGGAGCTGACGGCCGCCACTTCCGATCCCGTCAAGGAACTTCCCCTGCGTCGCGATGTGCGCTCGCTGGGCACCATTCTGGGCCGCGTTCTGGTGGAACAGGCGGGAGAGGACCTGTTGAACGCGGTCGAACTGCTGCGGCGCCTGTTGATTCAGCACCGCGAGCAGGCGCACTCCGGCGCGTCGGTCCCCGTGGAAGATTCCAGGCTCGCGGAAGCGCGCGAGATCATCGCCCGGTTCTCCATTCACGACGCCTACCGCGTCACCAAGGCATTCGCGATTTATTTCGAGCTGACCAACCTGGCAGAAACCAACCATCGCAAGCGGCGTCGCCGCGCAGCCAAACTGCATCCCGAGCAGCCCGCTCTGGAAGGTTCATTCCGGGGAACGCTCAGGCGCATGTGCGCCGCCGGGCTGGACGCGCCCCAGGCGCTCGAAGCGCTCGGCAAGGTGCGGGTCACACCGGTTTTCACTGCCCACCCGACCGAGGTCGCGCGGCGCACGGTTTTGCTCAAGCGCCGTCGCATCGCCAAGCAGCTCGAACGCCTGGACCGCCTGCCGCTCACAGACGCTGACGCCGCCCATTTCGAAGCGTTGATCTTCGCCGAAGTCACAGCCCTCTGGCAGACTGATGAAGTCCGGCTGGAGAAGCCGCTGGTCAGCGACGAAATCCGCATGGGCCTCGATCACTATTCCATGTCGCTGTTCGCGGCGCTGCCCCGCGTTTACGAGGAACTGGCCGACTCCTTTCGCGAAATTTACGGGCTTGAGGTGGACGAACGCACTCTGCCCGTGGTGCTCTCCTTTGGCTCGTGGATCGGAGGCGACCGCGACGGCAATCCGTTCGTCACTCCGGCTTCGACGCGGGAGGCGCTGCAACGGGCGCGCAACGTCATTCTGGGGCACTACATCGCCGAACAGGAGCACTTGATGGACCAGTTGAGCGCCTCCTCCCGGCTGGTGAGCGTCTCTGAAGCGGTCCGCTCGCGGCTGGCGCGCTACGAAGCGATGATGGGCGAACAATACGCCCGCCAGATCAGGATTTCCGGCTCGGAAGTCTACCGCCGCCTTCTGCATCTGATGACGATGCGAGTGCGCCAAAGCCGGGAAGATCCAGGCAACACGAAATCCTACCGCTCGGCATCCGAGTTCGAGGACGATCTTTGCCTGATCCGCGAAAGCCTGGTTGCCAATCAGGGGCTGCGCCTGGCGAAGAGGTCGATCGATGCGCTTTTGCGTTCGGCGCGCACCTTTGGCTTTCATCTTTCGACGCTCGATATCCGGCAGCATGCCCGCGCCCACGCTGAGGCGCTGGCTGAAACCGGCTCAGGATGGCATGGGCTTTCCGCAGCCACCCAGGATGTGCTGGCCGTGTTCCGCGAGATTGCCCAGCTGAAGACGTCGTTTCCTGCCGCTGCCATTCGCAGCTACATCATCAGCGGTGTCGAATCGGTGGAGGATGTGCTCGCCGTAACCCGCCTGGCGGCCATGGGAGGCGTGCGGGTAGAGGCCTCTGACGACGACCCCGGGTTGATGCCGGTGCCCCTGTTTGAGTCTATTGACGGGCTGCGTGCCTCCGCCAGCATCATGGAGCGCATCTGGAGCGCGTCAGACTACCAGCCCTGGCTCGATTCCTGGGGGCGCTGGCAGGAAGTCATGCTGGGCTATTCCGACTCCAACAAAGACGGCGGCATGCTGGCCAGCCTCTGGGAGCTGTACAAAGCACACCGTGAACTGCATCGCGCCGCCCGCGCCTGTGACGTGAAGCTCCGCCTCTTTCACGGTCGCGGCGGTACGGTGGGCCGCGGCGGAGGCCCGACCCACGCCGCCATTCTGGCTCAGCCGGTGGGCGATTTTTCCGGCGAGATTCGGCTCACCGAGCAGGGCGAGGTACTGAACTGGAAATATGCCGACCCAGCCCTGGCGGAGTGGAACCTGGAAATCATGATCGCCACCTGCCTGGAAGCCCTGACACGAACGCGCGGCCCCGCGCCGGGCGCCGACCTGCGCTGGACACCGGCTATGGAGCAGATGTCTGCGGAAGCGTTCTCTTTCTACCGCCGCCACATCGCCGAGAACCCCGACGTGCTCGAATATTTCGAGCAAGCCACGCCGGTGAACGAGCTTGAGACGGCTCGCATCGGATCGCGTCCGCTGCGCCGTGGGGAGGGACGCCGCCTCGAGGACCTGCGGGCCATCCCCTGGGTGTTCGGGTGGATGCAGAGCCGCCACGCCGTTCCGGCCTGGTTCGGCGTAGGCCACGCTCTGGAAGAATTCGCCGGCCAGGATTCCGCCCATGAGTCGCTGCTGCGCGAGATGCTGAAGAGCTTCCCGCTCTTCTCCGATCTGATCCGCAATGTGGAACTGGCCATGTCCAAGGCCGACCTGACCATCGCGCGCCTTTACGCAGAACTGGTTACGGACGCCGCTTTGCGCGAGCGTGTCTGGCAGATGCTGGTCGAGGAGTTCGAACGCACGCGGCGCATGATCCTGCTGATTACCGGTCAGAAGGAACTGTTGGAGCGCAATCCGGTGCTCGCCCGGTCGATCCGGTTGCGCAATCCGTACGTCGATCCCATGAGCCTGGTGCAGGTGGAACTGCTGCGCCGCAAACGCACCGGCGGAAACGTGGAAGGCGTGGATTACGCGCTCGGAGCCACGATTAATGGGATCGCGGCCGGGCTGCACAACACGGGGTAGGGTCAACGTGGCAGGCCTTCCGCCCCTTGCTATTCCCCGTAAGCTATGCAAAAATAATGGTTTGTCGCAGCCTGCCTGAAGCAATTAGGAAAGGAACCTAAGCTCTGTGTTGATGATTCGTCTGTCGCGCACGGGTGCGCGCAAACAACCGCATTATCGCGTCGTGGTGATCGAGAAGACACGCGCTCGCAATGGCCGGCCGGTGGAGGTGGTGGGCACCTATAATCCCCGCACCAGCCCGGCCAGCGTTGAGCTCAAACGCGAGCGCATCGAATATTGGGTGTCCAAGGGTGCGCAGCTGTCGGATCGGGTGAGCAAGTTGGTGTCCAGGCCGGCTGCGTCCCCGGTGCCGGCTGCCTGATCCGCTCAGGTATTCGCGAGTCCTTCCACAGGCCCTGTCCGGCTTGCAGCGCTCTGAAGGAACAACACCATGAGTGAACCAACCGGGAATATGCAGGCTTTGATCGAGCACATCGCCAAGGCCTTGGTCGATGCGCCGGAGCAGGTGTTCGTGGAACAAGTCGAGGAAGGCCCCGACACGGTGCTGGAGCTTGAAGTGGCCGAGAGTGATCTGGGCAAGGTGATCGGCCGGCAGGGCCGTACCGCGCGCGCCATGCGCATGCTGCTGGCGGCCGCCGGGGCGAAGTTTCACAAGCGTTACACACTGGAGATTCTGGAATAGCCGACGAGTTTATTACTCTCGCGCGCGTTCTGAAAACGCAGGGACGGCGGGGTGAAGTGGCCGCGGAGATTCACAGCGATGTTCCCGGCAGGTTTCGCCCCGGAATGCGCCTGCGGGCGTTAGCAGGAGATGGATCGCACCGCGAGCTGAAGATCGATGAGCTCTGGCCGCACAAAGGCCATCTCATCCTGAAGTTTGCGGGAGTGGACGCGATCCCGGCCGCCGAAGCGCTGGTCGGGTGCGAGCTGCAGGTTCCGGTCAGGGAACGGGCGGCCCTGGGGCCGGGTTGGGTCTACGTCAGCGATCTTGTGGGATGCGCGGTGTTTGACCGCGATCGCGAGATCGGGCGCGTCCGGGCGGTGCAGTTCGGCGCCGGAGAAGCGCCGTTGCTGATTGTCGGTGCGGAATCGCAGGGAGCGGAGGGGAAGGAATACGAAATTCCCTTCGCGGAAGCCTACCTGCGGAACACCGATCTGGCCCGCAAGCGGATTGAGCTGGCTTTGCCGGAGGGCATGCTGGAAGTGAACGCGCCACTGAGCGCAGAGGAGAAACAACAGGCGCGCCGACGCGGTAAGTAAATCCCAGTCTACTCTTATGGCCCCGGTGGTTTTTGGCGCAGTCCGCCGGGGGAGCGCGAAGTAAGGCGAAGGGTGTCTGGGCCGGACTTCACACAGGTCTGCGATGAAGATCGACATTCTAACGATCTTTCCTGATTTTTTTCGCGGACCGCTGGATTACGGCATTGTCCGCAGGGCGCGCGAAGCCGGTTTGGTAGAGATCGTAGTTCACGATTTGCGGGCATTTGCGCACGACCGGCACCGCAGCGTGGATGACCGCCCGTTTGGCGGCGGCGAAGGCATGGTCCTGAAGCCGGAACCGATCTTTGAATGTATTGAGACGTTGAACGTCGCGCCAAAGGCGGAGCGCAGGACGGATTGCGCCGGGCATTCGGTGGTGCTGCTCTCGGCGCAGGGCCGGCGTTTTGACCAGGCGGCAGCGGTTGCGCTCTCGGCTCTGGAGCGGTTGATCCTGATCTGTGGCCGTTACGAGGGTGTGGATGAGCGCGTAGGGCAGCATCTGGCGGACCAGGAACTCTCCATCGGCGACTACGTTCTGAGCGGCGGCGAATTGGGCGCTGCGGTGATTCTGGATGCGGTCACGCGGCTGATTCCCGGCGCGGTTGGCAATGAGGAGTCCACGCGGCTGGAGTCATTCAGCACTGCGACCGCGCGCACGACGAACCAGGGTCCGCTTTCGACCTGCGCCACGGGGGGATTGCTCGACTGTCCCCACTACACCCGGCCCGCGGACTTCCGTGGCCTGCGAGTGCCGGAAGTCCTGGTTTCGGGCGACCATGAGCAGATACGCCGCTGGCGCCGGCTGAGCGCGTTGGAGAAGACCTGGCGCAACCGGCCTGATCTGCTCGAAGGCGCCCACTTAAGCGCCGAAGATCAGGCACTGCTGGCCCGCATCACGGGCAAAGAAATCTGACTGGGAGCACAGCTTATGACCAACCCGATTATCGAAAAGCTGCTGGCCAAGACCCGGCGCACCGACATTCCCGATTTCGCGCCCGGCGACAGCGTCCGCGTGCAAGTCAAGATCAAGGAAGGGGACAAGGAACGACTGCAGGCTTTCGAGGGCGTCGTCATTGCCCGCACGCGTGGGCCGCAAGCCAGCTTCACGGTGCGCAAGATCAGCTTCGGCCACGGAGTGGAGCGCATTTTTCCACTTCATTCCAAGGTGGTCGACAAGGTGGAGTTGCTGCGCTCCTCCAAGGTCCGCCGAGCCAAGCTGTACTACTTGCGTGATCTGAAGGGCAAAGCGGCCCGGCTGAAGGATGTGGATCGGGAGCAGGCAGTCGCGGAAGTCGCGGGTCAGTGAGGAGCGGCCTGCCGCGTGGCAGGGTTAGCGGTGGACCTCAAATCGCAGGGTCTCTTCGAAGTGCCTGTCGGCCACCTTGCGCATTAGGAATTGCAAGACCTGGCGATCTCCTTTGCGGACCTCGCGGAACTCGATCCCTACGCTGGTAGCGTCGCAATGCCGCACCTGGCCTTTGAGCGTCAGGTCGTACCCTCCAACCTTCAAATGAAGCTTCACTTCGGTGCCCATGGGCAGGGGCTGTCGAGTTGAAACCAGGCAGCCGATTTCCGACATGTTTTGCAATCTCGCGTTCCCAGCATGGCCGCCCTTCTCCTGCGGAATGACTTCGGCAACACCCTCCAGGACGTAGCGTTCCCGCCGCCGCCTTCGCTCATGAGGGGTGAAAGCACCAGACCGTTTAAGCGCCTTATCCGCGACGATGGGATCGTAGGCATTTTCCATGTCACGTAGTTCGCTCTCCCATAGGGTGCGCTCCGGCTCCACGCATTCGATGCCGATCTGACCGCGCTGTTCGGAGTCTGGATCTCCGACCCACACCACCCGGCAAAAAGCCTTGTTCTTGCCGCGCTCGACCGCGACGATTTCACCCTTCTCTTTGACGCGGTGCATGCCGGTGACGCGCGCTCCCCGCGGGGAAATATCATAGGTGCAGGCAATTTCGATCACCGGCTTTTGCGCCTCTTCCCAGTAGGTCACACGAATGGGAAGAGCCACCGGCACACGTTTCTTCTTGCGCTCGTGCGAGAATTTGGAGTTCGCGTCAGTCAAAGCCAGGCTCGCCGCCGGGAGGATTCCCCCGGCCCATCGAAGTTAACAACCAGGGTCAAAGCGGTCAATTTACCGTCGTAATAGCACTTTAGGTCTACGTTCAGGCAGATCGACCCGGAATGGCATCCAGATTCGGCTGGGCCAAGGTTTTTCCACAATTGCGGCCCAGGTTCGAAACGGGCAAGATGTTGATAGAGTTCCCCTTGATGGCCTCGAGGCTGAAACTCGCTGCTGAAAAGCCGCTGTCCCCATCGGCTGCCAAGCTCCGCCTGCTCAAAAGCCTTCGCTGCACGCTAAGGTTCGAAAAAAGGGCTTGGCAGGCCGGGGCCAGGGCAGTGGCGGGCGTCGATGAAGTGGGACGAGGCTCACTTTTCGGCCCTGTGGTAGCGGCCGCGGTCATCCTCGACCCTGAGCGGCGCATCCGAGGACTGCGCGATTCCAAGCTTCTGCCCGCCGAGCGCCGTGCAGTGCTGGCAGAAAGAATTCGGGAGCATGCCGTAGCCTGGGCCATCGCCGCCGTGGATGCGGCCCGGATCGATCAGATCAACATCTACCAGGCTTCGCGTCTGGCCATGCGCGAGGCCGTTTCCCGCCTCCACCCCGGCCCTGACCATCTCCTGGTGGACGCGTTGCGTCTCGACTCAGACCTTCCGCAGTTGCCCATCATTCACGGCGATGCGCTGTCGGCCTCGATTGCCGCGGCCTCCATCCTGGCCAAGGTGGAACGCGACCGCATGATCGTGGAGTGGGATCCCGTGTTTCCCGTCTACGGATTAGCCTCCAACAAGGGCTACAGCACGCCGCGCCACCTGGCCGCCTTGCGTGAGCATGGCCCCTCTCCGCTGCATCGCCAGTCCTTCGCCCCGGTGTGGAACGCGCCCGTTCCGCAGGATGTCCTGGCATTCATGCTGGAGGATGTCTCCGGCGAAGTAGTTGAAGGGGTTGAAGACGAGGCGGTGTAAGCGGCGGTCCCCATCCACCTTGAGTTCCCTGGCAGCGCAGCCGTACGGCTCATGCGGCGGACCCGCACTCGCTCTGCCGACACCTTGTACAATCCCCCCATGCTGCGCATGATGGTGGTGACCGCCCATCCTGATGACGAAGCCAGCAGCTTTGGCGGAACGTTGCGTCTTTACCAGGAGCGCGGCGTGGAGACGTCGATCATTTGCCTCACACCGGGACAGGCCGCGACTCACCGCGGGGGAGCGCGGAGCGATCAGGAACTGGCTGCCATCCGGCGCCAGGAATTCGCGGCCGCTTGTGCGATGCTGAAAGTCTCGGACGCCACCGTACTCGACTATCCCGACGGCCAACTCCACAGAGTAGACCCAGTCCGGGTGGTGGGGGACCTGACCCTTCGTCTGCGCCAGTTTCGTCCCCACATTCTGCTTACCTTTGACCTGTCGGGCGGCGCCACCGGCCACACGGATCACACCATGGCGTCGGTCTTCGCCACCCTCGCCTTCCATTGGGCAGGCAGGAGCAACCGTTTTCCGGATCAGCTCAGTGCCGCGCTCACGCCACACCTGGTTCAGAAGCTCTACTATTCGACCGCCGATTTCCACCTAAGCGGCCGCGAACCCGTAGCCTTGGCTCCGGTCACGGCGGTGATCGAAATCGGTGAGCGTCTGGAGACCAAGATTGAAGCCTTCCGCGCGCACGCGAGCCAACAACCCCTCTGGTCCTTGTTCGAAGAGTACGTGCGGAAACGCGGCCGCCGTGAACTCTTCCACCTGGCAGCCACGGCGAAGATTCAACCCCTGGCAGCCGAGAGCGACCTGCTTGCCGGCGTTGAGGACATATGACGATCTCGCGAACGCCATAGTCAAAAGGGAGACAGGAGTGTGCACGCCGCAAGGGTCATCGCGGCTTCAAAATCTCGCTCAGCACATCCGGCTTGGCCTCGTCCCGCACCAGGTGCGGATACTTCTCGCCACCGTGATAATCCACTTTGAGGGTCTTGTAGTAGCCCGTGTTTTCGACCAGCAACTCGAGCGGGGCGGAACTCGTCTTCCCTCCCCGCAGCGCGTCGCGCAGCACCTGGCTAGTGAACTTTCTTCCATTAACCGCGACGAGGTTCATGCCCGGCCCGATCCCTGCTTTGGCCGCAGGCATGCCCTCGATCGTGTCGGTGATCGATCCGTCTTCTTTCAGCCATAGCCCAACCGAATACTCGGCGTCTACTTCGCCCCTGGCAGCTTCATGGGCCAGCACCAGAGGAGACCGCACCTCGTCGTAGACCAGCTTCCAGCCGCTCGCCTCGATGCCGCCCAGCGGCGCTCCCGGGCCATGATTCGTCAGTCGTTCCTTCCAGAATCCGCGCCAGTCATAGGGCGCTACCTGGTTCAGGGTATTCACCACATCGTCGAAGGTATAGGTTTTGACCGCTGGCCCTCCCGACGGAGGTCCATGGAAGATGTGGCAGAAGTCATCCATCGATTTCTGCCCGTGAGTCTGCTGCCGTATGATGGCGTCCACCCACAGCCAGTTCAACTCGTCCTCTTCGTAGTAGTCGAGGGGCCGGCGCCACGACTCCCACTGATGGGGAGCGTCTTGCATGGAGGGCACACCGTCGGCGGTGTCCTGCAGGTTCCGCCACGCTCGTCCTGAACGGTGGTTCAGGCTGGCTGCGGAATAGGCCAGGAAGTCCCGGAACTCTTCCGGAGTCCGCAATTCGCTGCGCGCCGTGAGGATTTCACCCAGGTAGGTCGTCAAGCCTTCATAGACCCATAGCAGATCGGTTTGCATGGGCTTTTCGTAGTCGGGCGTGGCCAGGTCGGCCGGGCGGCGGTATTTCCCGTTCCATGAGTGCACATATTCATGGGAGAGGAGTCCCGAACTCAACAACCGTTTCTCGGCATTGACCAGAGCTCCCTCCGGCGACCGGCTGTCGTTAGACTCATGATGCTCCAATCCAAAATGAGCGACGTGATCGCTTAAACCATACAGGAAGTGATACTGGCGGTAGTGCTGTGCTCCAAACAGCGCTCCCGCCTGCCTGACCAGATTCTTGTAGTGCTCCCATACCTCAGCCGGGGCCTGGAGGGCCGCGGCGCTGTCGGCGGCGATGTCCATCTCCACCGCAGGAGTCTGTCTCGGATTCAGAGGAACCGCTTTCAGGAATTCGCCCGCGATGACCGGCGCATCCACCAGCATGGTCAGGGAAACGGGTGAAAACCTGATCTCAGCGCCGGACTGCGATGCTATGGATAGAGAGGTTGCAAATTTCCATCCTGAAGGCAGGCGCAGGCGGGCCTCGTAGCTCAGGTCGTCCGACGTCCCTCCTTCCGGGTACAGAAGCAGCGTGTTCCAGTTAATCACGGCCATGCGGTCGGTGGCGGTAGCGCCAGCCGTGTACTTGCCCTCTGCGCTCGCGGGCGAAATGAAATCCAGCGACGCCTCTACACTGTCGACCCCGGCGGGCACTTCCACTTGGAACGTCCAGCCATCCAGGAGATCGCGCCGCCAGGAGAGGGTTTGTCCACCGGCTGTGAACCTGAGCCCGGCGAGGTCCTGGATCGGGCCGGTAGGCCCGTGCTCGCCCGGAATCCATTTCGGATAGTAAAGCGTTAGCGTTCCTGGCTTGGCAGGAATTGTCATGCGAGCGTGAAAAATCTTGCGTGGCGCTTCTGCAGCATCGACGAAGATGCTGACGCGCGGCGCGGTGCCGCTCGCGGCTAGAAGCGGAGAAACAGCCAGAAGTATCCAGAAACTCGCCACTGCTGCAGACTTGCTCACTTGACCTCGCTTTCTCTTTAAACGCAAGACAGAGGAATATAACAGCCCATGTGATTTCTTGTATTCCTCGATGGAAGCCGCCCGCACCCCTGCCAAGTGCCAAATACCGGCTGCTGATTTATGATTTTCGGCGTGTCTTCCCACGCCCATCACGGCCGCTTCATTACCTTCGAAGGACTGGACGGCAGCGGTAAGAGCACTCAGCTCAGTAAACTCGCCGAAGTTCTTCGGCGCCAGGGACTGGCTGTGGTCGTCACGCGCGAGCCCGGTGGCACCCCGAGCGGCGAGAAGATCCGGAAAATGCTGCTCGATAGCTCGAGCGAGAGTGTTTCTCCGATGGCCGAGCTGGCGCTGATGTTCGCCGCCCGCGCCCAGCACATAGCCGAAGTGATCCAGCCGGCTCTGGCGGCCGGGAGCATCGTGCTCTGCGACCGCTTCACCGACTCCACCGAGGCCTACCAGGGCGGCGGCCGCAAGCTGGGCAGCCAGCCGGTTCTGATGCTGCATCGGGTCTTGTGCGGCGACCTGCAGCCGGATCTGACCATCTTGATGGATTCCGACGTGGCCGCCAGCGTGGAGCGCGCCCGCCGCCGCAACAAAGCCCACAGCGCGAAGGACGGGCGCGGCAAGAACAACGACGAGAACCGATTTGAGCAGGAAAGCCGCGCTTTCTTTGGCCGGGTGCGCAGCGCCTACATGGCCATCGCCGCCCGCGAACCTTTACGAGTCGCCGTCGTGGACGCGCGCGGCACCGCACAGCAAACCCATGCGCAAATCGTGGAGGTCGTGCGCCGTAAGCTGCGGTTGGCGGCAAAGACGGCTTGAGGGGCTGAGACTGAGAACCTGGAGTTGAGGGCCGAAAAACTGACAGCTATGTTCAACGATTTTCACGGGAATTCCGCAGTCGTCCACCGCCTGCGTGAGATGCTGGCCCGGGACCGGCTTCCCCAGGCGGTTATCCTGGCCGGTCCGGAAGGCAGCGGCCGGTACACTCTGGCCCTGATTCCGGCTCGCGCCCTGAACTGCCCGTCCCCCCCGGCATCGGAGCGGCCGCCGGGTTTTTTCGCGCCGTGTTTCA
>CAYOZX010000106.1:0-11016 GCA_964408515.1 uncultured Acidobacteriaceae bacterium | reverse complement strand
GAGTTCGGGACCCGATTTGCCACGCAGTGCTGAACCGCGTGAACGTAAGCGCTCCTACCGAACTTGCCCAACCGCTCGCGCTTCACCCGTCCAACGATTTCATCGATGGAAAAGTCGCGTCGAGCCGGGTGCTCTTTGTGGAGCAGCGCGGTCGCAATCCAGACTTCGTCAGCCACCTTGACCTTCCCCTTTACCGGTACGGCAACCTGCATATTGGCTCCAGAGATGTATTGTAACATATTAACTGTAATTATGTTTTGAGAACAGATGAAACTGCTGTCAAACAACCCCCAAGGCCCCAATCAGCTTTGGGCCATGGAGAATGAATCGGTGAGCGTCAGCATCCTCGGCAAAATCATGTCGAGCTGCGCGTTCGCGGATGGGCGACACCGGCAAGGGAGATAGAAATGACACTACTGTCCAAGAAGGCCACCCGCCGGCTTGCCTGTAAACCTCCGGTGGAGTCTGAGAACTTGGACTCTCCCAGGTCTGAACGGGAGGGCAGGATTGCCTAACCATCCCTGCCCTTCTTGGTAAGCTTGTCGCTTTGCCCCATTCGCGAAGGCGCCACTACTCCCGTACAATAGCCAATTCCCAGTCCACCATGCGCCACTGGTCACAGCTCTTCATCCCTACTCTGCGCGAAGCCCCAGCCGACGCCGAGGTCGCCAGCCATAAGTTCCTGGTGCGAGCCGGCTACATACGGCAACTGGCCGCCGGGATCTACTCCTATCTCTTCCTCGGACAGCGCTCCTTCAACAAGATCCAGGCCATCGTCCGGGAGGAGATGGACAAGATCGGCCAGGAGTATTACCTGCCGGCGCTGAACCCGCGCGACTTGTGGGAGTCCAGTGGGCGCTGGGCGCTCATGGGCGACCACATGTTTCGCCTCAAGGACCGCAAGGGCGCCGATCTGTGCCTGGCCATGACCCACGAAGAGGTCATGACCGAAATCGCCCGCAAGGAGCTGCGCAGTTATAAGCAGTTACCGCAGATCTGGTATCAGATTCAGACCAAGTTCCGCGACGAAGCCCGTCCCAAGTCCGGCCTGCTGCGGGTGCGCCAGTTCATCATGAAAGATTCGTACTCCTTCGACATCGATGCCGCTGGCCTGGACGTTTCCTACCGGAAGCACTATGACGCCTACTGCCGCATCTTCGACCGCTGCGGGTTGAAATACATGGTGGTCTAAGCCGACTCGGGCGCCATGGGCGGATCGCAGTCGCATGAATTCATGGTGCGCACGCCGGCGGGCGAAGACCAGATCGTAAGCTGCGAAAAGTGCGATTACGCCGCCAATCTGGAAAAGGCCACGTCGAAGCTCGATCCGGTCGAAGACCTCAAGGTGGAAGGCGATGGCAAGCCGCTCGAAGTGCACACGCCGGGGATGAAGACGATCGAGGATGTCGCGAAATTTCTTGGCGTGTCACCCAAGAACAAGATCAAGACCCTGGCATTGATGCTGGAGGAGACTGATCCGAAGGCCGGAAAGCCGAAAACGCGCGCGGTAGTCGTGCTCATGCGCGGCGACCAGCAGATGCATGACACCAAGCTGTCGGCCGCGCTCAGCGGCGAGGCCGCCCGGCCCATGCAGGAAGACGAGATTCGCCAGCTGTTCGGCTCGCCCGCTGGATTCCTCGGGCCGGTCGGCATCGACTGGGCCAAAGATCTCACTGACACCGACCGTCCCGTGTTGCTGGTGGACAAGGCCCTCGAAGGCCGTAAGAACCTGATCTCGGGCGCGAACAGAGAGGACTACCACGTCAAGAACATCACCCCGGGCGTCACCTTCCAGCCGACCGCTTACGCCGACCTGCGCAGCGTCACCGCCGGAGAAGGCTGCCCCAAGTGCGGCGCGCCGCTGCGTATCGACACCGCCGTCGAAGTCGGCCACATCTTCAAGCTGGGTTACAAATATTCCCAATCGATGGGCGCTCGCGTCCTCGACAAGAATGGCAAGGAGGTCACTCCCATCATGGGCAGCTACGGGATCGGGATCGAGCGCATCCTGACCGCTTCGGTGGAGCAGGGGAACGACGAGAACGGCTTCTGGCTGCCGCCCCAGATTGCGCCCTTTGAGATTGTGATAACCCCGACCAATGTCGGGGATGAAAAGCTCCGCCAGACCGCAGAAGATGTCGCCCAAAGGCTCGAGGCGGCTGGCTTTGACGTGTTACTGGACGACAGGGACGAAAGACCAGGGGTCAAGTTCAAGGATGCTGACCTGGTGGGCATTCCCTTTCGTGTGACGGTCGGAAAGAAGGTTACTGAAGGCACTGTCGAAGTCGTTCGGCGCTCGACACGCCAGGTCGAGGATGCTAGCATCGCGGCCATAACCGAATATTTTGCAGCAAATCTGCGGCCTGCGCGCTGAGCGGGGTTCCCGGCGCGCGCCGTTCTGCGGAGTGCGTCATGGGTAGCTTCAAAATGGTGGGCGGGCTGATGCTGATCGTTGTGGTGGTGTATTTGCTGGTCGTGCTTGCGCCCCCCTATTTCAACGAATACCAGTTTGAGGACGTGCTGCGGACCGAAGCCCAGATGAATACCTACAGCACCAAGTCGGAAGAGGAGATTCGCGAATCCGTCTTCAAGAAGGCGCAACAGCTAGACATTCCCATCGCCAAGGAGAGCATCAAGGTTGTGCGCACCGGGCCGCAGAATGCCGGTTCCGTCAGCATCGACGCTCCTTACGTCGTACATGTCAACCTGCCCGCATATCCCCTGGATCTGACCTTCAATCCTTCTACCCGCAACAAGAGCGTCTTCTAGAGATTCGGCCTTTCCCGCCTTACCCGAATGGCGCATCATTGTGTTGGAACCCGGAGTAGCAACCTTCTTACTTATGTAACCTTGTTTCCCGTTCAGGCCATTGCCTAGCATCTGGGAATCGTGCTCCGCAGTGCGCGCGGGGCACGCAGTGTGGCGTCGAGGCGCAAACCAACGGCCGCAGGCGAGATCGGTATGTATTTCCGCAGCAGGCGGCATCCTGGACTATGTGGAGGATGTGATGAACGTGGCGAAACGAGTCCTGTTTCTGGTATGGGCGATGGCAGCGGTCCTGAATTGGGCAGGCTGCGGGGGCGGGTGCCCCAACACGTCCATCAACAACTCCTCCAGCGGGGGAGGGTCCGGGAGCGTGCACCAGCCGGGCACTATTTGCGGCCCAGGCAACGGCGGCGGCAACGGGGCCAGTGCCGCCTTCCTCTACTATCTGGGCACCAATGAAATGCTCGCCGCCAGCCTCAGCACGACTAAGGTTTTTGCCGCCCTTTCGCCCTTCACTCCGCCTGCTCTGCCGAGCAGCGCGGGCAGTGACATGGTAATCGTGAACAAGACATTCCTTTACCTGCCGCAAAGTGATTCGCTCACCGTGCAGGCCTTCAGCACCGATCACAGCAGCGGCGCCCTGACCGCGGTGGCCGGCAGCCCGTTTGCTTCGAGCGCCGCCGATTCTGTCATCAGCGACCCCGCCGGACGGTTTCTCTTCGTCGGTGGCGAAAACACCGGCCAGATCTCTGTGTTCCAGATCAATTCCACCACGGGAGCCCTGGTGGCCGCTCCCGGCTCACCGTTTTCCGCCTTCAATCTGGATTTCGCGCATATTCTGGCAGTAGATGGCGCCGGCAAATTTCTCTATGTCGGACAGGGATCTCCATTCCTGCCGATCCACGCCTTCTCCATTGATCAGAACAACGGTGCGCTCTCCCCCGTCCCGGGAAGTCCCTTCGCTCTAGGGGTGGCGGGAGTCCGTACGGATAACAGCGGCAAGTTCGCAATTGGCAACAGCGGCGTGTTCGGAGAAAACAGCCTGTTCGTCTTCTCCATCGACACCACCGGCGCCCTGGCGCCCGTGTCGGGATCGCCCTTTGCCACCACCGCGGTCCGGGTATTCAATGTGCGCGTCCATCCCGGCAACCAGTTCGTCTACAGCTTCGGGGAAGATTCCAACGGCAATGTTGCTGCGATCGAGGGCTTTCAACTGAATCCCGCCAGCGGTGCGCTCACAGCCCTGAGCGGTTCGCCCTTCACCACCGTGCCGATTGTGGCCGACTGCAAGTGGGACCAGGGGGGTTCGTCTGCTTTTTGCGCCAACGACAACGGCGCCGCCTTCAGCGTGCTCGACACCGACACGGCGACCGGCGGCCTGGCGCACACCGTCACCGATTTAAGTGTCGGCGACAGCTTTGTGCCCTTCGCGCCAACAAACTAGCAGCGGACACAGGCCGGGATGACTGTGGCGGCGTATGCTGTCGCGGCGTCAGGTTCTCGAGCCAGCCGTGCAGGGGTTGACCCGGCGGGCATGGCCTGGAGTACCGCTTTGGCAACCATTCGACGGGCCCCGGCGGGGTCCAATAGCGCTAAAATGGTTTACCGCCGCGTCCCGAGGTAGGGTGGATAGTCTTCGCGCAAACGAGGAGATTCTCCTCCCGGATAACTGTATGTACGCTGTCCGCCGTCTAAGTCAGGAGAGGCAAGCCCCCGCGTCCTAACTGTGGCCATTAGACTCAAGATTTCGAACCGCCAGGCGAAAGGCGAATCCGGCCGATGGCCCCTTCCCCGCGACCCCGTGCTGGGGGCGGCCCTGCTTGCGTTTGTGCTCATCGCGACTGTCGGCGCGGGCGTGTTTACCTACTACTACGTCAAGTTCGGCTGGATGATCGATGAGCGCTTCAGGGGCACGGTGTTCAGCGATTCGGCGCGAATCTATGCCATCCCGCATACCGTCCGGGTGGGAGAAAAGATCGAACCCAAGGAGATCGCCGCCGAACTTCGCCGTGCCGGCTATACCGATCAGGGCGGCGGCTATTCTCCGTTGGGCTCCTACCATCTGGCGGGCAGCGGGATTGAGATCAAGCCCGGACCGGAGTCCTATCACAGTCCGGAATCGGCTGTGATCGGGGTGCGCGGCGGGAAAGTGGAGAGCATCCGCAGCCAGGGGGCGGATCTGGCGGCTTACGAGCTTGAGCCGGCGATGCTTACCTCGCTCTTCGACGCCGAACAGCGTTCCAAGCGCCAGCTGGTCAAATACGAGGACATCCCCAAGCTGCTGGTGGACGCGGTCCTGGCCATCGAGGACCGGCGTTTCTTCCAGCACGGCGGCGTGAATTTCCTGCGCCTGGCGGAGGCCACCTGGGTGGACATCACCCGCGGGCGGCATGAACAGGGCGGTTCGACGATCACCATGCAGCTCTCCCGAGCCTTCTTCATGACTCCGGAGAAAGCCGGGCACTACGAGAAAACCGTCAAGCGCAAACTCGCAGAGATGCTGATTGCGATGGAGATGGAGCAGAAGTTCAGCAAGCAGCAGATTTTCGAGTTCTACGCCAATCGAGTGGATCTGGGGCAGCGCGGGTCTTTTACCATCAGTGGGGTGGCCCAGGCGGCCAGGGCCTACTTCAACAAGGATTTGAAGGATCTGACCCCGGCCGAGGCGGCGCTGATCGCGGGTATCATTCAGGCCCCGAGCTATCTCTCGCCCTACCGTCATCCCGAGCGGGCGCTGGAGCGGCGCAACCTGGTGCTGGACGGCATGGTCGAAACTCATGCCCTCTCCCGTGCCGACGCCGAGAGGGCCAAGGCCACGCAGTTGAAACTGGCTCCGCCCAACGTCGAGGCCAGTGACGCCCCCTATTTCGTCGATCTGCTGCGGGAAACACTGATCAGCAAGCTGGACGAGCGCCAGATGAACGATCAGGGCTACCGCGTCTACACCACGCTGAATCCCAAGCTGCAGCAGGCCGCGGCTACGGCAGTCGAAGGCGGAATGAAGCTGGTGGACGAGCAGGTGACCAAGCTGCGCACCCGGCGGGTTAAGGTGGGAAAGAACAAGTTCGAGACCACGGTCCAGCCCGGCCCCCAAGCTCAGGTCGCGCTGGTGGCCATGGATCCTCATACCGGCGAGGTATTGGCGCTGGTGGGGGGCCGTAATTACGCCTTTAGCCAGCTGAACCACGCCGTGGCGAAGCGTCCTACGGGATCGATCTTCAAGCCTTTCGTCTACGCGGCAGCCATGAACACGGCCTTGGACGGGGCCAATCCGGTATTCACACCCGCGTCGATGGTGCAGGATGAGCCCAGCACCTTTGCTTACGGAGACCAGATTTACGAGCCGCGCAACTACAAGGAGGAATACCACGGGGCGGTGACCGCGCGTTACGCGCTTGCCTTGTCGCTCAACAACGCCACCGTCAAGCTGGCGGAAGAAGTGGGCTATGACAAAGTGGCGGACCTGGCAAGATCAGCCGGGATTGCCTCGGTGAAAGCGACTCCGGCCATGGCCTTGGGCGCGTACGACGCCACCGCGATGGACATGGCGGCCGCCTACACCGTGTTCGCTAACGCCGGAGTGCGCATTTCGCCCACGGTGGTCAACTCTGTCCGCAATGCGAACGGCGACGTCATTCTGGATTTCAAGGTGGAGCAGCGGCCGGTGCTCGACCCTCGCGTAGCTTACCTGATGACCACCATGATGGAAGGCGTGATGAACTTCGGGACCGCCTTTCCGGTGCGGGCGCGCGGATTCAACGCCCCCGCGGCCGGGAAAACAGGAAGTTCCCATGACGGCTGGTTTGCCGGCTATACCACCAATCTGCTGTGCATTGTGTGGGTCGGGTATGACGACTACAGCGATCTCCGCCTGAGCGGCGCTCAGACTGCCGCTCCGATTTGGGCCGAGTTCATGAAAAAGGCCGCTTCGCTGCCCGAGTATTCCGACATGCGGGAATTCGGCCAGCCTTCGGGAGTGGTGGATGTGCAGCTCGATAAGACCACGAATCTGCTCGCCACCCCGGCGTGCCCGGAGACCTACAACGCCGCTTTCATCGCCGGCACCGAGCCCAACCAGACTTGCGATCAGAGTCTGGGCATGCGCGGCTTTTTCTCCCGCGTTTTCGGCCTGGGCGGCGAAAAAGCTCTGCCGCCTCCACCGGCGGGGACCGAGGCGGGCCAGGCAGAGTCCAGCGCCAACGCGCAAGATGATTCCGCCAAAAAGAAAAAGGGGTTGTTCGGCAGGATTGCGGGTATCTTTAAAGAGGAAAAATCGTCTAACCCACCGCCGGCCAAAACGCCCGACAGTAGCGGGAACGGCCCGCAGTAGAAGTTGTCAGGGCTCGGCTGACTGGCGCCTCAGGAGGTCGACTTATGGTTCGTCGAACTCTGCTTCACTTTCTGATTGCAGTCACTTGTTGTTCTTCCCTTCTGGTTGCGCAGTCACGATCCACAGAGCTTCAGGTAACGCCGCCGCCGTTCCGCCGTGCCGAATCTCCTGCCGACTCTGCCACCGCAGCCGAGCTGGAGCGGCGCGGGGATGCCTTGCGCGCGGAAAAATCCTACCTCGACGCGCTTGACTACTACCGCGCGGCACTGGCCAAGGATTCCAGCAACGCCAAGGTTTTCAACAAGATCGGCATTACCGAACTGCAAATGGCACGGTTTTCCGAGGCGCGCAGGGATTTTGATCGTGCCATCAAGAACGACCGCCAGTTCGCCGACGCTTACAACAACCTGGGGGTGATCTACTACCTGCAGAAAAGATACGGAAAAGCGGTCAGGCAGTACGAGGCCGCGATCAAGCTTCGGGCGGACTCCGCCTCTTTTTTCAGCAACTTGGGAGCAGCATACTTTTCCAAGAAAGAATATGAAAAGGCCAGCCTGGCCTACAACCAGGCTTTGACGCTGGATCCCGAGATTTTCGACCGCACTTCGCACAACGGCGTGTTGGCCCAGATGTCGTCACCCGGTGACCGGGCGCATTTCTACTATGTCTTGGCAAAGCTGTATGCCAAGGGCGGGGTGGCGGATCGGTCCCTGCAATATCTGAAGCGGGCGATGGAAGAGGGGTACAAGGGGATCGACGACGTGTACAAGGACGCAGAATTCGCCACTCTGCGCAAGGATCCACGCTTCACAGCCCTCATGTCGGCCCGGCCGATGGCGATTCCCACCGGAGTTCAGGAATAGGAACGGAACATTACAAATATTTACAAAACCGCGCGAAACTTTTTGACGGACATGGGTTTAGACGGTTAATTACTCCTGAAAACAACAGGGTGAGTAAGGAGAAAACATAGCCCATCGGTCGTCGACCCGAGCACGCCCCAAGCAGACGGCCGGTGGGTTTGTTATTTGCGATCACCGGCTTCTGCAAACAATCTCAACATAAACAAGCACTTAGCAATTTGCACTTAGGCATGGACCCGCCGCAGCGAGGGTCGGTAAGAGATTCCGCCCTTCGGGGCGCGTATTTTTCTGTGGCCCTATTCTTCCGGACCGATGTAGTCGCGCAGCGCCTTTTTCCACTTCCCTTGCGCCTTCAGGATGTACTCGATGGCATCGCGTGCGGCGCCTTCGCCGCCCCCGTTGGGCGTGATGTAGTGGGCCTGGTGTTTCACTTCGGGGCGGGCCTTGGATACGGCCATCGCGAGACCGCAATTCCGCATTACCGGAAGGTCGATCACGTCATCGCCGACAAAAGCGGCTTGATCGGGAGTAAGTCCTTCCTGGGTAAGAATTTCGCGAAAGACCCCTAGCTTGTCCCTGACCCCCTGGTGAACGCAGTCCAGCTTGAGATCGCGAGCGCGGAGGGCAACGGTTTCAGAGTGGCGGCGGGTGATGATTCCGGTCTTCAGGCCGCCGAGATGAGCCAGCGAGATGCCTGCACCATCGTGCGCACTGAAACCCTTGGCTTCCGCCACGAGGCTTTCCGAGAACTGGTTTCCGGCAGCGACGGGAAGCAGGTAGATCTTGTTGTCGGTAAAGACGCCGTCGACATCGAACAGAATCAGTTTGATTTTCTTCGCTCGCTGCTTGGGGGAAGGCTGTCTGGGCATCGTGCGGGGATTCTAGCATCTTGGCCCGGCGCTCAAGGGTCGCGCTCTGAGCTCGCCGTCCACCCCGGGCGCGATGATGTACAGAATCGTTCCCGATTTACGGAGAAGGAGCACTTGTCGGGTGGAATGTTCTGCTCTCCGCCTTAGCAATTTGCTGGCCCTGAAGTTCTATCTGGTGCAGAATCTCCTTCACTTTTAGGGGTTCTCTCGGGTCATACAGTTCCTTCTTCTGCTGGTCGGTCATCGTCTTCAAAATTGAAGGCGGGAATATGTTGTTTTTATCCACGAATACGCGCAAATAGCCCGTCGATCCCTGCTTTAGCACCAGACCCGTCTTGTAAATGTCCTGATTCAGGGTCTCGAGATACCCGATGATGGTATTGGGCATTACCAGCTCAATGCCCTTTTGGAAAGGATCATTGAAGATGTTGATGGAGCGATTGTAGGTGGCGGCGGCTCCCGCGGCTTTGAAGAAACCGCTCGCACCTGTCAGGAGAAGACCAGTTGCCGCGACCGCATGTTTGAATACCGCTCCGCCGCCGACCTGGTTCTTCTTTAAGAGAATGCCCCGAATGGCCTGCGGGTCTGCTGCGGCAATCGAGACCGTCTTACCCTCTTCATCCTTCCGAGTGGTGTTGAAGCCCACGCCGGTAATAATTACCTGTTGGTCAAGTTGATTGTTCAGCAGAAGTTCCACGACGTAAAAACGATTTGCGATATGGTGGCCAAAGTTGTCGTGGACGGTCTGCTTAGTCTCCACGCTCCACAGCGCGTATAGCGCAGGCGGAGACTCAGCCGCCGAAGAATCCTCTGCACTAGGGCCATCGAGAGCCCCAAGCAACGTAGGTGGTGCTATGCATAGCGCAGAAACAAGCAAAAGGCGAGCGGCGACACGCGACATCGCATTCATACACACTTCCTCAATGTGAATTAGTAGCGACCAGGACTCGAGTCAGAGGGAAGGCGCTCATAATGCCGTAAGTCTTCATGGACGTCAAGGGGAATTACGAGCTCACGAGCGAGGGTCTCCGGCCTTTGCCACGAGAAGCCATAAATCGGCTGTGTGGGCGAATATTTTGCGAAACCTCTCTCCCGTGGATAGAATGAACCCGATGCTTTTTCGTCCTAGTCCCTCTCTTGAATGGGCTCATCCTCTGGTAGGGGAGTGGTTTCTCCGGCGCTTTGGTACGCCCACCGAGCCCCAGGAGCAGGGCTGGCCGCACATTCTGGCGGGGCGCACCACTTTGATCTCGGCCCCGACGGGGTCGGGCAAGACTCTGGCCGCGTTTCTCGCCTGCATCGACCGCCTGGTACGCAAGGCGCTGTCAGGCGAGCTCTATGACCGGACTGAGGTTCTCTACGTTTCTCCTTTGAAAGCGCTGGGGAACGACATCCAGAAAAATCTGGAAGTGCCGCTGGGCGAGATTATCCGGATGGCGGGGGAACGTGGCCTGCTGATGTCCGACATTCGCACCGCAGTCCGCACCGGGGACACGCTGATGCATGAGCGCCGGGCGATGCTGAAGCGGCCGCCGCACATCCTGGTGACGACGCCCGAGTCGCTCTACATCCTGCTGACCGCTGAGGGTAGTCGCAAGATCCTGCGCCATATCGAGACGGTGATCGTCGACGAGATCCACGCCGTCGCCGACGACAAGCGCGGCGCGCATCTCACGCTCTCACTCGAGCGGCTCGAAGTCTTGCTCGAAGCTGCTGGTCGCAAACCTCCTACGCGCATCGGCCTTTCCGCAACGCAGAAGCCGATCGAAGAGGTCGCCCGATTCCTCACCGGCGCCGGCCGGCCCGAACCATACATCGTCAACATCGGCCACAAGCGCCAGATGGATATCGCCGTCGAGGTCCCCGGGATTCCGCTGGGCCCAGTGGCCTCGAACGAGATGTGGGACGAGATCTACGACCGCATCGCTGCGCTGATCAATGAACATCGCTCCACGCTGGTCTTCGTCAACACTCGCAAGATGACCGAGCGAATCGCGTTCAACCTTGCCGAACGATTGGGCGAGGAAGCAATCGCGGCCCATCACGGTTCCCTCTCCCGCAAGTTGCGTCTCAATGCCGAACCCCGGTTGAAGAACGGCGAAGTGAAAGTTCTGGTTGCGACCCGGTCGCTTGGACCCGGCCCCAGCGTTGGGTTCCACCACCCTTCTTGCCATCACCACCCCCCCGC
>CAYOZX010000105.1:0-11041 GCA_964408515.1 uncultured Acidobacteriaceae bacterium | reverse complement strand
CATCCGCCCCAAAAAATCCATCGGGCTCATCGAAATTCTCGATTGTACTTCCCTGCAGCGTTGGCGCTACACAAGATAGAAGATGAACCCGAGTCACTTCATCGCGGACCACGACGCCTGCGGTGTCGGCCTGGTCGCCCGGATCGGAGGCGGAGCTTCGCACGAAATCGTGGAGCGCGCTCTGGAGGCGCTGTTGCGGCTGGCCCATCGCGGAGGTGTAGACGCCGACGGCCGCAGCGGTGACGGCGCCGGCCTGCTCACGCGCATTCCGGAGAAAATGGTCCGCAGGAATGCGGCTCAGGCAGGGATCGAACTGCCCACTGCCACGCAGTTCGGACTGGGCATGGTTTTCCTGCCGCCGGGCAGGGAAGAGGCGGCGCGCGCTGCCATCACGGCTCAGGCTGAGAACAGCGGCCTGCGCTGCCTGGGCTGGAGGGCGGTGCCGGTCAACCCGGAAGTCGCAGGGCCGCGGGCTTACGAAGCGCTGCCCACCATCGAGCAATGTTATTTTGCCGCCGCGGGCCGGACTCGCGATTTGGAGTGGCTGTTGTTTCGCTTGCGCAAGCAGGCGGAAGCGGCTGCGCCCGCAGGAACCTACTTCTGTTCTCTTTCCTCGCGCACCGTCGTCTACAAGGGGTTGTTGACGCCGTCGCAACTGCCGGCGTTCTATCCCGACCTGCGCGACCCCGATTTCGAGAGTCCCTTCGCCATTTTCCACCAGAGATATTCGACCAACACCCAGCCCAGCTGGTCGCTGGCGCAGCCCTTCCGCTTTGTGGCGCACAACGGCGAAATTAACACCATCAGCGGAAATCGCCGCTGGCTGCGGGCCCGGGCGGGAGCGCTTCGCCGCAAGCTGCGCCTGCCGGACCACATTCAGTTGCTCGAGCCGAGAGTCAGCGACTCCGCCAGCTTCGACAACGGCCTGGAGCTGTTTCTGCGCCAGGGCTACAGCCCGGCGGAAGCCATGCTCGCCATGGTTCCCCCCGCCTGGGAACGTTCGCCCGAGGCGGCGCCGGAGCTGCGCGGCTTTCTGGAGGATTGTGCCCGCCGCCAGGAGCCCTGGGACGGCCCGGCGGCGATGGTGTTCACCGACGGCTGCACCGTCGGCGCCAAGCTCGACCGCAACGGACTGCGGCCGCTGCGCTACACCCTGACCGGCGATGGACTGCTGATCGTCGGCTCCGAAGTGGGCATCGCCGACTTGCAGGGCAAAGAGGTGGTCGAGCGGCAGCGCCTGGGACCGGGAGAACTCCTGCTAGCCAATCCTGCCAGCGGCCAGTTTGTCCGCCCGATGGAGTCGTTGCATTTGCGGGAGGGCATTCGCAAGACAGTGTCGGCGAATCCAGTGGTGGTGGCTCCCACCAGCCAGGCGGTCGTCAAACGGACACGGGAGCCCAAACAGGCGATGGCGGCGCTGGGCTGGAGCGACGATCAGTACCGCCTGCTCTTCCAGCCGCTGGTGGAACTTGGCCAGGAAGCGGTGTGGAGCATGGGCGATGACGCACCTCCGGCTTCGCTCTCGGCTCAGCGGCGCCCGCTTTGGGATTACTGCAAGCAGAGATTCGCGCAGGTCACGAACCCACCCATCGACTCCATGCGGGAGACGCACGTGATGTCGCTGAAGGTGTTTCTGGGCCAGGCCGCGATCAACTCTCCGCTGCTGGACGGCGGCCAGATGCAGGCGCTGTTGAAGGAAATCGGCGCTCCCACCCGCATCGCTTTCACTTTCCCGGCGGGGAAGGGAATCGAAGGCGCAAGGGCCGCACTGGCCCGGCTGCAACAAAGAACCAGGACTGCGGCCGCCAAGAAGCCCGGGTGCATCCTGCTGACGGATCGTAACGCCGGTCCCGGGCGTGCGGCACTGCCCGCGCTGCTGGCACTGGCGGCGGCATGGAAAGTATTAGTGGAAGCAGGAGCCCACGACGTTCCGCTGATCATCGAGACCGGGCAGGTGATCGACATCCACCATATTGCATTGCTGGTCGCGGCGGGCGCCAGCGCCGTGCATCCCTATCTTGCCCTGGAGCAGGCGGAAGAGCTGCGCCCGGACGGCGCCACCAGTTATCGAGCAGCGGTCGAGAAGGGCCTGCGCAAAGCGATGGCGCGCATGGGTATTTCGACCCTGGCGAGCTACCGCAACAGCCATTTGTTCGAGATCATCGGCATTGATCCCGAGGTCTGCGCCGAGTTTTTCGAAGACGCCAGTTGCGTTCTGGCGGGCAAGAGCCTGACCGGCCTTCTGCAGGACTGCCTGGACCGCCATGCCGCGGCCTATGCCGCTCCCATGGCTCACATGCAGGATAACGGACTTTACCGCTTCCGCCACAATGGCGAGCTGCACGCTACTTCGCCGGAACTGGTGCGGCGCCTGCATCGCTACATCAAGTCGCCCACGGAGGAAAATCACCGCGCTTTCCTGGAGTTGGGTGAACTGCGGCAACCGGTGGCCATTCGCGACCTGCTGGAACTGGTTCCGGGCCGGCGCCTGGCGCTGGAGGAGGTGGAGACGGAGGCTTCCGTGCTCAGCCGTTTCAGCACGCAGGCGATGTCGCTGGGCGCGGTGTCGCCCGAGACGCATCGCACGCTGGCGATCGCCATGAACCGGCTGGGCGGACGCAGCAACACCGGCGAGGGCGGGGAAGACCCCGAGGTATACGGAGAGGGTTCGGAAGCCAACAACCGGGTGAAGCAGGTGGCGTCGGCGCGCTTCGGAGTCACGGCGGAGTACCTGGTCCATGCCGACGAACTGGAGATCAAGATTGCGCAGGGAGCCAAGCCCGGCGAGGGCGGGCAACTGCCGGCGAGCAAGGTGAGCGTGTATATCGCGCGCTTGCGGCACGCCGTGCCCGGCATGATGCTGATTTCTCCGCCGCCGCATCACGACATCTACAGCATTGAAGATCTGGCGCAGCTCATCTATGACCTGCGGGCGATCAATCCCCGGGCGCGGATCGGGGTCAAGCTGGTGGCCAGCGCCGGCGTGGGTATTATCGCGACCGGCGTGGCCAAGGCGGGAGCGGATGTCATCACCATCAGCGGCCATGACGGCGGCACGGGGGCCTCGCCCATCACTTCCATCAAGAACACGGGCCTGCCCTGGGAGGTGGGATTGCGCGATGCCCACTCGGCGCTGGTGAAAGCGGGGCTGCGCCAGCGGGTGCGGCTGCGGGTGGATGGCGGATTCAAGTTTGGGCGCGACGTGATCATCGCTGCGCTGCTGGGCGCGGAGGAATTTGGCTTTGGGACCGCCGCCCTGCTGGCGCTGGGCTGCGTGATGGCGCGGCAATGCCATCTCAACACCTGCCCGGTGGGGATCGCGACCCAGGACCAGAAGCTGCGCACGCGGTTCACCGGCAAGCCAGAGATGGTGGAAACTTACTTCCGCGCGGTGGCGGCCGAGGTGCGTGAGTGGCTGGCCATGATAGGGGCGAACTCGATCGACGACATCGTGGGCCAGACCGGCCACCTGCGGCCGCGAACGGAAGAAGCGGCGCGGTCCCTGGCCGGCTTACTGGATCCCATTGCGGATGCGCACCGTCCGGCATGTCCGGCTGAGGATGAAAGCCGCCTGCATCACGAGCTGAATCGCACCGTACTGGAGAGCGGCACGCCTGCTTCCCGGCGGCGCAGTTTCCACATCACCAATTCCGACCGCGCTATTGGCGCTCATCTCAGCGGAGCCCTGTTGCGGCGGGGAGACGCTCCCAGCGTGGATGGGGCGCTGAAGTATGAATTTGAGGGCAGCGCCGGCCAGACCTTCGGCGGCTTCCTGGCTCGGGGATTGAGCTTTCGGCTGCTGGGGGAAGCCAACGATTACATCGGCAAGGGACTGTCCGGGGGCACGATTGCGATCACAGCGGGAGAAGAGGCTTCCCGGCGCGGCGATGTGCTCGCCGGCAACACGCTTCTTTATGGTGCGACCAGCGGCGAGCTTTACGTTGCCGGCCGGGTGGGCGAACGGTTTGCGGTGCGTAACAGCGGCGCGCTGGCGGTGGTCGAAGGCGTGGGCCAGCACGGATGCGAGTATATGACCGCGGGCGTAGCTGTCATTTTGGGTCCGGCGGGCATGAACCTGGGCGCGGGCATGACCGGAGGCCTGGCGTACCTGCTGCGCGACTCCGTCGGGGGCCATGGCTTTAACCAGCACTCCGTGCGGCTGGCGCCGGTGGAAGTGCGAGAGGAATTGTGGCTGCGGCGGGTGTTGCGCCGGCATCTGCGGCTCACAGGCAGCCCGCGGGCCGCAGCCTTGCTCAGCGCTGAGACGCCGTTGCCGTTCCTGCGGGTGGAACCGCTGGCCTTGCCCTGTCCCATGTCTGAAACCTGGGCGCCCGTGCTCGAGCGCTTCCGCCGGCCGGCGCTGCCCGTCTACGCGCCGCCGTTCCTCGATCCCGACGCGCTGGAGGGGTTTTCAGAGAGCCCAGTTTCCATAGCCAGCAAGCGAACGGTGTCACTTCCCGCGGTGGCGCCGCCGGCGCTGCTCTAGTCTTTCGGGAAATCAGTTCCCTGATCTCGGTTCCCGGCTCTCAGTTGCGGCGCGGAGTGCGCGCGCGGCATCAAGTATAATCTGCCTCTACTCATGGACTTTGATCAGCTAGTCACGTTTCTGGAAGTAGCCAAGCTGGGAAGCTTTTCCCGCGCGGGACAGAAAGTGTTCCGTTCGCAGTCCGCGGTCAGCGCCCAGATTCGGCAACTGGAGCAGGAATACGGCGACCGGCTGCTCGACCGGTCGGGCAAAGATGTGACCCTGACCCCGGCGGGGCGGGTGCTGTTCGCCTATGCCGAGCGCCTGCTGCAGATGCGGGACGAGTCGATACTGGCGGTGGCCGACCAGGGCAGCAGCCCGCGGGGCACGCTGGTGATCGGGGCCAATGAGGCGACATGCCTGTACGTGTTGCCGGATGTGTTTGCCAAGTACTGCCACCTGTATCCCGGGGTACAGATCAGCATCTACCGCAACTTCAGCTACAAGATCGTGGAGAAGCTGGAGAACGGAACCATCGACGTGGGCATTGTGACCTTGCCGGTAAAGTCGGCCAGCTTGAAGACGCACTCCATTTTCCGCGACCAGCTCATGCTGATGGTCAGCCCGCAAAATCCCCTGGCCAAGCTCGACGTGGTGCCGGTGAGCGAGGTGGCCAAGCAGCCCCTGCTGCTGCCCAAGACCGGCTACAGCCGGCGGGTGATGGACAAGCTGTTCCGGCCCTATGCGGCCCATCTTCAGGTCCGCATGGAGCTTCCCAGCGTGGGCATGATCAAGAGCTTTGTGGCGGCAGGGCTCGGGGTTTCGCTCATCAGCTCCAGCTTCGCGAAAGACCAGGTCCTGGCGGGAAGGGTGAAGTTGATTCCCATTCGCGACCAGGAACTGTGGCGTGAATTGGGCATCGCCTACCGCCGCGACCGCACCCATACCCGCGCCACGGCCACATTCGTGAGCACGGTGCGGCAACTGGCGGGGGTGTCGAAATAGGGGCCTGACACGGTGCCCCAGCGCCTGTCCGGGCTATCGGTTTTGTCGATGGGCCCAATCATAATTTCAAATTTCTGTTTGCGCGGCGGAATTGCTACTCTGATATGCGAATCAGTAGAAGCCTCAGAAGCTCTGGGTCGCGGGGGAACCCGCGATACTCGAACGTAACTTGAACCCAGCTGAGGGGGTGCGGTATGAACCAACTGGAAAGCGGACTGAACAAAATCCTGGAAGAGCATCAGCATGAGAGCGGTCTCCATGTCATCGGGGGACGGCGCCGGCTGATTGACCGGCTGATGCAATTCTTCGAGGAGTTCAAGCCCGAGGCTGAAGAGCCGAGATTAGGCCGGGAGCAGCACAACTAACTTACGCTGGACACCATGACTGCCACTACCCAGAAGGCTAAGCGAATTACAGCGATGGCCCCATCGACACGAATTGTGTGTCTTCTGGTGGAGGGCGCCTGGTGAGCTGAGCGAAACAAAGTTTAAACAGCTGACAAGACCCACCGCCAGAAGCAACTGGCAGGTGGGTTTTGTTTTGCAGGCAAAACATCAACCACAAGGCATTTCGACAAGGGGAAGAGTGAATGAACGAACCGTCGGAGCAAAATCAGGAAGGATCGAGCGGGTATCCGCAGTGCGTGGTGATGAAGTTCGGGGGGACTTCGGTGGAAGACGCGCAGGCCATCCGCCGGGCGTGCGATCTGGTGCTGCGCCGGTCGCAGGAAAATCCCGTGCTGGTGGTCAGCGCCCTGGCCAGAGTTACCGACCAGTTGATGAACGCCGGCTGGGAGGCGGCCGGAGGACAACTGGATTCGGCGCGCGCGAGTGTGCGCGAGTTGCTGGAGCGGCACCAGGAGGTCGCTCGCGGCCTGGCGGAGGGCGAAGCGTGCAACCGCCTGTGTCGTGAACTTGCCGAGGATCTCGAGCCGACCGGAAAAGTGTTGGGCGGCATCGCCGCCGACAAGGCGTTCACGCCCCAGGCGCAGGACCGGCTGCTGGGGGTGGGGGAACAGCTCTCCTCGCGACTGGTGCACGCCGCGCTGCTTGCCGCCGGCGCGAACACCAGCATGGTGGACGCGGGCCAGTGCATTGTCACCGACGCGGCCCATACCCGCGCCACGCCGCTGTGGGAGGAAACCAACGAGCGCCTGCGGACAGCCCTGCTTCCCCTGCTGCGGGCAGGGTGCGTGGCGGTGATCGGCGGCTTCGTGGGCGCGACCCGCGACGGCATCCCCACCACGCTGGGCCGGGGGGGATCGGACTTCAGCGCAGCCATCGTGGGCGCCGGCCTGCAAGCCCGGAGGATCGAAATCTGGACGGATGTGGATGGGGTCATGACCACCGATCCGCAGATTTGTCCGGATGCCCGGCGGGTAGCGCGCATGAGCTTCGACGAAGCAGCAGACCTGGCTTATTTTGGCGCCAAAGTGCTGCATCCGGCGACGCTGGTGCCGGCGATGCGCAGCAACATTCCGGTGTGGGTGCGCAATTCGCGCAATCCGGAATGCCCGGGGACGGAGATTGTGGCGCATTCGGCGGACAGCGGCGCGGTCAAAGCGGTTACCCTGAAGCGCGGGGTGGCCATCGTAGACGTGCAACCGGTGCGCTGGTTCGCGCCGGAGCTGCTGCGCGAGGTGTTCGATGTGTTCGAACGCCATCAGCACAGCCTGGATCTGCTGTCGGCGTCCCGGGGCAGCCTGGCCCTGCTGGTGAGCTCGGTCAGCGCCCTGCCCGCGATCGCGGAGGAGCTGAAGGGGTTGGCTCATGTGCGCTGGGAGAACCACAAGGCGCTGGTGTGCCTTGTGGGAGAACAGATCCGGCGGCGTCCGGAGCTGGCCAGCCAGGCGTTCCGCGCCATCGGCGACGTCGAGGTGCGCATGATCTGCCAGGGAGCCTCGGAGCGCAATATCAGTTTCCTGGTGGACGAAGCTTGCGCGGTGGAGTCGGTCCAGCGCCTGCACCGGGCGTTCTTCAGCGAGGCGCGGCCCGCGCCTGAACCACGGGCCGCTTCCGTGGCCATGTGCCAGGCGGGTGAAGCCTGGCAGTGAGGCTCGGCGGGGGAAACGAGCTGGACATCTCACCCGGTTGATGTGGCGGCGCGCGCCCCCGCGGAGCAGCGTGCCGCCGGTAACTCTTTTTTTCACCTGTCCTTATTTTCCTGCTTGACACCCCGCGCCCATCCTTTACCATGGTCAGGAGTGAATAATTATTCATCCAAATGAATAGTCATTCATCTTATGACCAAGCCGTTGCGACAGAAGATCATCCTGGAGCTGCTGGAGCAGCGCTCCGTCGGCAGCCAGGAAGACCTGCAGCGCGCGCTGGGAAGGCGCGGCCTGAAGGTGGGGCAAGCCACGCTCTCGCGGGACGTTCGCGAGCTCGGGCTGGTGAAGACCGGGACCGGCTACGCGCTGCCCCAGGGAGACACGGTTTCCGAACCCGCCCTGCCGCCGGTTTCGCGGCTGGTGCGGGAGTTTGTTCTGGAAGTGAGGCCGGCGCAGAACCAATTGGTGATTAAGACGACGGTGGGGAGCGCGCAGCCCGTGGCTGCGGCCCTCGACGGGCAGGATTGGGAGGAAGCCATCGGAACCATAGCCGGGGACGACACGATTTTGATGGTCTGCGCGGACAAGAAGGGCGCCAACCGCCTGGCGGCGCGGATCCGGGAGATGCTCGCCTGATGGCGGCCAAGCTCAAGACCGCGATTCTGGGCGCTACGGGCTATTCCGGCTTCGAGTTGGCCCGCATCCTGCTGCGCCACCCGCGGGTGGAAAGTCCGGTGCTGCTTCAGCGCTCGGGCGCGGCCGGGTCCAGGGTCAACCTCGCCGATTTGTATCCGGCGATTTCCGGCAACGGTGGTTATCCGCTGCAGCCTTTTTCCTGGGCGGAACTTCAGCAGCAGAAGATTGAGCTGCTGTTTCTTGCCACGCCTCACGAGCTATCCCGGGCGCTGGTGCCGGAAGCTGTCTGCCAAGGGGTGCGAGTCATTGACTTGAGCGGCGCCTGGCGCCTGCGGGATGCCCGGCATCGCGCCGCCTACGGCTTTGAGGATGGCGATGCCGCGACGGCGGCGGAGATCATGCAGAAGGCTGTCTACGGCATCCCCGAACTGAATGCGGACCGCTTGCCTGGGGCTTCGGTGGTCGCCAATCCCGGCTGCTATGCAACCTCGATCATCCTGGCTCTGGCGCCCCTGCTGGCGGCGAACCTGGTCGACCGGGAAAAGGGGATCATTTCGGATTCCAAATCCGGGGTCTCGGGCGCGGGCAAGGAGGCCACGGCGCGCACCCATTTTGTCTCCGTGGCAGACAATCTTTCCGCCTACTCCGTGTTCAGCCACCGGCACACGGGCGAAATCCTCGAGCAGTTGAAGCTGCAAGCCTGCGAGCTGATTTTCACGCCGCACCTGCTGCCTATTCCGCGGGGGATACTTTCCACCATCTACTTACACCTGAAGCAGGCGGCGAAGCCGGGTGAAATTGAGTCCTGCTTGCGCGACTTCTACGCGGGCCGGCCCTGGGTACGCGTCTTCGCGACGCCCAAGCTGCCGCAAATCCAGTTTTCCCTGAACACCAATTATTGCGACCTGGGATTTTGCCTGGCCGATGACGGGCGCCGGATGGTGCTGGTTTCCTGTCTCGACAATCTGCTGAAAGGTGCTGCCGGACAGGCGGTTCAGAACATGAACCTCATGTATCACTTTAATGAAGAGGAAGGCCTGCAGTGAAGATTGTGATCAAGCTGGGAGGCGCGGCTCTCGAGGACAAGGCAACCTTGCAAAAGTGCGCTCGCGCCGTGGTCGAACTGGCCGACGACGGCCACAAAGTCACGGTTGTGCATGGCGGTGGCGCCGCCCTCACCCGCACCCTGAAAATGCTGGGCAAGGAGAGCGACTTCATCAATGGACTGCGCATTACCGACGCCGAAACCCGTGACGTAGCCCTGATGGTGCTGGCCGGCATCGTGAACAAGAAGCTGGTGGCGGCAATCGTCGCCGCGGGCCGGCCTGCGATTGGTATTTGCGGCGGCGACGGGATGGCATTCCGCGCCCGCAAGAAGCAGACCCAGGGGTACGACCTGGGCTACGTGGGCGAGATCGCATCCGTGGAGCCGCGCTGGCTGGAAGCCATCTGGGGGCAGGGCGGCATTCCGGTGCTGTCGTCGGTGGCTCTGGGTTCCGATGGCGAGTACTACAACGTAAACGCGGATCAGATGGCCTCCGCCTGTGCTGTGGCCTGCCGCGCCGACACGCTGATTTTTCTGACGGATGTGGCGGGAGTGAAAGACGCCGAAGGCGCGGTCATCCCCTGGCTGAACGCCAAGGAGATTCCCGCCATGGTGGACAACGCGGTGGTGGCGGGGGGCATGTTGCCCAAGCTGGAGGCCTGCGGCCAGGCGCTGCGTCGCGGGGTGGCACGGGTGCGAATTCTGCCGGCGGCGCAGGCCGACACGCTGCCCCAGTTCTATCTGACCCGTCTGGAGGGCGGGACGGAGGTGATCGTGGCATGAACCTGGCCACGGTGGTGCGGTCCGAATCTGAATTGCTGCTGCCTACCTATGACCGGCAGCGGGTGCTGTTTGTGCGCGGGCGAGGGGTGTATCTGTGGGACTCGCGTGGCAAGCGCTATCTCGACTTCCTGAGCGGCATCGGGGTCAACGCATTGGGCCACCGGCATCCCCTCATCCAGGCCACGCTGAAGCGGCAGGCGGGACGTCTGATTCACGTCTCCAATCTTTTCTTTCATGAGTATCAGGCGGAGCTGGCAAGACGCCTGACCCGAATCTCCAGCCTGGACAAGGCATTTTTCTGCAACAGTGGCACCGAGGCCTGGGAGGGCGCGCTGAAACTTGCCCGCGCCTATGCCCGTACGCAGAACAATAACGGCCACAAGGCGAAGTGGCGGCTGCTGGCGCTGGAGAATTCCTTCCACGGGCGCACTTTCGGCTCGCTGGCGACGACCGGCCAGGAGAAGTACCGGCATCCTTTCGCGCCCCTGGTCCCGGGGGTCGGCTTTGTGGCCTTCAATGACGTCGCAGACCTCAAGCGGCAGTTTGATGGCAGCGTATGCGCCATTTGCCTGGAGACAATTCAGGGCGAAGGCGGAATCCGGCCGCTCACCGCGGAGTTTCTCCAGACCGCACGGCAGCTCACCGAACGGACCGGAGCGCGGCTCATCCTGGCCGGGATCCAGTCCGGCCTGGGCCGGACCGGCCGTTACTTCGCATATGAGCACTACGGCATTCAGCCGGACATCGTCACGGTGGCCAAGCCGCTGGCTGCCGGCCTGCCGCTAGGCGCGCTGCTGACCAGCGACCGCGTGGCTGCAGGTATGCATCCAGGGATGCACGGCACGACTTTCGGAGGCGGACCGCTGGCCTGCGCCGTGGCCATCGAATTCCTGCGCGTTCTGGACGAGACTCTGCCCCACGTCAGCGAAACCGGAGACTACTTCCGCAGCAAGCTGGAGGGTCTTAAGGCCAAACACGGCTGGGTGCGGGATGTGCGCGGCATGGGGCTGATGCTGGGCGTGAACCTCGATTCGGACGATACCCCCAAGGGGGGCGG
>CAYOZX010000104.1:0-11060 GCA_964408515.1 uncultured Acidobacteriaceae bacterium | reverse complement strand
TCATTTTCAGGTTTTCCCGGATGCGGTCAAAAATCACGATGGTGTCGTTGTTCGAGTAACCGATCAGCGTCAGGATGGCGGCAATCACCGTCAGCGAGATTTCCTTGTTCGCCAGGGAGAACGCCCCGACCGTGATCAGGGTGTCGTGAAAAACCGTAATCACGGCCGCCACGCCGTAGATCCACTCAAAGCGGAAGCCCAGGTAGATCAGCATCCCGGCCAAGGAGTACACCACCGCCCACTTGGCCTGCGTCTGCAGCTGCTTGCCCACCTGCGGCCCCACAATCTCTACCTGATAGACACCAAAATCGGAAAGGAAAAACCCGTCCTGCAGCGCGGTCACGACGGCGGGATCGGCCGCATTCTTCAGCTCCTCGAAGGAGTTGAGCACGCCGCCCCTCGTCTTATCGCGATAATCCACAACCGCCCTGGCCAGCGCCGTGTAACGCTGCTCCGCGTCGGTCCCGGCCCGCAGAGGATCCTTTTCCAGCAGGTAATTAGCGATTGTCAAAGAGCTGCTGTTGTTCAGATCAACCTTGCCTGCCGGAGTATCGGTCTCCAGCGCATTGATGATCTGAACTTTGCCCTGATCGAGGGCCTTCTCGCTGGTCTCGCGCACATCAAGGTCGATCAGCACTTCGTTGTTATTCAGCGCCCCCAGACGCTGAATCCGCGCCTGTTGCAGTCCGACCTTTTGCAACGCTCCCCGGATGACGTTCTCGTCCGGCGGGTGCGAAAACTTCACGTACACCAAAGTGCCGCCCCGGAAGTCTACCCCCAGCGGGATGCCGTGCCAGAAGAAAATCGAAAGCAACCCCGCGACGCTAAACACCAGGGAAAAGGCGAGAAAATACCACTTCTTGCCCAGAAAGTCTATGCTCGGGTTGCGAAAAAGTTCCACGCCGTCAGAAAACCCCTTCCGCCCTAGATACTCAGCGCCGCGCCGCGCTCTTTGCGGCTCAAAACCCAGTCAAAGATCATGCGTGAGACGAACACCGCCGTGAACAGGTTGGCCAGCAAACCGAAGGTCAGAGTGACCGCGAACCCACGCACCGGACCGGTGCCGAAGATAAACAAAATAAAGGACGAAACGATCGTGGTCACGTGCGTATCCACGATCGTGATCCAGGCATGGCCGAAGCCCTGCTCGACCGCCGACGGCGGCGTCTTGCCGTTGCGCAGCTCCTCCCGGATGCGCTCAAAGATCAGGACATTGGAGTCCACGCCCATACCCACCGTCAGAATCACGCCGGCGATGCCAGGCAAGGTGAGAGTTGCCCCGCTGAAGCCCAAGAAACCCAATAGAATGACGAGGTTGAGGATGAGCGCCACGTCCGCATTGATGCCCGCCCCACGGTAGTAGATCAGCATGAAGGAGAGTACGGCGATCATGCCGATCATGGCCGCCCGCATCCCGGCACGGATCGAGTCCGAGCCCAGCGATGGCCCCACGGTGCGCTCTTCCAGATACTTGATGCCCGCCGGCAGCGCACCCGAATTCAGCACCAGAGCCAGGTCCTTGGCGTTCTGCTCGGTCATGCCCCCGCCGCTGATAAGTCCCTGATCGTGAATCTCACTTTTGATCGTGGCCACCTCACGCACCCGGTTGTCCAGCACTACTGCCAGACTCTCTCCCACGTGCGCGCCGGTAAAGGCCGCGAACTTCCGGCCGCCTTCATTGGTGAGGACGAAGTTCACGTCCGGTGCGTTGGTGTTGGAGTCCCGGCCCACGCTAGCCCCGCCGGCACGCAGGTCGCTGCCCGCCACGGCCGAGCTGCGCGTGACCAGATAATATACTTCGCCGGTCTCGTCGCCGGTGCGGCCCCCAATGCTGCGCCCGCGCAGCAGCATGGAGTCCGGAGGCAGCACGCCGGCGTGCTGCTGGACCGCGTCCTGCTCGCTCGAATACGGTCCGCCCAGCACCTGCTTGATCTCCAGCATGGCTGTGGACTGCATGATGTCCTTCACCCGCGCGGGGTCGTCCACGCCGGGAAGCTGCACCAGAATCTGATACTGGCCCAGGCCGTGTTCCTGAATCACCGGCTCGGTCACGCCCAACTGGTCGATCCGGTTGCGGATGGTTTCAATCGCCTGGGTCACGGCCCGGTTTTTGAGCTCGGCCAGGGCTTGCGGTTTCAAGCTCAGAGTCCAGGAGTTCTCCGCGCCAGAGTTGAGGTCATACTCCGGCAAACGCTCACTGACACTGTTGCGCAGATCGGAATTGGATTCGGGTGGAACACCTTTGAGCACAATCAGATCAGGACGACCGGCGGGATCGGGCTTGGCCAGGTCGGCGTAACTGATCTTGTGGATGCGCAGGTCTTCCTTCAGCCGCTCCAGGGCGCGGTCAGAATCCCCGTTCACCGCGTCGTTGACCTGCACCTGCAGAATCAGGTGCGTGCCCCCCTTGAGGTCGAGTCCAAGATGAATGCGCTCCTGCAGCGAGGCCAGCAGTCCGCGGCCGGAAAAATCCTTGGGGATCCCGAAGATTCCATACAGAAACAGCAACAGCGTGGCGAAAATAAGTCCGAGCTTCCAGCCCAAATTCTTGTTCATGTCCGGTCTTATGCCGCTTTCGTTTTCTCGTCGCCGGTCACGACCGAGGCCACCGAAGCCCGCGTGACTTCGACGCGCAGGTTGTCGGGCGGGACGCGCAGGTGGATGTAGTCGTCGCGCAACGCGATGATGGTTCCGTGCAGTCCCCCGGTGGTCACGACCTTGTCTCCCGTTTTCAGATCATTGAGCATCTGCTGCCATTTTTTCTGGCGGCGCTGCTGCGGCATGATCAGGAGAAAGTAGAAGATGGCGAAGATGAAAATCAGGGGAGCGAAGCCCAGCCAACCCGCCGCCCCGGTGGTTTGCAGCGCCAATAAGGTTGCCATGCTCATAAGTTGCCGGAACCCGTTTCCTGTTCCGGCTCGCCTGCGCCAGCAAGCCCGGAACTGCGCCCCCGCTGGGCGCGTCCCGGCCGTGTGCAATTTCCCGCAGGATGTCTCGCTTCTTTCAGGCCGGAGGTTCTTTCCGCTTCAGGCATGAACTGGGGGGCCAGGCTATGGTTTCGCTCGAGACCGCTCCCCAGGAAGAAATTGGGCCTTACTCCCAGGCGCAATAGAATGACGCACCGCCCGCATGGTGTCAAGGTAGAAGCTCAGGTTATGGATGGTATTAAGCACCTGGGCCAGAACCTCGTTGGCCGCATAAAGATGCCGCAGGTAGGCTCGCGAATAACGCCGGCACACTCGGCAGCCACAGGCCGGATCCAGGGGGCCCTGGTCCGAGGCAAAGCGCGCCTGCTTGATGGAGATTTTCCCCTCCGAGGTAAACAGCAGGCCATGCCGCGCCGCCCGCGTGGGCAGGACGCAGTCCATCATGTCGATGCCGAGATTGGCGTACGCGACGATCTCGTCCGGCGTCCCTACCCCCATCAAGTAGCGCGGCCGGTCGGCGGGTAAGTGCGCCACCGTGGATTCCACGATTTCGCGGGTGAGGGCGCGCGGTTCGCCCACACTCAGGCCGCCGATCGCGTAACCGGGAAAGTCGAGCGTGATGGTGCGCTCTGCCGATTCCTTCCGCAGGCGGTGGTCCATGCCGCCCTGCACAATGCCAAACAGCGATTGGGTCTGGCCGGCCGCCGGCGCAGGCGTGCTCACCTGCCCAGCCAATCGCGCCTCGCCAGTCGAGCTTTCGGGTTTCGAGCTCGCGGCTTCGAGCCTCCCTGGGACGGCGAGCCAATTTCCCGAAACTCGAGACTCGAAATCTGAAACTGCATTCCACGGCACTTCCTGTTTGTGGGTTTCAAAGTATTTCTTGCTGCGCTCTGCCCAGCGCAGGGTCAACTCCATGGAGTGGCGCGCGCGCTCCTGGCCGGCGGGATGCTCGGTGCATTCATCGAAGGCCATGATGATGTCGGCGCCCAGGGCGATTTGAGCTTCCATGGCGCTTTCCGGGCTGAAAAAGTGCGACGAGCCGTCTAGGTGCGAGCGGAACTTGACCCCTTCTTCCGTGACTTGGCGCAGTTCGTTCAGACTGAAAACCTGAAAGCCACCGGAGTCGGTGAGAATCGAGCGCGGCCAGGCCATGAAACGGTGCAGCCCGCCCAGCTGGCGAATTGGCTGCAATCCGGGCCGCAGGTAGAGATGGTAGGTGTTGCTCAGCAGAATCTCGACGCCAAGTTCTTCCAGGACATCTTGCGGCACGCCCTTGACCGAGGCCACTGTGCCCACCGGCATGAACACCGGAGTTTCGACTTCGCCATGCGGTGTGACCAGCCGCCCGGCGCGGGCGGCGCCGCGCGTGGCTTCAATGTGAAAGGAGCGAGACACAGGAAGGGATTGTAGCAATCAGCGGTCGGACTTCTTGCGGCACGACTGAAAGTCGTGCCCTCCCACGCGCGTCCTCGTGCGCACGAAGAGATTGGTGCGGGAGGGCACAGCTTCAGCTGTGCCGGAAACGTCGGCATACACGGTTGATCCGGGAGGGCACAGCTTCAGCTGTGCCGGAAACGTCCGCATGCAAAGAGGGCTTCAGCCCTCGGGGCGCCCACAGCGGCTAAAGCCGCCGACGCTGGACGGACTTTTGCGGCACGACTGAAAGTCGTGCCCTCCCGTGCGCGTCCTATTGGGTGCTGAAAATCGTTTCCTCCCATGCCGTGCCCCACCCGCTACGCCGCGGTCAGCAGAATCGGCTCGCCCTTGGTAATTACCAGCGTGTGCTCGTAGTGCGCTGAGGGGCGCCGGTCGGCGGTGCAGACGGTCCAGCCATCCTTGGCCACCAACGACCTTCCGGAACCGGCGGCAATGATCGGTTCGACGGTGATGACCAGACCTTCCTCCAGAATCTGGCTGGCGGTCGGGTCGGCAAAGTTGGGCACGCGGGGCGGTTCGTGGATGGTGCGGCCGATGCCGTGTCCGCCCAGATCGCGGATGACCGAGAAGCCGCTGCGCCGCACCTCGCGCTCCACTACGCGGCCGATTTCGGAGACCCGGAATCCGGCGCGCGCCACCAGCATGGCCTTGTGAAAGGCGCGTTCCGCGCACGCCATCAGGCGGCGCCGCTCTTCGGACACTTCTCCAACCGCCACGGTTTCGGCGGCATCGGCCATGAATCCGTCTTTCTCAATGGTTACATCCAGCTTAAGCAGATCGCCTCCCTGCACGGCTCTCTCTCCCGGAATGCCGTGCACGGCCTCGTCGTTGAGGCTGATGCAGTTCACGCCGGGGAACTTGTAAACCAGTTGCGGCGCCGAGCGCGCGCCCTGTTCGCGCATCACCTTGGCGCCGACTTCATCGAGTTCCCTGGTGGTGACGCCGGGACGCACCGCCTGCTTCATGGCTTCGAGCATCTGGCGCACGATGGCGCCGGCGGCGCGCATGCCGGCGAGGTCTTCCGGGCCGGTGATGGACACATTCCCTCCGGGTTTCGGCTCTTTGTCTAGCCTATCGTATTTGTGGGCCGCCGGGGCGCGAAATAAAGCAGCAGAAGGAAGCCGGCAAGGTAGAAGGGCGCGACCTGGCCGAGAGCGGCTCCAGTCATGCGCAGGACAAGGCCGAGAAGCGCAACCGCCTCACAAAGTCCAAAAGTGGCGATGTGGGCAAAGAGCCAGGAAACGCGGGCTGCCTTGTCGTCGGGGGCGGCGGCGACGGAAGCTTCCGAACGCGCGAGCGTGGCGCGCCGTATGACAAAGATCATTCCAACCATGAGCGCGCCAACCGCCAGTGTCGAGTAATAGAAAGGCCCACTGGCAGTCCTGGATACGCCTGCGACACCTTCGCCAACAACAGCGTAAATGGCGACGCTCGCCAGGAATGCCAGCCGAATCGTCCTCAGGAGCTTGAGCGAAACCTCCATGCCTCGAATTGTGCGCCCATTTTCCGATGGCCGGCGCAAAAATCATGATGACGTGCCACCAATGGCAAGGGAAGGAATGCACAGAATCACGCGCTGAGTGCCCCACGCCACAGCAACGGGGATTTTCGCGGGCAGGAGTGCCCGCGCCACAGCAGGATTACGATCCGGTGATTTTGAGGCGCAATTCTTCCGGCAGCCGTTCGCGAATCTCGACCGGCAGGCGGTCGTGAACGCGGCGTGCGCCCAGCTTGGCGGCATCGACCACCGCCATGGGCGCGGGCGTGGCCACCGCTACGCCTAGCCAGATCAGGGCAGAAAGGGCAAAGCCGACCAGCGCGGCCAGTTCCAGCCAGAACGCATGGATGGGCTTGAGGTGCAGAATCACGCCAAACGCCATGAGGAAAACAGCGGCGGAAACCGACGCCAGGGCGATCAGGGCGAGATCGATGTTGCGGTGCAACTGCTGGCGGGAGCGGCAGTGGGCGCAGGCGTCGAAGTGCTCTTCGTAGTCTTCGCGCATCTCGGCCGCGATACCGGAAATGTCGTACCGCCAGCCGGCCAAAATCTTTCCCACGATGGGATCAATGCACTCGCTCATACCACTACAGTTGAATCGCTTCCATCGGCTCTTCCTGGCGCGCCAGCAGGACCCGGTTGTACAGCAGGCTCCGCCGGCGGCCCAGGGCCTTTTCTGCGGTGGCGCGCGCGAGCTCAGGATGGTTGTTCTGCTCGGAGATGTGCGCCAGCACTATGTATGATGCATTTCCATCATATTCGTTGCAGAAGAATTTCGCGAGTTTGTGGTTGGAAAGGTGCCCCGTCGGACTTCCGACGCGCTGTTTGACCGACCAGGGATAGGGTCCGACACGTAGCATCTCCAGGTCGTGGTTAGACTCAATCAGGAGCACGTCGCAAGCGCGCAAACGGTCGCAAACATTGGGTGGCATATAGCCCAGGTCGGTGGCGAAGCCTACCTTGACGCCCTCGGCGGAAAAGGTCAGGCCGACGGGATCGACGGCATCGTGGGGGATGGTGAACGGCGTAACCGCGATGTCGCCCACCTGGAAGCTGCGGCCGGCGGAAAAAACCTCCAGCCGCTCCAGCCGCGGACACGCGCCGGCTTGGTCACGCAGCGAGCGGGTCCAGGCCTGGTGTGTGGCCCCGGTCATGAACACGGGAATGCGGAATTTCCGCGCCAGCACGGCCAGGCCATAGACGTGATCGGTGTGTTCGTGGGTAATGACAATGGCAGACAGGGCGCGCGGATCGTCGCCCGCGGCGCGCATGCGCTTGACGGTTTCGCGGCAGGAAATACCTGCGTCGACCAGAATCTTGGCGCGCGAACTGGAAACTACGGCACAGTTGCCGCGGCTCCCGCTGGCCAGCACCGAGACCGACACTGCCATACCCGGAGCATACTCGCTGCGGCTGTGGAAACGCGAGTAACTATTGGGATGAGCGGAGGCTGTGCGCCCGCGGCCTGGGAACGGTCAGCCCGCGGCAATCCAACTTTCGGCCGGCGCAATCGGCAATTGGCCATTCGGTTCTGGCCGGAGAGAGTATCCACGGCGCGAAGGGAGAGTCAACCGGTCAGCATCTTTCATTGAGCCCGTTCACTTCCTGAACAACGTCTCCGCGCCCCGGCGTACAGTAGCGCCGCCGTAGGCGCCGGCAATTCCGGTCAGAAATCCCAGAAACGACTCGTAGACTTGTACGCGGTAGGGCTTTTCCGCCAGAAACAGGTACGCTGCCAACTGCACCATAGGAACGAAGACGGCGACGGCGAGAGTCCAGCGCCAGGGACGCCGGGGGCGACGGGCGCCGAGAAGCATGGTGGCGGCCATCACGAACAGAGCGGTGACCAGCAGATCGCCGATCCTCACGTCAATCGCGCCAGCTGCGAGACCGAGCAATGCGGCAAGGACATAGTTGAGCGAATCACGCTGGCCTGACGGGTTCATGGATTCTGAGCAGTTGGCGCCCGCCCTTAGCACATGGCTCTCGACACGGTTGCCAAGTCCGGCGGGAACGCCTCCGCGCCAAAAAAATAATTGTGGCAGCTTATTGCTGAGCGCCGACAACTTTCTCCGCCATCGCAGCCAGCGTATTCACCGTCCTCCAGTTGCGGGTCGTCGCCGCCACCTTGAGCACGCGCTCGACGTTCAGATTGGCAAGTTTGCTTCTGCCGTACCCCTGTGGGCAGTAAAGATAAAGCTCAGTTCCCGCGCAACGCAGCTGCTCTCCACCCGCAGCGAAGCTTTCCAACTTTTTCACGGCTGCCGCGACCGGGACCTCCGACAGGAAGCTCACGTGCAGTTTGCCGGTATCGATTCCCTTCACTTTCGCCAGCGGGTTGCGTCGGATCACCGCTCCCATCTCTTCCGCGCTCCGGCAAAATACCCTCACATCGAAGCAGAATTCGCGCCGAATGGCCTTCTCCAGCATCTTCGAAGCTGCCGCTGCCGAGCCTTTGGACAAACTGAAGACCACGTTCCCGCTCTGGATGTAAGTCGCGACCCGCGCAAAGCCCAGCCCGGCGCACACTTCCTGCAGGCGGCTCATCTTCATGCGGTTGTGCGCCCCCAGGTTCACGGCTCGCAGCAGCGCGACGTAGACGGGCATTGAGCCCCCTCTTCCACGCTCAATACTGGTAGAAGCCCTTCCCGCTCTTCTTCCCCAGCCAGCCCGCGTCCACCATCCGGATGAGCAGCGGGCAGGGCCGATACTTGGGATCGCCCAGGCCTTCCTCGAGCACGCGCATGATGTCGAGGCAGACGTCGAGCCCGATGAAATCGGCCAGGGTCAACGGGCCCATGGGATGCGCCATCCCAAGTTTGAAGACTTGGTCGACTGCTTCCGGCGTCGCGACCCCTTCCATCACGGCGAACATCGCTTCGTTGAGCAGCGGCATGAGCACGCGGTTGGAGACGAAGCCGGGGGCGTCGTTCACCGCGACCGGGGTCTTGTCCAGCTTCGTGGCCAGGTCCCGCACCACGCTAAAACTTTCCTCCGAGGTGCTCAGGCCGCGGATCACTTCCACCAGCTTCATCACCGGCACCGGATTGAAGAAGTGCATGCCGATGACTTTCTCCGGACGCTTCGTAACCGCCGCCAGCCGGGTGATGGAGATCGACGAAGTATTCGTGGCCAGAATCACCTCCGCCCGGCAAATGCGGTCGAGCCCGCGAAAAATTTCCGCCTTGATTTCGAATTTTTCGGTGGCGGCCTCGACCAGAAAGTCACATCCGGCAAGAGGGTAACGCCGAATCGCGGGTGTGATTCGTCTCATAGCAGCGGCCTTGTCGGCGGCGGTAATTTTGCCCTTGCTCACCTCGCGCTCGAGATTCGTCCCGATGGTTTCCATCGCGCGTTCAAGGAAGCGCTGCTCCACGTCGCACAGCGTAACCTCGTAACCGTGGCGCGCGCAGACGTGCGCGATGCCGTTGCCCATCGCGCCGGCGCCGATCACTCCAATCCGCTGGATTGACATTAGAATCGCTCCCTCTTCGCCCCGAAATGATGCCAGTCTACCATTCCCAAGTGATTGCACGGCAGAGATTTAAGGTTCACTTAAGGTAGAAAAAAATATCGTGATCAGGACAGCCAATTGGCGGTCTCCCGAATCCGACTGGATGAAACCGAAAACAGGCAGCGGGCGGAGGGCAGGCGCGAACCGAAGCTCTCCAGGCAACCGCCGGCTGGGAGGAGAAGTATGAGAAGCATGCGAATGGCAGCCCTTGCAGTGGCGATGACTCTGGCGTGCAGCGGCCTGGCATCGGCCCAGGATTATGACCATGACCACTGGCGCGACAGACATGATGACCGGCATCACGATGGAAAACACGACCGCGATCACGACCGCTGGCGCGATAACGACTGGGAACGGGATCGCGACTGGAGGCACGATCACGACCGCTGGGAACGCGAGCATCACGGCTGGTGGTGGCACCGTGACCGTGACCGTGGGTACTATCCCGGCGGCGGGATCTACAACCGCTATCCCAACGGCTATCCGGGCACGTACGGCTACCCGGGCTATCCCGGCGGCGGCATCTACGGAGGCGGTTTTCCCGGAGGAATCTACAGAGGAAGCGGCAACAGCGGCTACAACTTCGGGTATCAGGACGGCAGTTACCGCGCACGCAAGGACATCGCGGAGAACAAACCGTACAATCCCAATCCACGCGGCGACTTTGGCGACCGCGACCACGGCTACCACAGCTCGTACGGGGATAAGAACGCCTACCGGGCAACTTACACCGAGGGCTACATCGCGGGCTACCAGGCGAATTATCGGGGGGGCAGAGGCTGGGGTTACTAACCACTCCAGTTCCGCGTGCGAAGGGCCGCCAAACCAGGCGGCCCTTTCTGCTGCACGTGTTTCTCGCAACCGCTGACCCTATTCGCGGTCCAGGTTTTCTTCCAGCGAAACCTTGCCGTTTTTCTGCACTTCAACAACCTTGTGCACGCGCTTGTAACCGGACAGCGTGATGTCAACCATGTAGGTGCCGGGATTGAGGTAGAAATCAACCGGCGAAAACTTGTCCACGATGCGGTTGTTGACCGCTACCTGCGCGCCCTTGGGCTGGGTCTTGATGCTGACTACGCCCATGCCCGCAACCTCCCCGCCCCCAAACAGTTTCTTGAACTTGCCGCCGCCGATCCTGATTTCGTCAGTTGAGCCGAGGGCTTTCAGGCTGGGCCCGAAGCGCAAGACCTGTCCAGCCTGCAGAGTGGCGCTTGAACTCTCTTCCAGGTAGCCCTGCTTGCGCAGCAGGAAGCTATGTGCGCCGGGCTTCTCGACGGAGATCTGCGCCGGCGTCACCTTGCCCGTGTCCTTGCCGTCGATGAAAATCTGCGCCCCCGGCGGTTCGCTGGTGAAGGCCACCGCCGCACTCAACGCCGCCAGCTGGACCACGAGAAATGACTTACTCCCCGAAGCTACGTCAATGGTGCGCGACTCGGGCGCGTATCCCGCGCGGTTTACGACCACGGAATGCTGGCCGGGGGCGATGCCCGCCAAGTTAAAGGGCGTCACCCAGCCAGGATCGCTGCGTCCGTCGATCTGGATCTGCGCGCCCTCGGGTGTCGAATTTACAGTCAGCTGCCCGGGTACGGTTACGGTCGCGGCCACGGGAGCGGCCTTCACCTTCTTCCGGCTGTACTTGGGAATCACCGACACCGGTGGCGGCTCGGGCAGCTTCATCGCGCTG
>CAYOZX010000103.1:0-11119 GCA_964408515.1 uncultured Acidobacteriaceae bacterium | reverse complement strand
TCATCGACGAGGGAGCTGCGCAGGGCAAGTAAGTCGCCGCCCACCTGACCGTGCTCCCGCCCCGGGTCCTGCAGGGCTCGGAGCTCTCCGCACGCGAGACCCTGGAAGATATCTGCAGCCGCGTGGAACCCTTTACCGTAACCCTGGGCGAAGTGGAGACTTTCTGTCCCCTCACGCCCACAGTTTTCATTCGAGTGGCCCAGTTCTCCTATCGCCTGCGCGAACTCCATGACCGGCTGAACACCCAGGCGCTGGCCGCGAAAGAGGAGTGGCCGTACATGCCGCACCTCACCATCGTGAAAATGGCCAACGAACGGGAAGCCGAAGATGCCCGCCGGATCGCTTTCGAACGCTGGCGCCATTTCGCGGGCAGGCGCGAGGTGCAGGTCCGCGAGCTGACCTTCGTGCGCGAGGAAGATCTGAACCGTTGGTCTGATCTGGCTGGTGTCGTGCTGGGTCGGCAACTGGTTTCGCCCCGCAAGTGATCCTTACCCAAAGGTCGCAGGCGGAAGGACATCTCCCTTCCGTGCATTGCCATCGCTACCGCTTCAGCGTACACAAGAGGCTGGGTTATTGCGTCAAAACCCGCCAGCAGCGCGGGTTACGCCGGGTTACCGCCGGGGGGCTCAATGCAAACAGGAGTGTACGGGTCGGGCTATCTGGGCACGGTGGTGTCTGCCTGCCTGGCTGACTTCGGCACGCCCGTGACCTGCTGCCACCCGGACAGCTCCCGCATGGTCGAGATGGCCCAGGGCAACGTTCCTTTCTTCGAAAAGAACCTGACGGAAGTAATCAAGCGTAACGTGCGCTCCGGTCGCCTGGCGTACTCGACCGACATGGAATCTTTCGCCCGCAAAGCGCAAGTCATTTTTCTGGCCGAGGATACGGCGCAGCACCTGACGGAGCTGGCCGTCCGCATCGCCCGCCTGGCCCCCAGGCCTCCCGTGCTTGCGATCATGACACCGGTGCCGGTGGGAACCGCTTCCGGCATGGAAAAGAAACTGGCTGAGGCGCTCCTGAAGGCCACCATCGTCTCCCAACCGGTTTTCCTGACGCCGGGATGCGCGGTGGAAGACTTCAACTGGCCGGACCGGATCATTCTCGGCACCTCTTCGAACGATGCCGTGCTGGCCATGAAGCAAATTCTGCATCCGCTGGTGATGCGAGGCGTGCCTGTGATTGTGACCAATCACGAGACCGCGGAGCTGGTGCGGGAATCGGCCACGGCATTCGTCGCCACCAAGATTTCCTTCATCAACGAGCTCTCCAGTCTGTGCGAACGGGTAAACGCAGACGCCGTCAGCCTGTCGCTGGCCCTGGGCCTGGACAAGAAAATCGCGCCTCGCTGTCTGCAGCCGGGAGCGGGCATGGGCGGGCTGTTTGCCGCATCCGACATGGATTCGCTGGCCGAACTGGCGCAGGCCAAGGGCGTGTCGCTGAAAGTGCTCAGCGCGGCGCGGGAAGTCAATCACAGCCTCGCTGACCGGCTGGTGGACAAGATTTCCAAGATCGTAAGCTCGGTGCAGAACAAGGACCTGGGCATCCTCGGACTGGCCTTCAAGCCCAATACCAACTCTGTGGCGGGATCGTCGTCCCTGCAACTGGCCCAGAGCCTGATCGCCAAAGGGGCGCGCGTCCGCGCTTATGATCCGGTTGCGATTCCCGAAGCGCGGGTGGAGCTGAACGGCACGGTGCACTACTGCGATACGCCCTACGCGGCCGCCGAAGGTGTGGACGCGCTGGTTGTGGGTACGGGCTGGCCGGAGTTCCGCGGCCTGGATTTTGAGCGCATCAAGCAGCTGCTCAAGCGTCCTGTCATTGTGGATACCAAGAACTTGCTCGATTCCGTCCGCCTGCGCTCCATGGGATTCCAGTACGTGGGCGTGGGCCGCTCGTGAGACCTGCACTGCCGAGATCCTGCCGCCAAATAGCGTAAGCCCGGCGGAAGACACCCTAAGTTCAACCACCCTTAGCGCGCGGCTACGGCCCTGGCCATTCCAATCTGCTCCACCGCCCGGTCTACTGCCGCCTGCAACTCGCGCGCGTATTTGACCTCGCGTCCCTTGGCCAGGATTTTCTTGGCGTCCTCCGGGCTGAACCACGAGGGATTGCGCATGTTCTCCTCCGGTTCATGGGTTTCCTCGACTTCCATGAGAAAGGCTTTGACGACAAACTCCTGCACTCCGGGAGGCTTCCAGAACACGCCCTTGGAATGGATGTAGAGATGGAAATGGCGGGGCTCGATGCTGCCCCGGGCGCCGGCTTCCTCCCACGCCTCGCGCTGCGCCGTCTGGCTGTGTGACAGCGACGCCTGCGGATCGCCTTTAGGAAACGTCCATTTCGATCCGCCGTTGGTGTTCACCAGCAGAAATTCGAGGGTCTGGCCGCGCCGCCGGTAGCAGACCGCGGCTACCTGGAGGGGAAGAGCGTAGTGTGGAATCCGCGGTGCGCCCATTCGGCCCAGCCTCCGCCGGAAACCCCGGCCAGTTCATGCTAATCCGAAGATATTTCAGGATTGTTAAAGTGCAACCAAAAAGGTGCAACTCTCTATTACCAAAGGGATTACGCTCCGGAAGGGTGATTCAGACCGCCGCCGGCTGACGCTCGAGCCGGTGCATGGTTTCGAGAATGGTGGCGACCACGTTTTCGTCGCCCACCGCAGTGTTGATCATCATGTGGTAAAGCGAGCGCGTAGGCCAGTCTGCGCCAAAGTAGTGTCTCACGAACGCGATCCGGTCCGCGTCCACGGTATCGACCAGCTCTTCAGCCTCTTGCAAGCTATGTCCGAGCAACTGCAGCCGCCGCACCTTCTCGGCGCGCGGCGCATAAAGGAACACGTGAAAAGCATCAGGAAGCTCGCGCAGGAAGTAGGGCGCGCCGCGCCCCACGATTACGCAATGGCCCTCGGCCGCCACCCGGTTCATCACCTGCTTCCCGATGGCCACGAAACTGTCGGCATCGAAGGGCTCGGAACCGGAAAGAGCCATGCTGCGCTCATAGCTTCCCCGCCAGAAGGTCTTCGCCAAACGGTGGAAGGCGCTGTCCTTGCGCTCTTCGCAGCACATCACCTCCGAGCAGTCGACTTTGGCTTCGCGGGCAATTTCCTCGGTCAGCGCCTGGTCCCAGAGTTTCCAACGCAGGCGCTCGGCAATTTCGCGCGCGATCTCCGCCGCGCCGCTGCCGAACTCCCGTTCTACTGTAAGCACTCGAAACAAACCCGTCCCCCAAGCCTCAGTGTGCCGCCATTCCCCCGCCCGATGGCGGCCGTTTCATCAGAAACACCAGCGGAACCATCACCAAGATAGCTACTCCGAGCAGCCAGAAATTGTCAATATAGGCCAGCATGCTGGCCTGTCGTCCGACCGTGGCCTGCAGTGTTGCCCAGGCGCGGAGGGTGGCGTCGGCGGCCGAGAGTCCCTGCGCCTGAAAGTTGCGGGCCGCGCCCTGCAGCATCTGCTGCACGGCGGCACTTCCCGCCGAAAGGTGCGTTGAAAGACGGCTGGTATGGTATTGCGACCGCCGGTCCAGCATGGTGGTCACAATGGAGATCCCCACGCTCCCGCCGATGTTCCGCGCCAGATTCATCAGACCCGATGCCTGATTGTTCTTTTCCTTGGGCAGAAACGCGTACGCGGCAGTATTGATGGGCACAAACAGGAAGGCCAAGCCGGCGGCCTGCAGCATGCGGGCCAGCGCCACCGTGCGAAAGTCCACTCCGAGGGTGAAATTGGTCATGTGAAACAGGGAGAAGGAGAGCGTCAGCAAGCCGAACATCATCAGCTTTCTCGCGTCGTAGCGCGACAGCAGAAAGCCCACCAGCGGCATCAGCAGCATGATGAGGAAGCCGCCGGGCATCAGGGCCAGCCCCGATCGCTGCGCGGTGTAGCCCAGCAGGGTCTGCATGTAAAGCGGGAGCAGGACCGTGCTCCCCAGCAGGGCGAAGCCCAGCATGAACATCAGCACATTGGCGGCGGCAAAGGTTCGGTTGGTGAACAGATGCAGGTCGATAACCGGATCTTTGTCGTTCCACTCCCAGTAGATCAGGAAAAGCAGCGCCGCGGCGGCAATGATGGAAAGCGCGACGATAAAATTGGATTCCAACCAGTCTTCGCGCTGCCCTTTGTCGAGAACGACCTGCAGAGCGCCCAATCCGACCGCCACCAGGCCCAGTCCCACGTAATCGATCCTGGTCTCTGACAACTTTTTCCGCTTCAGAAAAGGCGGATCCTGGATCAGGCGCGAGGTCAGACTCAGGGAAAGGATGCCAACTGGAATATTGAGCAGGAAGATCCAGCGCCAGGTGAAATTGTCGGTGATCCATCCTCCCAGGGTAGGACCGATGGCCGGCGCCATCACCACTGCCACGCCGTAGACCGCAAAGGCCATGCCGCGCTTGGCAGGAGGGAACGTATCGGCCAGAATCGCCTGCTCGCTGGGTTGCAGGCCACCGCCGCCCGCGCCCTGCAGCACGCGGAAGAAAATCAGCATGCCCAGGCTCGGCGCCAGGCCGCACAGCAGGGAACTGACGGTGAAGATCGCCACGCAGCTCATGTAGAACCGCTTGCGCCCGATGATGGAGGAAATCCATCCGCTCAGCGGCAGCACAATGGCGTTGGACACCAGGTAGGAGGTCAGCACCCAGGTGCTTTCATCGGTTCCGGCAGAAAGGCTGCCGGCGATATGCGGCAGGGAGACATTGGCGATGCTGGTGTCCAGCACCTCCATGAAGGTGGCCAGGGTCACCGCCAGGGCAATCACCCAGGGGTTCACCGCCGGACGCGGCACCGGCGCCGCATCGGCGGTCAAAACCGCGGAACTCATCGCAGCCAGACCTTGGGCTCAAGCGACATTCCAGGCCGCAGGAGATGCTCTTTCGTCTCTCCGGGATCGAAGGTGATCTTCACCGGAATCCGCTGCACCACTTTCACGTAGTTGCCGGTAGCATTCTCCGGCGGCAGCAGGCTGAACAGCGCCCCGCTGGCCCCGGCGATGCTCTCCACGTGCCCCTTGTACTTCCGGCCATAAGCATCCGCGAGAATCGTGACCGCCTGCCCGGGATGCATCTGGCGCAGCTGGGTCTCCTTGAAGTTGGCCGTGACCCAGATGTCGTCCAGGTTGATGATCTTCATCAGTTCCTGTCCGACCTGCACATTCTGGCCAACTTCCACCGTACGATTGCTGATGATGCCGCTGACCGGAGCCACGATCCGGGCGTATTGAAGGTTGAGGTTGGCCTGGTCGAGCTCGGCCTTTTTCTGTTGCGCCTGCGCCTGCGCCGACTCCGCCCGGGCGCGTATGGAGGTCATCTGCTGGGGCGCAGTTTGCGCCGAGCGCAGATTGGCTTCGCTGGAGTCTCGCTTCGCCTGCGCCTGGGTCACCTGGCGCTCCGCCGCTGACACCGAGGCCCGGGCGGCGGCCACCGAGGCGGCGCTGGAACGCGCCGCGGCCACGGCCTGATCGTACTGCTGATGCGAGATTTCCTGCTTGTCGACCAGTTGTTTATACCGCCCTACGTCATTCTGGGCCTTGATGTCATTGGCGATCGCCTGCTCCAGTTGCGCCCGCGCCGCTTCCAGCTGCTGCCGCGCCACATCGACTCCTGCCCGGGCGCCTTCCAGCTCTGCCTGCGCGGCGGAGAGCTGGCTGCCCGTGTTCACCGATGTGATGGGTACATTCACTTGCGTGGATTCCGCCGCGGCCAGGGCATCCTGGTAAGCGGCCTTGGCTCGGGCCACCGCGACCTGGTAATCGCGGGGGTCGATCTCCGCAAGGGCAGTTCCCGCCTCGACGTACTGGTTGTCGTTGACCAGAACCTTGACCACGTGCCCGGCGACGCGCGCGCTGATGGGGTTCAGGTGCCCGTCGACTTGGGCATCGTCGGTCGCTTCATAACTGTTCAGATAGCGCCACAGAAAGAATCCCACCACTATCAGAACGATCGCCCCCACGATCATGGCCAGGCGGAAGCGGGGATTCCGCGATGCCTGCTTCCAGCGGAGATCTCTCTCCGATGCCGGCAAGGGGGCCTGGGCGCGAGTTGCAACTTCGGGCATGTCGTGTACGGTCGTTTCGGCAGTGGGTTCCATTTTACTTGCCCTTCAGATATTGCCGGACACCCTGCTCGGCGTACCCGATGGCCCGCGCCAGGGTGATCTTGGCCAGGTTATGGGCGTAGAGACTGGAGATGTAATTCTCGTGTGCCGTGGCCACGGCTTCCTGCGCCTGCACCACCTCCAGATTATCCGTTACGCCGGCAGAGAACCGGTCATGGGCTTGGTTTAGGGTCTGTTCCGCCAGGTCTACCGAAGTGCGCGCCACCTGCACCTGCTCGTCCGCAGCGGCGAGATCGAGCAGCGCGGTGCGCACTTCATATTCAATCTGGCCGCGCAAATTTTCCAGTTGCGCCTGGTTCTGGCGCAGCGTGGCCTCGGCCTGCAATACATCGGCATGCACTTTCCCGCCCTGAAAAATGGGGAGGTTCAGCCGGGCGGCGGCGGTGAATGTGCCATGCGAGTTGCCGGGAGTGATGCCCAGGTCGCCGTAGTCAACCCCCACATCGACGGTGGGGAAGTATCCGGCAGCGGCCCCTTTGCGGTAACGCTCCGAGGCTCGAACCTGCTGCACCGACGCCAGATAGTCGGAGCGGCTGGTGTAGGCGCGCTGCAGGCTTTCCTGGATTCCCATAGCGTTCAGAGGTTCGTAAGGAGCCTTGTCGGTAAGCGTGATCTCCTGTCCGGTGGGAAGCCCAATGACGCGCACCAGGGCCAGCTTCTGCTTGGCGTAGTCGTTGCGCGACACGATGAGCTGCTGCTGCCGGTTCTGCAGCTCCACCTTGGCGCGCAAGGTGTCGATCGCGGGGGTGAGGCCCGCGTTCTGCTGATCTACAGCTTTATCGTACAGTGCCTGCGCGCTCTTCAACTGGGCCTCTGCGGTCTCTAACCGGGCCGCTCCGGAAAGGGTCTCCAGATAAGCATTGCCCGCGGCCAGCACCACCAGATCGCGGGCATCCTTGTAGCTGTATTGCGCTGCCCGCTCGGCCTCCTCTGCCCCGCGGGTGCGGTTCCAGGCCTTGAGATCAACCACAGACTGCTTCAGGTACAAGCGGGCATCGAAAAAGCCGAAAGGCCCTACCACGCTGGGAAATCCGGGAAAACGCAGGCCCTGCGCTGCCAGGTTGGTTTGGGCCGCGTTCTCGCTGATGCGCCCCGTCAGGTTGGGGAGGAGCGAACTCAATTCTTTCCATTTCTCTCCCCGCGCGGCCGTCGTGCCGTAGCTCTGCAGCAAGACTCCCAGATTGTTTTTGAGCCCCAGGTCGATCGTCTCCTGGAAGGACAGCGGCATCGGCTCGGGTTTCGCTGTACCTTGCGCCACGCTACCGCGGAACGGGCTTTCGCTGGAGGGTAACGTGACCTGGGGGGCGCTGGGAGAAGTCTCCCCGCTCGCGGTCGAGCTTCGAGTTTCCGTCTGTCCAGCCGCTGCACTTCGCGTCAGCCAGAGGCCCAGGCAGACGGCAATCGCGCCTGCCAGAGTTCTCCTTCGGGCTGACCATCGCTTCCCATTCATGTTGAGCCGGGGATGGAGCATGCAGCAGGCACAAAGATATCTTGATTACCGGTGCGGCATTATAGATGCAAACCCCCGGCCGGGGGCTGGAAAGCACACAACCGGATGGCGTTAGCTCCCCGTCCCTACCCTGCGCATGCGCCTCGCCCCCCGCTTTCTCATTGCGCGCGGGCCCCGACCACGAGAGATCTGTTTGTCCCCGCCCTACCCTCGTTCCCAGGATCTTCATGACTGCGAGATTTGCTTTCTTGCCGTCGTCAACCCGGAAAAATTGGCCTTCCGCCTCGCTTTCCCATTGCATCTAAAGGAAATATCATCGCGGGAGGTCACTTTGAAGAAGCTGCTTCTAGTCGCCATACTCATCGTTCCAGCCGTTCTATCCGCCCAGGAGTTCAGCACCGCGTTTGGTGTAGGCACGGTGGTCTCGCCTTCGGCATCAGACGCCTCCGGCGATCACGCGCCGGTTTCCCAGACTGGCGGGGCGTACCCCGCCTTCAGCGCCGACTTTCTCGTGAAAGGACGATTTGGCGTGGGCGGGGAACTGGCCTGGCGGGCAAGCCGCAATCTCTATGCGGGCTTCCAGCCCTATCGCCCCCTGTTCTACGATTTCAACGGAATTTACGTACCCCAGCTGGGCAAGCACGCGGCCGCCGAACTAATGGCAGGCATTGGCTGGGAAAGTATTCGCTTCTATCAGCCTTTCATCTCGTGTGGCGCATTCAGTTGCACCGACTTCGTCAGCAGCAATCATTTCATGGGGCACTTCGGCGGAGGGCTGCGCTATTACATTCATGGCAACTTCTTCATTCGGCCCGAGGCCCATGTCTATGTGATCCACAACAACAATGAATTCAGTTCGGCCGTGGTGCCGCGGTTCGGCGTATCGCTGGGCTACACGTTCCGCCCGGGATTTTGAATCCTGGCGGCGGTATCCTGGAGATCAGAAGAACATCCAGCCCGGTCCGGAAACGTCAGGCGCGCGATTCGTTGCTATAATCAGGAAGCCACGGTGGGAGTAGCTCAACTGGCAGAGCACCGGACTGTGGCTCCGGTTGTTGCGGGTTCGATTCCCGTCTCCCACCCCACAGTTACGTCCCTGCATGGGGGAATGGGCCGATTCCCAGCGCGTGAATGGGGCTGATCCGGGATGGTTTTCGGGTCAGCGGCGGCGCCAGGGGCGGTTTTCCGGCCGGTTTTGCCGGCCTTCCTGTCAGCCATCTTCGTCCGCCGGCTTCGTCATCTAAGTGTTTGCCTGACGGCTCTAGTGCGCAAGCGCAAGGTTCCGGGATGTACTTCTGGACGCGCGATCTGGGCCGCCGGCAGTGGCCTATCGGCACCTTGGTTCCGAAATGGGAAGCTGCCTAAAATCACGATTTCACAGCGCAGCCGACGCTCTCATGCGCATCTATGGCTCAAGCTGAAGAAGCGTCCATTGTCGCTCTATTGAGCCGGCGCATCCGGCTCAACGATAGCATCTCCAACCTGGCTGCCCGCTACCGGTCTGCCAGGCCATTTCCGCACATCTTTCTCGACGACGTGTTCGACGCACCGATGCTCGACCGGCTCGTGGATGAGATGCCGCCGCTGACCGCGGACAAGTTCTTCTACTGCGAAGACGATCATCTCCGGCAATATGGCCAGCGCTCCGCCGTCGACCTGGGAGAAACCGGATACCAGATGGTTGCGTTTCTACACTCGGCGGCGTTTCTGTATTTTCTTTCCGAGATCACAGGAATCTGGGAGCTGCTGCCTGATCCCTATCTGCAGGGCGGGGGATATCACGTGTTGCCGCGCAAGGGTGCATTTGACGTCCATGCCGACCGCAATATGGCTTACGAAACCGGACTGCTGCGGCGGTTGTCGCTGATCGTCTACCTGAACAAGGAGTGGCGGCACGAATATGGCGGGCAGCTCGAACTGTGGAACTCGGACGGCAGCCGCCGGGAAGTGGTGATCGAGCCGTTGTTCAACCGCACGGTCATTTTCGAGATCAAGGAACAGAATTTCCACGGCGTGCCGCAGCGGGTGACCTGTCCGCAGGGACGGTCACGAAATTCGTTCGTCGTGTACTACCACACCGCGATGCGCGGAGAGGATATCGTCCCGCACAGCTCGATCTATGCCCCGAGCTTTTACCACGCTGACGCGGGCGGGAGCCGAAGCCGGATGATCCGGATGGCCAAAGCGCTGTGTCCGCCGATTGTGGCCAGGGCCGCGCGCCGGGCCCTGCGGCGGAAGTGAAACCGCGCCGTGTGTGACCTCGCCTTCGAGTGTCTCCGGGAAGGTATGTGGGTGCTATCGGCGCAGCATGCATTCCCCGGAGAAGCGCTCAGGCTCGGCGGAGCGCCGCGGCTTCCATCTTGCGCATCTCAGATTCCTCGTAGCGTCTGCGCACCACCGGCCGAAGCGCCCCCAGGACCACGGTCAGAATTCCGCCGATCAGGAGCAGGGGATACCAGATCCCGAAGGGCTGCCGCGCAATCAGCGCATACAGTCCGATTGCAAGGTTGCCTGCTCCGACCGCAAGCAGGACCGTGAATGCGCCCAGAATGATTCCTCTCCCTTTTCCTCTGGGCGCCAGCACGCCGGCCGCGGCTCCCAATATCCCACCCAGAGAACCCAGCAGACCCCCGCCGACACCGCCATAGAGCGCGCCAAAACGAATTGGATCAAACCACGGCTCCGTCATATTTCCTCCTTAGCCCGCCATTGCTTTACTTTCGACTGACGATACAGGTCCCGCACAGAGCGCGCTGCCGTGACCGTTATTTCCCCCTTCTCCACCAGATCCGCCAGCAGCTGCATCATCGGATCGGGTTGCGCCCCTGCCACGATCTGCCTTACGCGAGCTATCAACCGGTCCACGCGCAGACGGATGGTCGGATAGCTGACCCCATAAGCCTGGGCCAAATCTTTCAATGACCCCGACGCCAGCACCAACTGCAGGACCAGATCGAGCTCCTGTTCAGCCAGCGAGAGCAGCGGATGCGGTTTTGATACTTCGCCTTTTTGTTGGTTAAAGGTTTTTTGCGGCCAGTATTACCATCACCCCCGCTACCATTAGGAGAAAAGCGAAGAACTCTCCCGCTAAGTCTGGGAGGGTTATGTGATAGGCCTTTATTACACCCAGCATAATTAACATTATTAAAAAAACAGCACTTCGCCTTAGCAGCGACTTCCATTGTTCACTGACAGTTTTTTCCATTTTCCCTCCGTTATAGATGTTAATGAGATTGTTTAGTTGTTTTCTACCACTTTACTTAATCGTGTTTCCTTGTCAAGTCAAGATAAAAGTTTTTCCAATACGTACAAAAGCAAAGCACCGCGGTCAATTGCGGTGCAAGCGATAAACTTCTGTGTGGACAGCCTTCAGTGGAAGGCGAGTTCTTCGTGTTGGTCGAGCTTAATGAGCTCGTTGGATTCGGGAATCTGTTTGGATGTAGAGCGGGCTTTGTGCACCGCGGCGATGATTGCACTACCCAGTGCAGCGAACAAAAATACAGTGACAATCTTTTTCATCATGCTGTCCTTTTTTTTTTTTTGATACATGGTTAAT
>CAYOZX010000102.1:7046-11139 GCA_964408515.1 uncultured Acidobacteriaceae bacterium | reverse complement strand
CGGCCAGGTAAGCCTTGGCCGAGGCGGCCACGATATCCGGATCGGTGCCCACGCCGTTGACGATGCGCCCGCCCTTGGACAGGCGGACCGTGACTTCTCCCTGTGCCTGCGTGCCGGCGGTGATCGCATTGACCGAATACAGCACCAGCTCGGCGCCGCTGGCGACCTTGCCTTCGATCGCGGGGAGCGTGGCGTCCCACCGGCCATTGCCTTCCCCCCCCGGGCGGCGTCCGAGGCCATGGCGGCCGAGTTGGGACGGATGGGGGCAGGCGGTGTTTCCGCGGGCATGGCCGTGTCCATGCTGGTGGCCATGAACGGCACCGTGATGAGCGGCGGGCGCATGCCTTACGCCGCGGCCCGCGATGGCTATCTGTTCTCCACCCTGGCCTGGGTGCATCCCCGTTTCCGCACGCCCTCGGTCGCCCTGGTAGTGCAGGCCGTGATGGCGACCGGACTGTTGCTGCTGGGCGGCAGCTTCCAGCAGTTCTTCTCTCTGGCGATCTTTTCCGAATGGCTGTTCTACATGCTGACCGCCGGCGCGGTGTTTGTTCTCCGCTGGCGCGAACCCCATGCCTTCCGCCCGTACAGGGTGTGGGGATATCCCGTGGTGCCGGTTCTGTTTATTCTCGCTTCCGCCGCCGTTCTTTACTTCACTTTTGCCGCCAACGTCCGCAATTCGGCGCTGGGCTGCCTGGTGATTCTGGCAGGCATACCGGTTTTTTATGGTTTCGCACGGCGCCAGCGGGCAAACCTCTGAAAGAGTCGGCTGTTGACCCGATTCTGCACCGAGTTTCATTTTGATTCCACGCGAGTTACTGAAGGACAGCCCCGCAGGGCACGTTTACCCCTCGTGGTTTCTCCCTTAACTTGAAAGCTCCACCCGGCGCATTTCCCCAGGCTCCGGCCCCGTTTTTTGGAGTGTTGCATGTCTACGCCTGAAGGCTTTCAACTAGGGCTCCTGCCGGAGCGTAAGCTGGACCGGCGCGTGTTCGCTGTCAGCTATGGCCTGGTCGTGCTGCTGCTGGTGTTGGCGGCCAACATCGGCCTCATCTGGCCCGACCGGCTGGACACAAGCCGGCAATATCACGTGACGGAACTGATTCCTCTTCCCAGCACGCAGCCGAAGCCTCTGAAGCCTAAGGCGCCGCCGAAGATCAAGGCCAAGCTGCTGCCCCCGGCGCCCGTGTTTGAAGCTCCCAAGCTAACCGTGCCGCGTGAAATTCGGACGCCCCGGCCGCAGCACGAAGACCCGGTCGCGCCCAAAATCGAGGTCAACAACTTCACCCCCGCGGTGCTGAAGCAGATTCCCGGGGGAGCGCGTCCTTCGCTGATCGTACACACGGGCGAGTTCGGCAGTTCGGCCACTCCGACGGTCAATGCCCCCATTGAGAAAGTGCAAACGGGCGGCTTCGGCGATCCCAACGGGCTTCCCGGCCAGGGAAAGCCCAACGCCCATCTGGTCGCGGCAAACACAGGATCCTTCGATCTGCCACCAGGAGCAGGAACCGGCAATGGCACGGGAGGCGCCAAAGGTATCAAGGGAACCATCGCCAGCGCCGGCTTTGGCAACGGAATCGCTCAAGGCGGACAGGGCGACGGCCGCAGTAACGGACGCGGGGCTGGCACGGTGCAGAGTGCGGGTTTTGCGGCCCAGGCGCTGACCCAGGGCGGAGCACGGCCGGCGACGGCCGAAACCGGTCCTGCCACCACGCCTGTGGAAATCATTTCCAAGCCGAATCCGGTCTATACCGAGGAAGCCCGCCGTCTGCGCCTGGAAGGTGAAGTATTATTGGAAGTACTGTTCAGTGCCAACGGACAGCTGCGCGTGAACCGCGTGGTCCGTGGCATGGGCCATGGTCTGGATGAAGCGGCAGTCGCGGCCGCCAACAACATGCGTTTTAAGCCGGCCCGGCATTACAATCAGCCTATCGATTCCACGGCGATCGTACATGTGGTGTTTCAACTGGCGTATTGAGCACCCGCAGCAAAGAGAGGATTGAGTATGCGTATTGGCAATTGGATCGTGATCGCACTTCTAGGGGTGGCGCTTAACGCGACGGCGCAGCAGCCGGCGGCGCCCACGGCCACCTCGCCCGCGGAATCTCCCGCGACTGTTTCTCAACCCGCCGCCGCTCCGGCCGCGCCCAGCAACCTGGCCGCCGCGCCCCCGACCACCATGGATCAGGTGGTTGACCGCGCCATTGCCCGGGAACACGCCCTCATCGCCATGCTGGAGACGCGCACGCCGCTGGTGGAGACCTATCTGCAGAATCTGCAGCTGGACGCGGTCATGGGACCCTCGCCCCGCGAAGACCACTACTTTCTTGGCCGCCTGGACCTGAGCGACGCAGTAGACCGCCGCGACTATCTCTCCAGGGACTCCAGCTTTCAAAGCCGCATGCTGGGCGGCTTTTCCAGGTTGTTCAAGTTTGAGTACAAGCCCATCGGCTTTTCCTGGATGATCTTCGCCGACCGCGACGACTTCGACCGCTCTCACTATGATTTCCGCTATGTGCACCGCGAGTTTCTGGGGGATGTGCGCTGCATCGTGTTCGACGTGACCCCGAAACCGAAAACCGGTAATGGCCGCTTCCTGGGCCGCCTCTGGGTGGAAGACCAGGACTTCAACATCGTGCGCCTGAACGGCACCTACGCGCCCCGGCCGCGCAACGCGCAGTTCTTCCACATGGACAGCTGGCGTCTGAATCTCATCCCCGGCTACTGGGTGCCGACGTACATCTACAGCGAGGAAGGCGATTTCGCCTCCGGATCCAAAGACAAGATGGCCTTCAAGGCGCAGACCCGCATCTGGGGCTATGACCTGAAAAAGAGCGGCCGGGAAGACGAACTTACCCAGGTGCTGGTGGATTCCACGGTGAAGGACGAGAGCCCGACCGCGCAGGATGCATCGCCGCTGCAGGCCCAGCGGGAATGGCAGCAGCAGGCGGAGGACAACGTCATTGAACGCCTGCAGAACGCGGGCTTGCTGGCGCCGCAGGGCGAAGTCGACAAGATCCTGATGACCGTGGTCAATAACCTGATCGTGACCAACAACATCGACTTGCCTCGCCCGGTGCGGACGCGAGTCATGCTGACCTCACCGCTCGAGACCTTCAGCGTGGGCAATACCATCGTGGTCAGCCGCGGCCTCATCGACGTGCTTCCCGACGAGACCTGTCTGGCGATGGTGCTCTCGCACGAGCTGGCGCACATCGTGCTGGGCCACAACCTGGGCAGCAAGTATGCCTTCAACGATCGCATGCTGTTTTCCGACGAGTCCACCTACCAGAACCTGGGCTTCCGGCACGTTCCGGAAGAGGAGACTTCCGCCGACAAGAAAGCCATCGATCTGCTAAAGACCTCGCCCTACGCCCAGAAGCTGGATGCCGGGGGCCTGTTCCTGAAGCAGCTTTCCGCGCGCGAAATCGGATTGGGCGCGCTGCTGACGCCCCACCTGGGTAACGCCTTCGCCGATCCCAAGGGTGGCGGCGTCCAGCGCATGTCGGCGCTGATGACTTCGGCGCCCGCGCTCGATCCCAACAAGCTGGACCAGATTCCGGCGCTGCCTCTGGGCGGGCGGGTGAAGGTGAACGCCTGGGATAACCGCGTGGAGCTGATCAAGGCGGCGCCCGTGGCCATCACTTCGGCCCGCGACAAGATGCCGTTTGAAGTGACCCCCTTCTTTCCGCGCCTGACCCGCTACGGTAGTGGCGCGAATCCGGCCACCCCCACAACCGCAAACGTAACCCCCAGCAACTGACTGGCGCTGGTCACAAGTTGAAGGAAACACGGGCCGGAACCGGAAGCAATCTCCGGGTTCCGGCTTTCGTGTGTCAGGGCGCTCCTCTCATTTCGTCGTGAACCATGATCCGTCCCGGCAGGCGGCCGGCATCTTGCTGAATGGTGCTGGGTTCAAAGCCTTGAACCGCCAAGCTCGCAAAGGACGCGAAGACATTCCTCACGCTATTTGAGAATCCTTCGCTGTGCCGGCGATACTAGGTTCTGGAGAGTTAAGGCGTGCAGTAGAAAATTCGGGCGGGAAGGATATTCAGGAACTGGAAGTTCTGGCGTACGCTGCCAAAGCTGGACTCCA
>CAYOZX010000102.1:0-6946 GCA_964408515.1 uncultured Acidobacteriaceae bacterium | reverse complement strand
GGAAGGATATTCAGGAACTGGAAGTTCTGGCGTACGCTGCCAAAGCTGGACTCCAGGTATGGAAGTACGGTCCGGGTGAACTGGTAAACGAGCAGAGCGCCCTCGGAGTGCAGAGACTGTCGCGACTCCCGCATAATCTGGCGTCGCACGGCATCGGGCATGGTGCTGTAGGGAATTCCGGAGATGATGTAGTCGGCCGAAGGCTGCCCCAGCCTTTCCAGCACGTTCCTCACCTCGCAGGCGGAGCCGTGCACGGCGTGCAAGCGGCGATCCACGATATCTTCACGGAGAAAGCTGACAAATTCCTCGTTCAGCTCGATGGCCACCAGGACCGCGTCGGGCCGCATGCGCTTCAGAATCTCCTGTGTGATGGTGCCGACACCGGGGCCGTACTCGACGATCACGCGGGCGCGATCCCAGTCCACCTGGCTGAGCAGATCGTTGACCAGAAAGCGGGAACTGGGGATGAGCGAGCCCAGCATGGCCGGGAAGCGGAAGAAATTGCGGGCAAAAAGGACGCGCCGGGATGAGCCCGGCATACGCAAAGCGGCAGTTTGCGACTTAGACATCCCTGAATACCCCTGACCCAAGGCGACGCATGTGATTGTCACCATACACCGAGCGTCCTTGGGAGTGGTCATGTTTTAGCAGCCCGGACGTTGCCGGAAAAGGGTACTTTCGTCACCCGGAAGTTGCTGCCTGTACTCCCGGCATCTTGCCCGGCGGCTAAGGCGGGACTGAAAATTAAGAGGACGCCGGATTCATCCCCGCGAGGGCAGGAACTTCGTCTTGCGAAGCTGGATTGCAGCATTTCTGACAGGAGTTTGGGGAACCTATCTGGTCCTCACCTCGATCTACAGCCTGCTGGCTTTTCTGCCGTACACCTTCTTTGCCCTGATCAAAGCTCCGGCCTACGCCTGGATGCCCTGGTTTGCGAATCACCACGCCGCGCTTTACTGGCTGGCGCTGCTGGGGAAAGCAGCCACCAGTGGGCGGGGCGATCGGAAGCGAAGCGGCGTTCTCTGTTTCGGCGTGCTGATCCTGGCCGGAATCTATCTGACCATTTTTCCCTTCATGCCGAGCTTGCAGAACAACTGGGAGGCATACCGCTGGAGTCTGCTGGCACTGTTGCCCCTGGCCGTGGTGGCAGGGCGCGACCTGAGCCTTATCTGGCCCACGGCCCAGGGCGAGCATAACGACGCCCGGCTGCTGGAGTATTCCACCGGCATCGGTGTAGCCATGGCGGTGGCGGTAGTTTATGGCGCCGGCGTGGCGCTTCGCAGCCACTTTGCGCGCGAACCTCTGAACCTGAGCCTGGCGAGGCTGCAACTGACGGGCTGGAGCCTGATCTCGCATAGCCTGGTGGCCGTCATCGTGATTTCGAGTCTGAACCTGATTCGCATTGCCACCCGGCGGGCGGCTCGTCCCGGGTCCTTGCGGCTCGTCCTGTATGGCGGGACGGCAGCGATGGTGATCGCGGTGGCGCTGTATCGCTTCCTGGCCAGCGCCTTGAGCTTCCAGGGCTGGGCGGCCGGTCTGTATTCGGTTGTGTTCGCGGTGTCGCTGACCCTGTTCCTGGGCTCGCTGCTTCTGTCCGGCGCGGGCAAAACCCGGCGGCTGCCTGCGGGCGCCAACCGAGGCGTCATCGCACCGATTGTGGCCGCGACTGGCTTATCTTTGGTGGCGATGGCCTTGCCCACGCTGATCGCGGGAAGCGACTGGAACGGTGTGCTGCAGACCACATTCACACTGATCTTCTGGATGGTGTTGGGAGTGTGCGCTTATCGCCTGCGTCCGCAGCGCCGCCAATATTCGAGCGCCACTATTCTGGGCATTCTGCTGTTTGCAGGCGTTGGGTATAAGACGCTGCAGGCGACCGCGATTTTCTGGGGCAGACCGCTGGGCACGACCGATGACGACGTGGCACGGGCCATGGAAACCTACGCCGGCACAGATGCTTCGTTTCAGCTGGCGCACCATCTCCTGGGCAACGGCCGGCAGGCCCCTTGCGGCGACCTGTGCCGGATTCTGCGGCAGTACACCAACATCCGCGACGCCCAGGCCACGACCGAGGTCAGGCTTGTGGATACGCTGGCGCCGGCGGCGGGAATGCGCCCCAACATTTTCATCCTGGTGATCGACTCCATGCGGCCCGACTATCTGGGCGCTTACAACCCCAAGGTCGATTTCACGCCTCACCTGGACGCGTTCGCGAAGGATAGCGTGGCGTTGCGCAATATGTACACGCAATATGCGGGCACAACTCTTTCCGAGCCGGCCATCTGGTCAGGCGCCATGCTGCTGCACGCCCACTACATGCAGCCATTCTCCAAGGTGAACAGTCTGGAAAAGCTGGCCAAGGTGGACGGCTACCAGATGGTGGTGAGCTACGACACGGTGCTGAGCCAGATCCTTTCGCCCGCCGACGAGCTGATTCGACTCGACTCCGATAAACGGTTGTGGAACAGCTTTGAAGCATGCTCGACCCTGCAGCAGCTAACCTCCACGCTCGATTCTCGCGCTGACAAGAACCGGCCCGTGTTGTTCTACGCCCAGCCGATGAACGTGCATCAGTTTGCCAGGAACGACCTGCCGCGCGGCGATGATCCCGACTGGCATGTGCGGCCGGGCTTCAACGACCGGGTGGCGCACGAGGTGCACCAGGTTGACACCTGCCTGGGAAGTTTCTTCGGCTATCTGCGAAGCCGCGGCCTGTACGACCAGAGCGTGATCATCGTGACCTCAGACCATGGCGACGCCACGGGCGAATTCGGCCGTTACAGTCACTCCGTTTCCATTTTTCCTGAGGTAATCCGCGTACCGCTGCTCGTGCACCTTCCCGGGAAGATGAAAGACCAGCTTGTGTACGATGATGACCGGCTCTCGGCGCTTACCGACATCACGCCGTCGCTATACTATCTGCTGGGACACAGGCCCATAGCCTTGAATCCGATTTACGGACGGCCTCTGTTCGCCGCGAGCAGGCAGGAGCTGGACACGTATCGCAGAAGCGAACTTTTCCTGGCCTCGGATGAACGCGCAGTTTACGGACTGTTGGCCGATAGCGGCAGATATCTTTACACCACCTACGATTATCCGGCACAAAGCTTTCTGTTCGACCTGAGTCGCGATCCCCATGCGGAGCACAACCTGCTGACTCCGGCGCTGCAGGAACAGTATGCCCGGCAAGTCATCGCGCACTTGCACAAGGTGGCCGATTTCTATGACTACCGCCCGGGAGTCGGATCCTTGTTGGCGGCGCGGTAGCCTCACAGTCTCCGTTTCTCGGTCCAACAGAACTCCAGTCTTGGACGGCAGTTCTGTGTTCGTTCTCAGTTGCGTTTTTTCCCAGGAAGGTCTGCCGGGTTCTCATGGGTGCGCTCACGGAAGGCGCCACGCAGGCCGCCGGCCAGAGAGACGCTGGACTCGCCAAAGCGGTCGCGCAGCCGATCGGCCGCGGACAGCGCCTGCTGCCAACGCCGGCGCCGAACATCCTCCAGCAGGTCGGACTGCCCCGATCCGGCTTCGAAGGAGGAGGCCTGCACGCCGAGCAATCGCACCTCGGCGCCACGGCGCCAGTTCCGGCGAAACAGAGTCCGGATGTGCTCAAAGATCTCGATGTCGAGCTGGGTGGGCGCGGCCAGAGAATGAGCCCGCGTGATGGTGGTGAAGTCCTTGTAGCGCAGCTTGAGCTGGAGGGTACGCGCGTGCAGGCCGCCTTCGCGCAGGCGCCGGCCCACCATCTCGCACAGGCGCATCAGGGTTGATTCCAGTAGCTCCGGATTTGATGTGTCTTCGTTGAACGTGGTCTCGTGGCTGACGGATTTGGCGTCGGAGGCCGCCCCGACCTCGCTGTCGAACCAGCCACCAGCGTCTTCGCCGCGGGCCTTGCCGGCAAGCGCCAGGCCCCATTTTCCGAAGCGTTGTGCGAGAAACTCGTCGTCAAAGCGGGCTAAGTCGGCGACTTTGCGAATGCCCAGGCCGTGAAGGTGCTCTTCCGTGACCTTGCCCACACCGGGAATCTCGCGAACGTCGAGGGGAGCAAGAAACTTCGCCTCCTGGCCGGGCACGATCCACAAAACCCCGTTGGGCTTGGCCTGGGCGGACGAAACCTTGGCCACCAGGCGCGACACGCCGATGCCGATCGAGCAATTCAATTGCGTTTCCGATTTCATCTTGTGATGGAGGAGGTGGGCAGCGTGAAGCGGCGGGCCGTGCAGGCGCTCAGTGCCGGTCATGTCCAGATAGGCTTCATCAATGGAGGCCATTTCCACCTGGGGAGAGAACGAAGTCAGCACGCGGTGGACTCTCTGCGAGTAGTCAAGATAGCGGTCGCGATGACCGTCCACGAAGACGGCATGAGGGCAGAGGCGAGCGGCCGTGCGCAGCGGCATGGCGGAGTGCACCCCAAATTTGCGGGCCTCATAGGATGCAGCCGCGACCACACCACGCTCGTCCCGCTGGCCGCCCACGACCACCGCCTTGCCCTTCAGTCCAGGATTGAACAGTTCTTCCACGGAGACGAAGAAGGCGTCCATATCGACGTGAAAGATCGTCCTGGGTAATGCACTCATGGCATTATGCCTGGAGGCGGATCGATTCTATCAACCTGCCGATCGGTTATAGTCTCCTGATCACAATGCCCCGGCTGAGGATGCAAACGATTGTCAGGAGTCGCTCGTCGGGCCTGATCTTCATCGCCCTGGCCGCGAGTTCCCTCGCGCAAACCGCGGCGTCGAATGCTGAGAGTCCGGTCGCCGCGGGCGGCAAGGCGCGGCTTGCGCTGCTGACTCCGGTCAGTTCCAAGTCGCTAAACGGGTCATCATTCATGGCAAGGCTCGAAACCGCCCTCACGGTTGCAGGAGCGCAGGTCTGGCCGCAAGGAACCCTGGTAGAAGGCCATTTGGAGACCACACCCGCCCGGCGCATGATGCGGCGAGGAGCCTTGCGCATGAGATTTGACCGCGTGAGACTGCCCGATGGCACAATTCGGCCGGCGCGGTTCGACCTGGCCGCGACCGAAGGCAAGAGCGCCTGGACGGACAGCGAGGGCACGGTTCATCCCACGGTGAGCAAGAAGCGGCTGGCGCTTCAATTGGGCGGGACGGCGCTGGCGGCAAAGCTGGCCGACGATCTATCCGAAGAGGCCCTGGCCGTGAGCGCGGGCGCCGCACGCTGGCATGGCCTCGCTGCCAGCACCACATTTCTGCTCCTGCAGAAAGGCCGCGAAGCCAAGCTCGAGCCGGGAGAGATTATCGAGGTCGAGTTGGTACGCGAGGGACAGCCGCTGCCTGGGGACAGAACCGCGGCCGGCGTCCCGGGCAAGCAGCGCTAGAAGCGCTCTAGCGACCGATGGTTTGCAGATCAGGGGTGTCGGCGCGGCTGCCCGCGCCGCCATTGCCGGCGCGAATCTGCCGGGCCCGCTCGTACACCCGGACGTATTCGCGGGCCGATGCGGCCCAGGAAAAGTCCCTGCCCATGCCATTGCGCATGAGCTGTTGCCAGGCGGTCTGGTCCTGAAAAGCCTTCAGCGCCTCCCGGATGGTGAGCAGCAGAGCTTCGCCGCTGTAGTCGGCAAACTTGAAGCCGGTACCCCGGCCGGTACGGGCGTCCCAGGGCTCGATGGTGTCATCGAGTCCGCCAGTGGCGCGCACGATCGGAACCGTCCCGTACCTGAGGCTATAAATCTGGTTCAGGCCGCAGGGCTCGTATTTCGAGGGCATGAGAAACATGTCGCTGCCGCCCTCGATCTTGTGGGCGAGGGCGTTGTCATAGGCGACCTTGACCGCGATCCTGCCGGGAAACTGCTGGTGAAGCCGCAGAAACAGCTCCTCGTACGCCTTGTCGCCGCTGCCCAGGGCAACCATGATCACTTTTTCGCGCGCCAGTCGCTCCATGATCTGAGCGATGAGATCGAAACCCTTCTGCGCGGCGAAACGGGAGACGATGCCGATCACGGGCAGAGAGGTATCGGCGACGGTCATGTCAAAACTGGTGAGCAGGTCCTGCTTGCACTTGGCCTTGCCGCTTAAATCCTGCGGAGAATAGGGAGCGGCGATGAACTTGTCGGTCTCGGGGCTCCACTCCTGGTAGTCGACGCCGTTGAGGATGCCCGTGACGCTGGAAGCGCGGTTATGGAGCACGCCCTCCAGGCCGAAGCCGAATTCGGTGGTCTGAATCTCCTGACTGTATTTGCGGCTGACGGTGGTGATGAAATCGGAGTACACGAGCGCGCCTTTGAGCAAATTGACATTGCCGAAGAATTCCATGCGGGAGATGGTGAAAAGATCCCAGGGGAGGGTGAGCAAGGGCAAGGTATCGGGCGGAAACAGGCCCTGGTATCCCATGTTGTGAATGGTGAATACGGCGGCGGTGTCGCGGAAGACCGGGTCTTCCTGGTACTGGGTGCGCAGAAGGACCGGGATCAGGGCCGACTGCCAGTCGTGGCAGTGGAAAATCTGCGGAACCCCGAGAACCTTGGAGGCTTCCAGCACGGCACGCGAAAACAGAGCAAAGCGCTCGGCGTTGTCGGGGTAATCTCCCTCGGAGGTGCCATAAAGCGATTCGCGGTCGAAGAATGGCGGGTAGTCGACAAAGTAGAAGCGGACACCAGCGAGGCGGTCAATGGTCAGGATCGAGGGGAAGCGATAGCGGTCGTCGAAGGGAATAGTGATGCTGCCGACGACGGACTGGGGATTCTTGAGCCGGGTCTGGCGATAGCAGGGCAGATAAACGCTGACTTCGTGTCCCGCGGCAGCCAGAGCACGGGGCAGGGCGCCCAGGACGTCGGCGAGGCCTCCGGTCTTGGAAAATGGCACGCCTTCGGAGGCGGCAAAAGCAATCTGCATGAATATGGCTCCTTTTCGGGCGCCGATCCGGACGCTGCCCTCACAGGCTATGATAGAGCGTCCGCGCTACAGCATACTCTCGTGCGGAAGCACATCGC
>CAYOZX010000101.1:3658-11326 GCA_964408515.1 uncultured Acidobacteriaceae bacterium | reverse complement strand
CGGGTCCGCGGAAGTAACCGGCGAAGCTCACCGGGTCGCCGACCAGGGGTTTCCGCATGAAGTAGACATTCCAGATGAAACAGGAGAGGAGAGCGCCGAGAGTCAGGAACACGGCGGTGCTGTACGGGCCGAGGGCGCCGCCCTGCTCCTTGGCGTGCGTCATGCCGTAGGTTACGGCTGGCGCCCACATGCCCATCAGAATTCCTGAAACGATGCAGGTGACAATGCTCTTCCTGGAGACTGTCCGGCCTGCATGGGCAAGGCTTCCGTAGGCTTTGCCGTCCAGAATTACTGCCACCAGGGCGCAAGCCACGCCCGCAGCCAGCAATACTACGTTCCCTATGGGCTGCCGGATATAGCTCGAGACCACGCCCACGACCAGGGCAATGCCAATCGAAACCGGAAATGCAATGGCCAAGCCGGCCATATCGATGGCCGCGACGAGCAGGAGATTGGCCAGATTGAAGATCGCGCCGCCAATCATCGTCCAGATGACGTTCGAGGAATTGGCAGCATGAATGTTGTTCATCAGACTCGAAGCATCGTTGCCGGTGCTTCCCATGGTGTGCCCCAAAATCAGTGAAATCAGGAAGATGCCGATGGCATAGTCCCAGTAGAACAGTTCAAAGCGGAAGCTCTTCACGCCTTTGAAGGTGTTGGCCCAGGAACCCCAGCACACAGCGCTGGTGATCATCATCAACAGCGCAATCGTCAAGCTGTGTGGTGTGAACATGGTTTCTCCTTGAACCGCTTTTTCTTATCCGGCTCGATGGGCCGGCAGAGGCACCGAGCGAACAACTGGTCGCTCGACTCTCTCCATTCATTGGCTGATCGGCCTTGGCGTCGGCGCAGTGAGCAAATCCACCAACATCTTGTAGAACCGTTCCGTGTCGAGATCGACCTGGATTTCGACCGGCCTGACCTCGAGCTTGGGCTTGTCCAAGTCTGACCAGGTCAGGATGTTACCGTAGTTGGCGCCGCGGTCGAGGTCAATATCCATGTAGCGCGTTTCCTGCTTGGTGATCAGGCTGGGATCGAGCCACGCGGCCGCAGCCAGCTCGTCCCACAGATAGTTATATTCGCCCCAAAGACGGGCGTATTTGCCTACGTACTGCGCTGCCGGAGAATTACCGGCTTTGATCCTGTCAATCAAAGCCTGGGTCATTTGCGTCTTGACGGAAATGTCCACCGTGGTGCACACAGCCTTCTTCCACGGCGCCCGGAGCATGATATGCGCCGCCTCGGGATCGAACCACAGGTTAAATTCATGCCGCGGAGTATTGAGGAACTCAGGATCGCTCGTCTGCGGATTCAGGCTGGCGCCCATGAAGACCAGCTCTTTGATCAGACGGGGAAATTCGGGATCAATCGAGATGGCCAGCGCCAGGTTGGTCATGGGGCCGCCCGCGTAGAGCGTGATCTGGTTCGGATACTTACGCGCCATACGAACCAGAAAATGGGCGGCATCTTCATCCGCGGCTTTGCTTGTGGGCGCGCCTTCCGGCATGGGACCGAGCTCGTCAGGGGGATGATAGAACCTGGGAGTCCATGCTCCGAGCCAGGTGACAGTCCCGTATTGCTGCTGCCAGAGCTCCGTCCAGGATTTGGTTCGGACCAGCGGATACTCGGCGCCCGGCACGACCGGAATGTCTGTGCGACCGATGATCTCGAGCATGCGGAGAGTGTGCGCCACCTCGGACTTCAGCCAGGAGTCGCCGGTGACCACCGTGATGCCCATAACCTCTGTCTGCGGTGATTGAATCAGGAGCAGAATCGACTTCAAGTCGGTGCCGGCAGGACCGGCGGCATCTTGGTCGATGATGATCTTGCGTTTGGCTTGGCCATAGGACAAGGCTGAAAGCAGTGCGCAGGCTATGAGGGTTCGGCCGAGTTTCATTGCGTCACTCCAATATTTCCCGGATGAAAAACGCCGGGCTGCGCCCGACGAGGCAGGAGAGGACTCCTACCCCCTACGCCGGTTTCTGGCCCGAGAGTCGCCCAATCAGCAGATCGAAAAACCTGGCTGAATCCACGTCCAGAGCGACTTTGGCATTGGGCGCCCACTGCTCTCGTATCACCGGAGATGTCTTCCTGCTCGCCAGGCTAGGGGCCGATCCGCGAATCGGCATATTCATGGCCGCTTGTTTCTCCGCCTCCGGCCTGCGGCGCAGGTCACCCGCCGTCGGACTGTACCCCAAAGTCTCGCCGGCGGTCAGCTCTCCTGTCGTCTCCACATCGACGTAATAGTCCTTGAGTGTGACCAGGGACGGATCCAAAAACGTGGCCACAGCCAGCGAGTCGTGCATGTTCGGACCCACCAGAAACCCCATCTGACGGTTGTGCTCGAGGGCCTTGCGACCGATTTTGGCCGCCGCCTGGCTCACGGGGTTCTGGGCCGCTTCGAGGGTGCGCACATGGTCTTCGGTTAAGGAAGTCTTGCGAGTAGCGTCGAGGCCAACCATGGTGATGGGAATGCCGGACTGGAAAACGATGCGGGCTGCTTCGGGGTCGACGTAGACATTGAACTCCGCCGCCGGAGTGATGTTGCCTCCGGAAAGCGAACCGCCCATCAGGGTAATGCCCGGGATCAGGCCTGGAAGGTCGGGATCGAGGTTCAGCGCCGTAGCGATGTTGGTCATAGGGCCGACGGGGACCAGACTGACTTCGCCAGGGTACTTGCGGACGATGTCACGAATCAGTGCGGCCGCCGGCTGAGCAGCAGGCTTGAGTTTGGGCTCGGGAAAAACCGCGCCGCCCAAGCCGTTTTCGCCGTGCGCGTAGGAGGCGGTAACCAGGCGCCGGGCCAGCGGCGCTCTGGCGCCTGCCGCTACGGGGATGTCGGTGCGTCCGGCGACTTCCACCATGCGCAGCGCATTGGGCAGAGTCAGCTCCAGCGGCACGTTGCCTGCGACTGCAGTGATGGCTTCGATCTTAAGTTCAGGCGAGCGCATGGCCAGCAGGAGGGCTAGGGCATCGTCCACCCCGGGGTCCGTATCGATAATGACACGAGTGAGCGGGCGCCCGGACCGCTGGTCGCCTCCGGGACGCTGGAAAGCGCTAGCCGCAGCAGCGGCTGCCGAAGCGGCCACGAATTCTCGCCGCGTAATGTGAGACGACTGCTTATGATCCATACCTACTCCGGCTCGAGCCGCCCTCATCGAATCGCGAAGTCCTCTAGGGCTTTGTGCGGGGCGGCTGCGTCATCAGCTTGATATACAGGTCGTACAGTTTCTTTGCGTCCACATCGAACTGCACGGTGGCTTTACGCGCGTAGGGCGGGACCTGAGTTTGCGGATCCCAGAACAGAGTCTCGCCATAGCTCGGGCCATGGTCGACGTCGATATCGACATACAGTTCTTTCTGGCCGGTGATGATTGAGGGGTCAACCATGGCGGCGGCGGAAAGCTCATCCCACATGAAGCTCTCGACCGCATACGCGGTGAGATAGCGGGCAACCGGGGTATCGGCCTTGGCGATGGCGGCTTTGAGATCTGGATTGACCGTGGTTTTCACTGAGATGTCCACGGGAGTAATCGTGATCTTTTTCCAGGGAGCGCGCATGGTGATCCGCACAGCTTCCGGATCAAACCACCAGTTGAACTCGCGGCGTCCGTCGATGCCGTTGATGCCGCCGGTGCTGGCATACATGCCGCTGCCCATGAGCACCAGCTCGCGGGCGAGAGTCGCCACCTCCGGGTCGAGGCGAAGCGCGAGCGCGATGTTGGTCAGCGGGCCGCCGGCCCAGATCACCACCTCGCCGGGATATTTGCGGACCATGCGCACAATGAAATGGGCGGCGGTTTCGTCCACGGCCTGGATGCGCGGTTCACCCTCCACCAGGGCGGGAACAAAGTCGGGATCGTGGTAGGCTGCGCGAAAGGCAGGCGGGACATTGGCGGGCCGGTTAGAGAAATCGCTCCAACAGCCCTTGTAACGGAGCTTGCCGTAAAGCGCCTCCCAGCGCTCGCTTTCCTCTTTGGAATTAAGGAGGGGAAACTCTGCGCCTTGCGCCACGGGAACTTCAGTCCGTCCGGCGATCTCGAGCAGTCGCAAGCTGCGCCGGGTTTCCTCCTTTACCCACTGGTCGCCGCTGACCGTGGTGATACCCAGGACATCGAACATATCGGACTGCAGGAAAATCAGCATGGACTGCATGTCGGTGGTGGCGGGACCACGAGCGTCCTGGTCGACGATGACTTTGATTTTCTGGGCCGGCAGCCGGGATGTCATGGAAAACAACAGAACCAGAAAAACAACGAAGCGACGTGGCCTCATTGTGAAGAGTCTCCCGTGAGGTGTGTGCCGGCCTGATCTCCAGGGAACTGCAGCGGATCACAAATTTCCCATCCTCGGTCAGACACGGACTGGGCATTGTAATGCCTGGACCGAGGGGTTGCCAGTGCGGTTGCCAGGATGAGACGTGATGACTAAAATTCGTGTCACAATCGTTTTGGGAGTCAGGATGAGTTTCGGAGGGCACGGCTTCCAGCCGTGCCGTCAAAGCCCGTACGGCACGGGGGCTTTAGCCCCTGAGGGCGATCAGCCTCCGCTGGCTTTATCCCTGTAGGGTATTGGCCTCTCCGGAGGATCATTGATGAAACCGGCTTTGGAATTTTGCCTCAATCTCTACGCCCCGATCTTCATTGTGGCGCTGGGTCTGGTCACGCCGGTGCTCCAGGGTCAATGTCAACCTCTCGGGGAAACGCCGCAGCCTGCTGCAACGGAGGGCAACACAGCAAAAGTGGGACCCGCAACGCCGCCGTTTTATGACGAGCCTCAGTTCACCGTCGCGGGGGTCACCGATCCCACCAATCTTGGCGGGCATGGAGCGGACACAATCGTGCGCACCAAGGAATCGCTGGCCAGAGATACAGCCTCCTTGGGTCGGACCGCGACGCCGGCAGCGCAGCCTGCTGAATCCGGCACTCCTTACACGCGGGTGAGAGCTTATGCCGATGCCGGGCAGTACGAACACGCGCGCGAGAGTTTGCGTGAAGTGTTTGCCGGCAACAAGCTCGAGCAAATGTCCCCAGCCGATCAAGCAGCCTTGCGCCACCTGGGGGGAGAAGTCGAAGAGAAACTGAACAATCCTGTGCAAGCGGCGCGGGAGTTTCAGCGCGCCGCGGAGCTCGAAGCCAGCGAGAGCAATGTTTTCGATTGGGGAGCCGAATTGCTTTTGCATCGCGCCCCTGAGCCCGCTGCCGAAGTCTTCGCCAGGGGGCGCCGTCTGTTTCCGCGGTCGGTGCGAATGCTCGCGGGCCTGGGAGTAGCCTGGTACGCGCGCGGTTCCTACGATCAGGCGGCGGGATCGCTCTGCCAGGCGTCCGATTTGAATCCCTCCGATGCCACTCCCTACCTGTTCTTGGGGAAGATTATGGCGGCGGGCGCCGAGCAGTCGGAAGGCGTGGCGCAGCGCCTGCAACGATTCGCCCGGCTCCAGCCTGACAACTCGCAGGCCAACTACTTCTATGCCCTTAGCCTATGGAAACAACGCGGGGTTGCGGGAGATAGTAAGACTTTGGAGCGTGTCGAGTCTCTTCTGCAGAAGGCCGTCTTGCTCGATCCCAGGTTCGCCCTCGGTCATCTGCAGTTAGGGATTATCTATTCCGAGCGAAAGGATTTCCCGCGAGCTATTGCTGCTTATCAGGAAGCAGCCCAGGCCGATCCAGGGCTTCCCGAACCACACTATCGCTTGGCGCAGGCGCTCAAGAGGACGGGCGAGACGCAGAAGTCTCAGGCGGAATTGCGCCTCTATGAGCAGACCTCGAAAGATGCGCAAGAACAAATTGCGCGCCAGCGCAAGGAACTGCAGCAGTTCGTGGTGAAGTCGGGTGCGCCCGGACCCACGGACCCTCCGCGATGATGAAATGTCATCGCCAATCGCGCTGATCGAGCGGCCCTCTCCGCGCGGCTGTCCTTCTTGGCGACCCTTTGGTGTTCTTGGCGCTTGCGGGTTTCCTACAAATAGCGGATGGCATAAACGACTCTACCTTGGCGACCTTCGCGAACTTTGCGGTTCAGAATTTCGCAAGAACGAACCACTAAGGCACGAACGGCACACGAAGGATACTGCATCACTACGTCTACTCCGCTTCTCACAGGCTTAGTTCGTGCCGACCATGAGTCACCATGCCGAGCTTTCGGCAGCGGCGTAGGCTCTCTTTTAAGACAGCCGCATGTATTTCTTTAAGCTATATATCGTAAGTCATTGCAATAGGGGTGGTTAACACTGTTTTGCCAAAGTGTTCCACATGGAACATTAGCGCTTTTTTGGGAGGTGGCCAGGTCCGATCCTATAGCTGGGCAGCTCTGGTCGGCTTGCTTAACGCGAGTCCGGCTGGCCGATGGGCGCGCTCATGAGGCTGACGAACATGCCATCGAATCGCTGGTTATCAACATCCACCTGGATCTCGACCTGCCGGACAGCGAGCGGCGCCTTCTCCTTTTCACCCCACGTCAGCGTGTTGCCGTAAGTGGCGCCCCGCCCCAGGTCGACAGTCAGGTAACGGGTCTCTCGTTTCCTGATGAGGCTGGGATCGATCCACGCCGCTGCTGCCAGCTCATCCCACATGTAGACACCGCCCTGGCCCGCCTGATAAAAGCGAGCAACGTAATGCGCGAGAGGAGTCTCTGCGGCCGCGATTTGTTTGATCATCTCAGGTGTGAGCCGCGTTTTGATCGAGATGTCAACCGGCGTACAGACAATTTTTTTCCAGCGGGCGCGGAGGACGATGTAAGCGGCCTCGGGATCGAACCAGAAGTTGAATTCGTGGCGGGGGTTGTTGACGAACTCGGGGTCATCGGTCTGCGGTGCGAGGCTACCGCCCATAAAGACCAGCTCTTTGGCGAGCTCTGCGAAACGGGGGTCGATGGAGAGGGCAAGCGCCAGGTTGGTCATGGGGCCGCCCGCGTAAATGGTGACCTCGTTCGGATGCTGGCGCACCATGCGCGCGAGAAAGTGCGCGGCGTCTTCGTCAGATGGTTTGGCGCCCGGTTGGCCCTCGGCCAGCGGGGGAACGGCCGAAGCTTCGTGCCACCAGCGGTCGTCCCAGGCGCCGGCAAAGGCGACCTTGCCGTAGCGCTCCTGCCAGAGTTGGGCTTCCTGGCGCGTGCGCAACAGGGGGAAGGCTGCCCCGGGGACGACAGGTATATCGGTGCGACCGATGATTTCGAGCAGGCGCAGGGTTCGGGCAACCTCCTCGTCGCGCCACTGGTTGCCGCTGACTACAGTGATGCCGAGGACGTCGACCTGAGGGGACTGGATGAGCAAGAGCAGAGTCTGCATGTTGCTGCCGCCGGGGCCGGAGCAGTCCTCGTCGATGATGATCTTGCGGCGGGTCTGCGCGGAAGCGCCGGTGGCGAGAAAAGCGATCGTAATCGTGACCCACAGAGCAGCGAGTATCTTCATTGGCGCGCCGGACGAGTCATCAGGTCGATATAAATCTTGTAGAACTGCTCGGCGTCGATATCGAACTGCACGTTCGCCAGGCGCAGGTAGGGTGGAACCTGAGTCTTGCCGTCCCAGAATATCGTTTTGCCATAGCTGGCTCCGTGGTCAACGTCAATGTCCATGTAAAGCTGCTTCTGGCCGGTGATGATGGAAGGATCGATCAGGGCCACGCCCGCGATTTCGTCCCACATGTAGCCGGGCAGGGAATACTTATCGAG
>CAYOZX010000101.1:0-3558 GCA_964408515.1 uncultured Acidobacteriaceae bacterium | reverse complement strand
AATTCCTTCGCCAGCGTGGCGACTTCGGGATCGAGCCGGAGCGCAAGAGCATAGTTGGTGAGCGGCCCGCCGGCCCAGAGCACAACCTCGCCCGGATACTTGTGCACCATTTGCACGATGAACTCCGCGGCCGTTCCGGGAGCGGGCTTGGTGCGCGGCTCACCTTCGGGCATGGGCGGGACTACATCGGGAGGGTGGTAAGGCTGGTCGTAGATGGTGGAGCGGTTGGCGCGAAAGCGCTCCGTCCAGGCGCCCTTGTACTCAAACTTGCCGTAGATCGCTTCCCAGCGCTCGGTTTCTTCCTTGGAATTGAGCAGAGGGAACTCCGCGCCCTGAATCACGGGAATGTCGGTGCGCTGGGCGATTTCCAGCATGCGCAGCGTGTGCTGGGTCTCTTCTTTCACCCACTGATCGCCGCTGACGGTGGTGATGCCCAGGACGTCAAATTTCTCGGACTGGAGAAAGACAAGAAGGGCTTGCTGATCGCTGGTACCGGGCCCGCGCGCGTCCTGGTCGACGATGACCTTGATTTTCTGGGCGGAGGCCGTCACCGCCAGCAAAAGGGAGAGCGGAATCGCGAGTTTGAAGCTGCAATGAATCATGAGGCTCCGATCGGGCTCGCCACCCAGAGCTGCCGCACGCCAGTGATGGGACACAAAAGGCGCGGCCCGAAGGCCGCGCCCGTTCATGAAAACACAGCAACCAACCCACAACCTCGCTAGAAGCGGAGCTTGAGGGCGAACTGAATCAGACGGGGGTTGTTGACCGTCTCTGTAATCGTGCCAAAATTCGAGGCAGCTTTGTCCGCGACGGGCACGAAGAATTGTGGATGGTTAAACAGATTGAAGAACTCAGCCCGGAATTCCACGTCTGCACCTTCGCGGATCGGTAACTGGAAGCGCTTGTTCACTGAAAAATCGGTGTTCACAAAGCCAGGACCGTAGAGCGGAGCACGGTTGGCGCTTCCGAGTTCTCCATTTGGGGGATTGACAAAACAACTCGTGTCAAAAAACTTCTGCACGGTGTGGCTGCTGAGCCGGCCGTTACAAACCTGGTTGGGGCGGACAAAATTGGTCGTGTTGTTGGTAAAGTTTACGCCGGAGTTGTTGTTGCTCGTGACGATGAAAACCGGAAATCCTGAAGTGATTTTTTCAATCACATTGGCCTGCCAACCTCCCAAGACCGCGTTGATCGGCCCACTCCAGTTGCTGCCGAACTGCCTGCCTTTGCCGAAGGGAAGATCATAGATCACGCTGGCCGTGAAGTTGTGATTGAGGTGGATTTGAGACAAAGCCCAATCCGCTTTCGCGGTGCCCGGCAGGGGATAATACGTCGCACCCGTGCCCGTACCCAGACCATCGGAGAACCCGCTATCGAGAGCTCGGGAGTGGGTATAGCCCACAAGGGCGTAAAGACCGTGCCTCACGTTCTTGGTCTCAGCCTTGACCTGAAGGGAATCGTATCGAGCCGAACCAATATCATTGATATTCTGAATGTTTCCGAACTGCGTATACCGTGGTGTGTTACCAAGGCCACAGCCAAAAGTGTACCCAGGAACGAAGTTGACGCTGGTGGGGTCGCACGCACTGGGGGATGTCGAGTTTAGGTTCATCTGGTCGACCAGAATGTGTGTGCTGCGGGAACCAGCATACCCAACGGTTAGCACTACATCGCCGGGCATCTGGTGTTCGATGTTCAGGTTGTACTGCTGGACTATCCCCTGCTTAAAATGGAGGTTTTGCGAAAAAATGTTCCCACCGAAGGTAGCCGGATCAGTCGGCTGTGTAAGAAGGGGGAAACCGTCGGTCATGGTCCTACCGGTTCCGAATGGAACCGCCACGCCATTATTAAAACAGGCAGAGTTTGCACCGCTCGGGGCGAGCTGAGTCGGGCAACCTCCGAAGGAGAAACCAACAAACACGGATTCCTCGAAGAATGGCGGGTTTTCCCACAGCCCCTGCCCGCCCTGGTTCCAGGAAGAATCATGAAAAATCCCATATGCCGCCCGGACCGCTGTCTTAGCGCTGCCGAAGGGCTTCCAGGCCAGGCCGATGCGAGGCTCGAAAGCGGTCTTGTCCATTTCGACGCCGACCCGCGAGTCGGAGCCTTGGCCCGGAATGAGAAATTTGCCGGTCGCGAAGTCAAAGTTCGCCTGACGATTCTGGGCTTCGGTGATGGGCGTTACCAGAGCCCAGGCCAGTCCGAGGTTCAGCGTCAAGTTGCTCGTCACTCGCCAATCATCCTGAACGTACGGGCGAAACAGTTTCCAGCGGCGGCCGGTCGTGGCGCCCTTAAAGGTCTGATCATGGAAAGCCAAGTCAGGCAGGCCCAGGAGGAAATCGGCGATGTTATCGCCACCGGCAGCAAAGGGCGGTCCGCTGTCAAGAGTCCACAAAGGGGTAAAGATCCAGAACCCATCCTGAAAGGCGTTGGTTGCGACGTTCATCTGGTTGGCACGGAAGTCGCCGCCCAACTTGATGTCGTGCTTACCGCGAATCATGTCGAACGAATCGGAGATGTGGAAAACGTTGGTTCCGCCCTGAAAGGGAGCAAATCCGCGATCGCCGAGGTTCCAGTAACCGCCGCCCACAATGGTCGAAGTCAATCCGCAACTGATTCCCGTGCAAGTGGGCGGATTTGTGGACGTTCAGCCCAGGTTCGCGTTCTGGATACCAAGTTGCTGCGATATGCAGGAGCCGCTCCCGAAAGACCGGATATGGTTGAAAATCCGGTTGTAGCCAAAGCTGACCTGGTTGATGCTGTTACCGGAAAAGATGTGGGTAAACGATAGAGACGCATTCCTCCCGTGGTTGTCGATATTCTGAGTGCTCGCAAAGGCATCCGGCTCGGCAAAACTAGGCGAGCCCCCGGGGAGAAACACGGTCGCCTGATCGTAGCTGAAGCGGGCAAACAATGAATCCTTGCTGGAAAAGCTGTGGTCCACGCGAACGTCGAACGACGCTTCGTTGAGTCTCTTCACTGGAGCGTTCACGTAGTTTCCCCCGCTATTGCCACTCAAGTTGGGCAGCGGATAAAAGTTAATCATTTGCGCAGCCGCAGAGTTGATCAAACCGGCGGGAATCTTGTCGCAGTCCGCACCCGCCACTTGGCTTCCATCCGGATTTACCGCCGTGGGGTCGCCCGCGCCGTCGCATTGGAAGCGGTCTCGAGTTCCGTCAAGCCGCGTGGTGTAAGGGTTGAAAAGTGCTGTTACACCAGTAAAATCACCCGTCCGCATCGCAGCGGTGGGCACAAAGCCCCCGAAAAAGTTCTCTCCCACCCGGCGCCTGGTGGCCTGGTAATCGAGGAAGAAGAAAGTCTTGTCCTTCTTGATGGGGCCCCCCAGTGCGCCTCCAAACTGATTCAGATTGAATTTCTCCGTTGTCGCAGCGAAAAAGCTCTTGGCGTCCAGGGAGGTATTGCGCAAGAACTCAAACAAGGACCCATGAAATCCGTTCGACCCCGATTTTGTCGTCAGGAGCACGGTCGGGCCTGCGCGAGTCCCATATTGTGCCGAGTAGTTGTAGGTCAGAACTTTGAATTCCTGGATGGCGTCGA
>CAYOZX010000100.1:0-11384 GCA_964408515.1 uncultured Acidobacteriaceae bacterium | reverse complement strand
ACGTGGACGCCATGAACAGCGGCAGGTCGATGTACAGCATCTGGAACCAGCCCTGGTAAAAGCGAATGATCATGGCCGGCAGCAGCAGCACGGAAAGTACCACCATCAGGGGATAGCTGAGGTTTGCGGTCAGGTGGTACCAGGCTTCCAGCTTGACGCGAAAAGGCTGATGGCTCCGAATCACACGCGGCAGAATCTTCTTGGAAGTCTGAATCAAGCCTTTGGCCCAGCGGGCCTGCTGCGTCTTGAACGCGGTCATTTCCACGGGAAGTTCGGCGGGGCATTCCACGTCCTGCAGATAAACGAACTTCCAGCCCTGCAACTGCGCGCGGTAGGAGAGATCAGTGTCCTCGGTGAGGGTGTCGTGCTGCCAGCCTCCGGCATTCTCGATCGCCGTGCGCCTCCACACGCCGGCGGTGCCATTGAAGTTGAAGAAGGCTCCGCTGCGCGCCCGGCCAGAATGCTCGAGCACAAAATGCCCATCGAGCAGAATGGCCTCCACTTCGGTCAGGAAGGAATATTTGCGGTTGATGTGAGTCCAGCGGGTCTGCACCATGCCGACTCCCCGATCGGTGAAATAGTGGATGGTGCGCAGCAGAAAATCTTCAGGCGGCACAAAGTCGGCGTCGAAGATGGCGATGAACTCGCCCTTGGCCGTCTCCATGCCATGAGCCAGGGCGCCGGCCTTGAACCCGTCGCGGTGCTCGCGATGATGGTAGCTGATGGGAATTCCTTTTGCTGCATGCTGCGCCACCAGTCTTTGCGCGACCTCCTGGGTCTCGTCGGTGGAATCGTCCAGAACCTGGATGTCCAGCTTGTCCAGCGGATATTGCAGCCGGCAGATGGAGTCGAGCAACCGCTCCACCACATACTGCTCGTTAAAAATCGGCAGTTGCACCGTTACCCGGGGCAAGTCAGGAAACCGCTCCGCAGGCTCGCGGGTGCGATTTTCGCGGTGCTTGTAATAGAGATAGACGAGCGCGTAGCGATGCAATCCGTAGGAGGCCAGCAGAATGAGAACGACAAAGTAGGGAATCAGCAACGCAATATCGAAAGCGTTGGCGTGATACAAACCTTTAAAGGTGGTGTCGAGGAAATGCTGGCGGATGTACTGGCCGATGCCGCGTGAGGCTGCCAGCACAGCAATCGGCTGCAACGCCATGAACTTCATGCCCAGGGGAAGCCCTCCGGTCCGTGACCGGGCCAGTCTGAAGGCTCCCATTGTACCCGAAGGGACGCCGCCAACCCGCCGCAAGAGAAGTACAAGAAGCCGCGTCGACAACCCTCACCGACAGCGAGGCGCGATCGGATCAGGGTCAAGGGTTTTGCCGTGGCTTGGGACTTTTCATGCAGACCTGTGAGGGTCTTGAGCAAAGAGGTCTATGCAAAAACCGAATCCAGGCGATTCGCATTTTCGTCGTCTGGCGCTGACGGGAACTGAAAATGCTCCTTTGTTTTCATTGCGCCACAAATTCTGTTTATCCCTCCGATAGATTTCTCTTTTCAACATTTCTCTGATCGCACAAAAAAAAATAATCGATTGGACATTCCCTTCAGCACGCAATACTTTGCCATCAACTCACGATGTCAGGGCGCTAAACTGAGGTAGCTGCGCCAGGGGAAAATTGATTGGGTAAGAGAATCCCCTTGGCCTCCTTGTGATACGGCTTCTGAACACGTCCGACGAGAACCATTGAACGGTCTCGGTGGGTGTTCGCTTAGATTCAGGCTGACGCGCTAGACAAAGGTCACTCGAACCAAGTCTTCGGTAAAGGAGATTCAACTTTGCGCACGCGATTCGTGTGTTTCCTTACTCTCTTTGTTGCCGCGTTGGCGACGTTCTCGTCTTTTGGACAGGATGCTGCTCCGAAATCGCAGGACGCCTCGAGTTCCCAGCCCGCAGATTCCAAGGCCGCAGACACCGCCCCTGCCCAAACCAAACCCCCGGATCCACAACCTCTTCCTATGCCTTCAATGTCGGGGCCCCTGCAGACGGCGCCTGCTCATGAATTCGAGGGCGGAAAACTGGCAGTGACGGGCATTTTGAGCGGCCTGGTCTGGACCGAGGGAAATCATGTCCCTGGCGACCCCTCTTCACATTACGACATTAGCAACGCTCAGGTTTTTGTCCAAAAGACCACTGGCTGGTGGCAGTTCTATTTGCAAGGCGGCGCCTACAACTTGCCTGCCATTGGACTGCCCTTTTTCTCGACTGCGGACACCATGAAAAATATCTACGGGCCTTTCCCGCAGGGTTATTTGAAACTGGTGAAAGGGAATTTCGACGTAAAGGTCGGCGCGTTGCCCACTCTGGTCGGCGCGGAGTATACCTTCACCTTCGAGAACATGAACATCGAGCGCGGTCTGCTATGGAACCAGGAAAACGCGGTTAACCGAGGCATACAACTCGATTGGACACACAAGAAGCTCACCACGTCGTTCAGCTGGAATGACGGGTTTTATTCCAATCGCTACACCTGGCTGTGGGGATCGCTGGCTTATGCGTTCAATTCCGCCAACAGCGTGGCCTTTATTGCCGGCGGGAATGCCGGCGCGTACGCGAAGAACACGCTTGCAACACCTTTGTATTTGAACAACGAACAGATCTACAACCTGATTTATACATACACAAAGGGCGCCTGGGTGGTCCAGCCGTATTTTCAATACACCGACGTGCCCACGAATCCAAACATTGGAATCGCACAGGGTGCAGGTACCAAGGGTGGCGCGGTCCTGGTGACTTACAATTTCAAGCGTGGGTTCTCGTTAGCAGTCCGGCCCGAATACATTAAGACGACAGGCAGCGTCAGCAACGGTGCAATCAACCTGCTGTATGGCCCCGGCAGCGGCGCCTTCGGGTTCACCGTGACCCCCACCTATCGCAAAGATGCCTTCTTCCTTCGCGGAGACTTTTCGATTGTCCACGCTAGCGATATGACCGCTGGCGCCGCTTTCGGACCCGCCGGCCTGAACGCTAACCAGCCCCGCGGTGTTCTTGAAGCAGGCTTCATGTTCTGATGACAGGATGCGCTCGTCAGTTTAGGAAGCACTGGCGGTATAGCGTATCCCGCTGCGCAGGCCTGAAACCAGCATCGCGGATGATGCGCCGCAGCTCTTCCTCGGTGGTGCGGTGGGTAACGCCGGCGGCGCGCACAACGTTTTCTTCGAGCATCAAAGAACCCACGTCGTTGCCGCCGAAGCGCAGGCACAACTGGCAAACTTTCAATCCCTGGGTAACCCAGCTCGATTGCACTTTGAGGAAGTTGGAGAGATAGGGGCGCGAGATGGCCAGCACCTTCAGGTATTCCACCGCCGTGGCCTCATCCCAATGGCGCCCGCCGAGCGCCGTATTGGCCGGTTGGAAGCTCCAGGGGATGAACGCGGTGAAGCCGCCGGTCTCCTCTTGCAGATCGTAGAGCCGCTGAAAATGATTCACGCGGTGCTCGAAGGTTTCGCCCACGCCGAACATCATGGTCGCCGTAGTACGCATGCCCAACTGGTGGGCGGTGCGATGCACGTTGAGCCAGTCATTGGTCAGACATTTCAACCGGGCAATGCGATAGCGCACTTCATCATCCAGGATTTCAGCGCCGCCGCCGGGTATGGAATCCAGTCCGGCGTCGCGCAAGCGGGCGATGGTGTCGCGGATCGTCAATCCGCTGTATTCCGCGATGGCAATGATTTCTGATGCTGAATAACAGTGCAGGTGAATCCTGGGGAACCGCTGCTTAATCCCCAGCAGCATGTTTTCGTGCCAGTCAATTTTCAAATCAGGGTGCAGGCCGCCCTGCATCAGCACTCCCGTGCCTCCCAGCTCGACCGTCTCGCGAATCTTCTGGTGGATGGTTTCGAAGTCGAGGATGTAACCCTCTTTCGCCTTTGGCCCCTTCAGCGGCCGGTAGAATGCGCAAAAGGTGCAATACTCGGTGCAGAAGTTGGTGTAATTGATATTGCGGTCAATGATATAGGTGACCACGCCCTCGGGATGCAGTTTGCGGCGCACGCCGTCGGCTTCCATGCCGATGCCGATGAGGTCGTCGGAGCGAAACAACTCGAGCGCCTGCTGCTTGGTCAGGGACATAGCCGGATCGACAACCGCTTTAAGTCACTGCAGATTATTGTAACGAACCAGCGTAGCGGCTTCAATTTGGCGCTTCTTGGGGCGCGCCGACGTTTCTCTCCACCAGGAGTGAGGCGCTAACACATGGTTACCGGATCGATGGTAGGAAAAATGCCGTCCGCCAGGGTTTCAGCCTTCAGGCGACGCGGCAGCGACGGCTTCCAGGAAGCGCAGCTCAGGAGCCTGGGGTAGAACCCCGGCTTCCGCCGCATAGCGATAGAAGAGCTCCAAACCTTCCCGGCACTCCACATCAAGACTGTAGTGGATGTTCTGGGTGAGATAACCCTGCACATCACTTTCCGCAAGTCCAAGGCGAGGCCCCCACTCGCGGCCGATCTGCGCGATGCTCGCCGGCGCCAGCCCGTGGTCGCGCGACTCCTGAAAGACGGTTGCCAGGTCGAAGGGTCCCTGCCACTCGCTCAGGGCTGCCTGCCGCACGGCCCAGAAGGCAAATACGAAGGGTTTCCCTGTCAATCTGATCCATTCCTCCGCGAGGTCATAGGTCACGTATCGTGCGCGATCTATCCTGAGTGCAGGGTCGCCGATTACCAGTGCAGCGTCATGCTCCCGCAGCATCCCTTCTACCTCAGGAACCATTGGCGTGAAGGACCCGCCTCCTCCCCACCATTTGGCAAAAAGCACGCGCGTCAGGGCGGCCGAGCTCAGGGAGGACGTATCCAGGGCCACCGACCGGATCTGCGCCAAGGGCACCTTACTGACCAGCAGGATCGAGCGGACCGGGCGGCGGGAGGCAATCGCCACCCCAGGCAGGATGATCAGGCCCGGAATGGTGGCGTAAGCCGCAGCCGGAATAATACCGATATCTGCCTTGCCTGCAGCCAGTTCGGCAGCGCATTGCGAGGGCAGGGTGTAGGAAATATCAAACTTCTCGCCGGCCTCTCCGTGCTCAAAATCCCACATCAGGGGAGCGGTATTCAGGTATGAAATCGCGGAAATACGAAGGCGCTTCATGCGGCCGGCTTCGCGCAATGTTCAATTCTAACAGAGCTATGTGTCGGCTGACCTTGACACGGTTTTTCCCCGGTGTATAGAGTCCGCCCGTTGCCATCCGCAAGGAGGCGCTGCGCGTGCCTGAAACCACGGCTCTCGATGCCAAGACCAATGAGGGCTCGGCCCTCTCCTGGCTGGCTCTGGTCCTCACTCCCGGGCTCGGCCCCACGCGCGGCCGGCGCCTCGCGGCCCAGTTTGGCAGCGTGGAAAACGTCTTCAAGGCCAGTCTGACGGAACTGGAGGCGATGGGCATTCCCGCGGCTTCGGCGCAGTCCCTTGCAACCGGACGCTCGACGGAGCTTGCCCAGGACGAGCTTGCCCGCGCCGCGTCGGCCGGTATCGGCCTCGTGTCTATCGATGATCCCCGTTACCCCCCGCCTCTCAAGCAGATCTACGATCCACCCTTGGCGCTCTATGTGCGCGGGAATGTAGAGACGATCGCCCGGCCCGGGATCGCCATCGTGGGCACGAGCCATCCCACGCCTTACGGGCTGGGGATGGCCGAGCGCCTCGCCCACGATCTCGCCGCCCGCGGGCTGGTGATCTTCAGCGGACTGGCGCGCGGCGTGGACGCTGCCGGGCACCGCGGCGCCATTGCCGGCAAAGGAAGGACCGTAGCCGTCTTCGGTACGGGTGTGGATGTGATCTATCCCAAGGAAAACACTCGCCTGGTGGAGCAGCTGCTGGCTCTGGGAGGAGCCCTGATCTCCGAATTCCCCCTCACCACATTTGCCGCCCCGCAGAACTTCCCCATCCGCAACCGCATCATCAGCGGCATTTCCATCGGAGTACTGGTGGTGGAGGCCGCCGAATACAGCGGCACGCGCATCACTTCGCGCTGCGCTCTGGAGCAAAACCGCGAGGTCTTTGCCGTTCCGGGCAACGTGACTACCCGCAACTCCTGGGGCCCCAACACCCTCATCAAACAGGGCGCCAAGCTCACCGCCACCTGGGAGGACGTATGGGAAGAACTCCCGGCCGATGTGCGGCTTGCGCTCGCTCCCGCCGGGGGTGCTGAATCCCCCGAGGGACAGACTGCATCTCTATTCGGGGAAGACGAGCTGCCGCCGCACGAAAGGAAGCTGCTTTCCATTCTGAGAGCCGATGAAGCCCTTCACATCGACGAGCTCGTAGAACGTCTGTACCCGGATCTCTCCTCTTCCGAAATCTTTGCGGCCTTGTTCGAACTGGAGCTGGCCGGCAAGGTGAAGCAGCTTCCCGGAAAGAATTTTGTGAGAAGTTTTTAACCTTCTGGCTGGCAGCCCCGGGTCAGGGAGTGCGGCCCAGCGACCGCCGATGGAGGGTTTCAGGCATCTCAGATTTTGGCAAAAAGGGCCCAGGAGTTGACACTGTGCAGCGCCCTTCAACTCCTAAGCATGGCCAGGAGCCAGCCGCCGGAGGCCGACCGCCCCGCAAGCTGATGGCTTGTTGTTCGAACCGCATTCATGCTAGTTTCAAAACCAGAAACCACCCATAGGGGACACATTGTCTAAAGGCTTAGTCATCGTGGAATCGCCGGCCAAGGCGAAGACCATCCAAAAATATCTCGGCAAGGGATACACAGTTGAAGCCTCGCTCGGGCACGTCAAAGATCTGCCCAAGAGCACGCTGGGCGTGGACATCGACAACGAGTTCGAGACCGAGTACATCGTCATTCCCGGCAAGGAGAAGGTTCTCGCCCGCCTGAAAAAGCTGGCCGTTTCCGCCGACAACATCTACCTCGCGCCTGACCCGGACCGCGAGGGCGAAGCCATCGCCGCCCATCTGGCCGAAGAATTGGGCGATGGGGCCAAAGCCAAAAAGAAGAAGAAGAAAGAGAAGGACGCTGAGCCGGAGCGCATCCGCCGCGTCACCTTTAACGAAATCACCAAGCGCGCCGTACAGGAGGCCTTCGAGCATCCCCGGGATATCGATCAGCACCTCGTGGATGCCCAGCAGGCGCGCCGCGTGCTCGACCGCCTCGTGGGTTATCAGGTCTCGCCTTTGCTGTGGGACAAGGTGCGCCGCGGCCTCTCCGCCGGCCGCGTGCAGACCGTCGCCCTCCGTCTGATCGTCGAGCGCGAACGCGAGATCAAGGCTTTCGAAAAGCAGGAATACTGGACCATCGACGCCAACCTTGCCGCCGGCAAGCCGCCCGCTTTCGATGCGCGTTTCCTAGGTAAGGGAGAAGAGAAGGTCGAAGTCCACAACGGCGAGGAAGCGGAAAAAATTCGTGCGGCGCTGGAAAGCGCCGACTGGCGGGTGCGCGCGGTGGAGCGCAAGGAACGCCGTCGCAATGCCACTCCGCCCTTCACCACCAGCAAGTTGCAGCAGGACGCTTCGCGCAAGCTGCGCTTCAGCGTCAAGCGCGCCATGATCATCGCCCAGCGCCTCTACGAAGGCGTGGAATTAGGCGAGGAAGGCCTGGTGGGGCTCATCACTTACATGCGCACCGATTCCACGCGCGTGTCCAATGATGCGCTGGCCGAGGTCCGCGAATACATCCAGTCACAGTACGGCGCACCCTATCTGCCCGAGTCGCCGAATTTCTACAAGGAAAAGAAAGAAGCCCAGGGGGCGCATGAAGCCATCCGCCCCACCTCGGCCATGCGCCATCCCGACTCGATCAAGCAATATTTGAAGGAAGACGAGTACAAGATTTACAAGCTGATCTGGCAGCGCTTTGTGGCCTCGCAGATTACCCCCGCCGTCTTCGACCAGACCACGGTGGACATCGATGCCGGGACGGCGGCGGAAACCTTCTGGTTCCGGGTGACCGGATCGGTGCAGAAGTTTGACGGCTTCCTCAAGGTCTACCATGAGGCGACCGACGTAAAGGACGACGAAGACGAAGAACGCAAGCTTCCTCCGCTCGAGCCGGGCCAGAAGCTTACTCTCCGGGCGCTGAAGCCGGAGCAGCACTTCACCGAGCCGCCACCGCGTTACAACGAAGCTTCCCTGGTCAAGGAGCTCGAAGAGCGCGGCATCGGACGGCCGTCCACCTATTCCGCCATCCTCAGCACCATTCAGGAGCGGCAGTATGTGCAGAAAACCGGCGGAAAGTTTGTGCCCACGGAGATCGGCCTGGTCGTTACCGACCTGCTGGTGGAAAACTTCCGCGACATCTTCGACGTGCAGTACACCGCTCGCCTGGAAGAAGAACTGGACGAGATCGAGGAAGGCAAGGAAACCTGGACCAACGCCCTCGACGAATTCTACAAGCGCTTCGCCAAGGATCTCCGCTATGCCGAGAAGCACATGGAGAACATCAAGCGGATGGAGAAGCCGACCGACGAAAAGTGCGAGCGCTGCGGCTCTCCCCTGGTCATCAAGTGGGGCAAGCACGGGTCGTTCTATGCCTGCAGTTCCTACGACAAGGACGATCCCAACAGCTGCACCTTCACCAAGGAAAACCCCATCAATCTGCCGGACCTGGATTCGGCCGAAATCCAGGAGACGACGCAGGAGGAGTACTGCGAAAACTGCGGGCGGCTGATGGTCCTGAAGCGCGGCCGCTTCGGCCAGTTCATGGCCTGCACCGGATATCCCGATTGCAAGACCACCCGGCGGCTGGATCAGGGCAGGAAGGTCCCCGACATTCCTCTCGACGAACCCTGCCCCAAGTGCGGACGCAATCTTATGATCCGCCACGGGCGTTATGGAGAATTCACCGCCTGCAGCGGCTACCCCGACTGCAAGTACGTGAAGCAGAATTTCATCGGCGTGAAGTGTCCCTTGTGCAAGGAAGGGGATCTGGTCGAGAAAAAAGCGCGCAAGGGCAACACCTTTTACGGGTGCGCCAACTACCCCAAGTGCAAATTCACTTCCGCCCATCGGCCCATCGCGGAACCATGCCCCAGTTGTGGAAGCGAGTACCTGGTGGAAAAAAGCCTGAAGTCCGGCCCGACCATCGCCTGTCCCAACAAGGAATGCGACTACGAACGGTCGGTGGAAACGGCGCCGGTGGCGTAGGCGAAACCTGCAGGGCGGGTGTCCTCATCCGCCCGCCGAGCTCAGCAGTCCAAACCAGCAAAGGAGATTGATCATGGCCAAAGGACCCACTGCCGCTGATGCCCAAGTCATCCTGCAACTCTACGATTTCCGCCGCGAAACCGAAATGCGCAAAGCCCGCTCCTGGTGGGTCGGCAAATTCTGGCCGCAGAGCGCGGACGACATCGTCCGGGTCTTGAACGACTTCAGCGCCCCGGAGAACGCCTGGTTCCGCCAGGTGATCGGTTACTGGGAAATGGCGGCGTCGTTGGTTCTGCGCGGCGCCCTCAACGAGGACCTGTTCTATGACTCTTCCAACGAGCTCTGGTTCGTTCTCGCCAAGGTCTATCCCTATCTGAAGGAGTTCCGCGAGAAAATAGGCTCGCCGGACAGCTTCCGCAACGTGGAAAAACTCGCCACCCGCACCAAGCAGGGAAGAGAGAGGCTGGAGCGCCTGATGAAGCGCCAGGCCGGCATGCGCAAGCGGTTCGACGAGCTCGCCAAAGCCAGCTGATTCACACTGGAGTCTTCCGGGTCGCAGCCCGAGGCCAGTCGCTCGAAGCCAGAGGTCAGGAAATATACTCCCGGATGTACTCGTCCCGGGTGTGTGCCAGCTCTTCCAGGTCGCCGTCGAAAATGACCTTTCCATCCCGCAGGATGAGAAACGTCGTGGGCACTTCGCCGTGTGCGCTCTTGGGCAGCGGGATCATCTTGTTGGTCCGGCGGTCGAAGGTGTGTGTCGCCATGATGAAAGCGTCCTGCAAGCGGTGGGTAACCAGCAGGGCGCTGGTCTTGTAGACATCGCGCTGCTTCACCACCAGTTCAATGATCGTGGTCGAAGTCACCGGATCCAGGCCACCGGTGGGCGAGTCGTAGAGCAGAATCTCGGGCTGGGTCACGATGGCGCGAGCAATCGCCACCCGCCGCCGCATTCCCCCGGACAGCTCCGCAGGAAACATGTCGATGGTGCGCTCCAGTTCCACGAAGCTCAGCGCCTCCCGTACCCGGCGTTCGATCTCCTCTTCGGCGATCCCTTCTTCCAGCAGACGGAAGGCAACGTTTTCCAGCACGGGGCGCGAATCGAAGAGAGCGCTTTCCTGGAACACCATCCCGATTCTCCGCCTCAGGCCGAACAGCTCTTCTTCGCTCATCTGGGTCACTTCCTCGCCCAGCACGAAGATTCGCCCTGCATCCGGCTTCAGCAGGCCCAGCGTCAGCTTCAGGATGGTGCTCTTGCCCGAGCCCGCCACACCGAACACCGCCTTGGTTTCCCCGTGCGCCAGGCGGAAGGAAATGCCGTCGAGCACCTGATTGTCTTCGAACTCAAGGCTTACGTTCTCGAAGCGGATAGCCTCTTGTCCCGCCGGGTTGGACATGCGGGCCGATGTTTCCCGTGGCAAGACCGGGGTGGACATGTCAGCGGTAACCCAGCACTGTGATAATCAGCTTGGTCACGAAAAAATCCACCACCAGGATCAGGACCGAGGCCACCACCACGGCCTGGGTGGTCGACCGTCCCACGCCTTGGGTGCCGCCTCGCGTGGACATGCCGAAGTAGCAGCCGATCGTCGAGATCACAAAGCCAAACAAGACCGGTTTGATCAGTCCCGTGGTCACATCGCGCCACACCAGCGACTGCCACGCCGAAGTCCAGTACTGCCGGGAATCCAATCCCAGGATGAGAGCCGCGACCATGTTCCCGCCCACCAGCCCCAGCAGATCGGAGATGATGGTCAGGAAGAACAGCATTACCACGGTCGCCACCACCCGTGGCGTCACCAGCTTCTTGGTGGGATCGGTGCCCAGGGCCCGCATGGCGTCGATCTGCTCCGTCACCGTCATCGATCCCAGTTCGCTGGCCATGCCCGAGGCATTGCGCCCCGCCACCATGAGTCCGGTTATCACCGGGCCCAGTTCGGTCACCATGCCCACAGAGACCAGCTGCGCGATCAGAGTCAGAGAACCGAACCGCGACAGCGTGCTCGCGCTGTTGAGCGCCAGCACCGCTCCCGTAAAGGCCCCGGTCAGCACCACGATGGGCAGGGAACCCACTCCGATGAGGTCCGCTTGCTGGATCATGTCGGCGACATACAGCGGGTGGCGGAACAGGTTGGTCAGCGAGCGCCCCACCAGCAGCGCGTAGTCCTGCACTGCCTTCACTTTTTCTTTGGCCAGCTCGGTGGGCGAGATGAGTTGGACTTCGAAGTCCCCTGCTGCCATGCGGTGCAAAGCCTCTGCCTGTGGGAACTATAGCAGAAACCTGTTAGCCCTCAGCTCTTGACAA
>CAYOZX010000099.1:0-11454 GCA_964408515.1 uncultured Acidobacteriaceae bacterium | reverse complement strand
CTCAATTGACTTCACCCCGGCACGCGCGTAAATTTCCCTCACCGTTCGCTTTGTTCTTTCTCAACGTTCTAGGTTCGCGCCCCCGTCATCTCGACGGGGAGGGAAGCGGGTGCAAATCCCGCGCTGCCGCGCAACTGTAAGCGAGGACACTGCAGCCGGCCACTGGGGAAAACCTGGGAAGGCCGGATGCGATTATCGAACTGGGCCTTGGTCCACAGTTCTTGCTCGCAAGCCAGGAGACCGGTGCGAACCCTCCACACCAACCCCTTTCGCGTGTCAAAGGAGGAGTGCATGCGGTCCTTAGGTGTCCTTGTCAGCGTAGTTTTCCTGGCGGCGGCGGTTCCGGCCGCCGAGCTCAAAATCAAAGTAGTCGATCCTCAATCCGCGGCGGTTGCCGGGGCGCAGGTGGAACTGTTCCATCGCGGCAGCACAATCCCAGTCGCAGTCGAAACTACCTCCGCCGAGGGTCTGGCTGTATTCCACGGAGCTGAGCCCGCAACCTACCGCGCCCGTGTCCTCGCGGCTGGATTTGCCGTAGCTACCCAAGATGGAGTCTCCAGCTCCGGCCTGATCACGGTAAGTCTTCGTTTGGCGCCGGCCGCCGAGACCGTCACGGTAAGCGCGGCTCGAACCCTGATTGCGGGTGACGACTCGGGCGCCGATGTGGCAGTCCTCACTCGCGGCCAGCTGGAACTCATGCACCCGGTGGCGGCGGACGGCGCACTTCGCTTTCTGCCCGGAGCGGTGGTCAGCACTGCCGGGCAACGCGGCGGCTTGTCCTCCCTGTTTGTGCGCGGCGGCGACTCCACTTACAACAAGGTGCTGGTCGACGATGTCCCGGTCAACGAGCCGGGCGGAACCTTCGACTTCGGGCTGCTGCCCCTGGCTGGCGTTGACCGCCTGGAATTTGTGCGTGGTGCGCAGAGCACGCTGTACGGCTCCGACGCCATGACCAGCGTCGTGCAGGTGTTTACCCGGAGCGGAAGCACACGAATCCCCGAACTGCGCTTCGGCGCCGACGGCGGAAACCTGGGGACGGCAAACGGATATGCCTCGCTCGCCGGCGCCCATTCGGCCCTCGACTACAACCTTTTTGCTGACCAGTTCAACACCATGGGTCAAGGCCCCAATGACGATTATTCGAATTCGTTGCAGGGAGGGAATGTTGGCGTCAAGCTGAGCGACTGGGCGGCGCTGCGGGTGCGCGCCCGCCACTCCCACAGCGTCACCGGCGTGCAGAGCTTCTGGAATTTCAATGGGGATCCGATTCTCCCGCCCGATCTTGATCAGCGCGCCCGGCAGAACCATCTGCTGGCCAGCGCCGACGTCGCCATCAACGGCCCGGCTCGCTGGCAGCATCGCTTCACCGGTTTCGAGTACCGGCTGAATCGCACCAACATCCAGCCCGTCAACCAGCCCGGGCGCGTCGATCCTTTCGGCGACCCGATTGACACTCCCTATCACTCCATCACCAACATCAACCGCGCCGGCTTCGACTATCAGGGTGACTACCTGGAGCGGAGCTGGGCCCATACCACGGTCGGTTACGAGTTCGAGGACGAGAATGGCACCACGGGAAGTCTTCTGGATTCGCTGAGCCACGGCCTTCGCCTGAACCATGCGGTCTACGGGCAGCAGGCCCTGGCGGTGAAGCGGCTCTCAATCGTCCTGGGGGCGCGCTTTGTGCGCAACGGAAGTTTCGGTAATCACGGCGTGCCTCGGGTTGCGCTCATGTTCACCGCCTTGCGCGGAGGAAATTTCTTCTCGGGCACGCGATTGCGCTTCAGTTATGCCGCCGGCATCAAGGAACCGAGCATCGCCCAGTCATTCGGCAACGGAGGCGGCTTTCCAGTTCTTCCCAATCCAGCCCTGAGGCCGGAACGCGTGCGCTCGTTTGAGGCCGGCTTCGAGCAAAGATTTGCGCGCAATTACTCGCTTACCGCGACCTACTTCAACGGGTTGTTTCGGGACAAGATCGATTTCAATTTTCTGACCGGTGCGTCTTGCCCGCCCCCCAACCCCTTTTGCGGGCAGTATGTCAACGTTAACCAGGCCCTGGCACACGGTGCTGAGCTGGAGTTTCAAGCGCGGCCGCTGGCCCGCCTGTCGCTGGATGGGTCCTATACCTACACCTCCACCCAGATTCTGGAGCAGCCCTTTGCCTTCGATCCGCTGCTGGCACCCGGCCAACCCCTGCTTCGACGTCCGAAGCATACAGGCAGTCTGCTGCTTACCTATCTGAGCAACCGGTGGGGGGCCAATCTCGGCGGGAGTCTGGTTGGCCGGCGCGCTGACTCTGACTTCCTGGGCTATGGTGTCGATCATGCCGCCGGCTATGCCCGCCTGGACCTCGGCGGCTGGTATGCATTCAGCTCGCGGATCACGGCCTACGCGAATCTTGAGAATGCCTTGGACAAAGCGTACCAGGAGGTGGTTGGCTATCCCGCCTTGGGCGTCAACGTTCGCGCCGGATTGAGATTTCGCTTAGGCGGAGACTAGCCGGCTGTGTAGGGCGGACACTGCGGTCCGCCCCTTTCTGATTGTCGTCGAGGTATGTCATCTGTGCCGCGGCCCCACCCGCCGCGGCGGCCGCGCTACCAGATTCTCCTCCAGGCTGTCGCTATCGCCGTCGTAAGGAACCCCCAGGGGCAAGGGCGCTGCCGAGCGCGCACCCTGATACTTGCTGCGTGCCGCCAGCAGCTTGGCTAGCTCCTCGCCCGCCAAGGGCTGCTGGCGCCCCAGCAGATGTGTGACCAGTGCGATCTGGGCGAAGTGCTCGACCGTCTCCATCTTCATGTAGGCACAGTGCAGATCGGCGCCGTAGGCGACCACGCCGTGATTGGACATCAGAATCGCGTCGTATTGCGGCACCAGGGGCGCGAGTCCATTGGTAAGCTCCGGCGTTCCCGGTGTTCCATACTTGGCGAGCGGAATCGAGCCCAGGCCGATCACCACCTCGCATACCAGAGGTTGATTCAGGGCCAGCCCAGCGGCGGCGAATCCCGTGGCTGTAGGCGGATGAGCATGTACCACGCCGCGCACATCCGGCCGCAGCTTGTAGATCAGGAGGTGCATCGCGATTTCGCTGGAGACGTCGCGCCGGCCTTCCAGCCGGCGTCCCTCCAGGTCCACGATGACCAGATCGGAGGGCTTCATCACTCCTTTGCACATGGCGGTCGGTGTAGCAAGCACGCGCTGGTCATCGAGCCGAACCGACAAATTGCCATCCATGGCCGCCACATATCCGCGCTCGTGCAGAGCCCTGCCAAACAGGACGATCTCGCGGCGATGCTGGCGTTCGCTGGCCATAGCGGAGCTGAAGGGAACACGCACCCCCGTTGTCGTGGCGTATGGTAACCTAGCCGCGCCGGTGGTTACAATCTCATTTACACACTATTACATTGGCGCCCTTCGGCCTTCTCCCGTGTCGGGCGGCCATCTCCGCCTGCCCCTCAAGAGCCGATGGAGATCCTATAATTTACCTGCGTGCTGGTCTCCGACTTCAACTATGTCCTTCCCCAGGAATTGATCGCGCAGGATCCGCTTCCCGACCGGGCGGCCTCGCGTCTGTTGTACCTGCGCCGCGATCCGCCGGAATTGCATGACCGGCGATTCGTAGACTTTCCCGACTTGCTGCGCCCGGATGATCTGGTCGTTTTCAACAACACCCGCGTCCTTCCCGCCCGCCTCTACGGCAGGAGGAGTGGCGCGAAGGCCCAGCCCTTGAGCATGAACAATCCTGCGGCACGGGATTTTCTTCGTGGCACCGTCGAGGTTCTGCTGACCCGACAACTCTCAGCACAACCGAACGAATGGCAATGCCTGGTGCATCCCGGACGCAAGATCGGGGTGGGCGAGCGGCTTTTCTTTGGCGCGCAGGATGAACTACAGGCCGAGGTCATCAGCCGCGGCAGTTTCGGGGAGCGCGCCATCCGCTTCCGCCCTGTGGCTGACTTTTTCGCCGCCATCGATCGCATCGGCCACGTACCTCTCCCTCCCTACATTGACCGTCCCGACCGGTCCGCTGACCGCGAGCGTTATCAGACGATTTATGCGCGCGAGCAGGGCTCGGTAGCCGCGCCCACTGCAGGTTTGCACTTCACCCCCGAGATTCTCCGGCGTATGAAGGATCGAGGCATCGAAACCGCCGAGATCACGCTGCACGTCGGCCTGGGCACCATCCAACCCGTGCGTGTGGAACCGGTCGAGGACCACCCTCTCCACCGCGAGGCCTGCGACATTTCGCCGCAAGCCGCCGAGGCCATCAACCGCGCTCTGGATGGCGGACGTCGCGTCGTGGCCGTCGGCACTACCACGGTCAGAGCGCTCGAACATTCGGCTCGGCTGTCAGGAAGAGTCCATGGCGGCGGCGAGGACGCCGATCTGTTCATTTATCCCGGCTTCAACTTCCGCGCGGTGGGCGCTCTGCTCACCAACTTTCACCTTCCGCGATCTACGCTGCTCATGCTGGTGTGCGCATTCGGCGGACAGGAAAGGGTTCTCGCCGCCTACCGTCACGCCGTGGCTACCCGCTACCGCTTCTATTCCTATGGTGACTGCATGCTTATAGAGTGATGCGTCAGTATCCTCCGCTTCGTCCATTTCCCTCTGGTCCTCTGTGGTTCACTCTCCGTTTCTCTGCATCCTCGGCGTCCTCTGTGGTTAGAATAATGGTCAGCATGACCACGCGAACCACGCCCCAACTGGTGTCGGTCCAGAATTTCGTCGCCGGGCTGCGCAAGTTTCCCGAAGCCGCCTTTCGTCCAACCGAGGAGATCGCCCGCTTTCTCCAGGCCACGCCCGTCGCGGCTGATACGCTTGCCCCTTATCTCTGCTGGGATCGCCAGCACTACACCCGCAATCTGATCGACAAGACTCAACTCTATGAATTGATCGCCATCTGCTGGGACATCGGTCAATCCAGTTCCGTCCACAATCATCGCGACCAGAACTGCTGGATGACGGCTCCCATCGGCCGCCTGCGCGTCGAGAACTACCACGTCGTCGCCCAGGACGTGGAACAAGGCACCTGCACTCTTGAAACTACCGACACCATCGAAATGACCCCGCTCCAGCCCTGCGCCGTCGACCCGCTGTCGCCCGTCCACCGCGTCTACAATCCGCGCGAATTCAATCAGCGCGCGGTCAGCCTGCACGTCTACTCCCGCCCCTTTGACACCTGCGTCGTCTATTCTCAGGAGCAAGGCACCTGCGGCGTGATCAAGCTGCACTACAACACGGAATACGGAAAAAAGGTGACATAGGCCCGCCCTCAGCGCTCCGCCATCAGCATTCAGTCAATCACGATCCTTAGCGGCCCTTGCGCGCAGGTAGCGCTCCAGCGCGGCTGGATGCCGAGTGCCCAGTGCTAAACTTACCTCTTGCCTCCCCGCAGAAAATCCTCGACTGCTCCGGCATCGCCCCCGAAGCTGGCGTCGGTCCCTGCGCGCGCCAAACTCTCCGCCACCGATGGCCGCCGCATCTTTCTCATGGACGCCATGTCCTTCATCTTCCGCGCCTACCACGCCATGGCGCGCCAGCGCGGCATGTCGACCAAAACCGGTATTCCCACCGCGGCCACCTACGTCTTTGTCAACATGCTGCGTAAACTGCGCGAAGATTTCTCTCCCGAATATCTCGCCGCCGTCTTCGACGTCGCCGGGCCCACTTTCCGCGACCAGGAAGCCGAAGCCGTCACCACCATCCGCAAGTTCGATCTCAAGACCCAGACGTTCCAGGAAGTCGCGTACCACGGCTACAAGGCCAACCGCTCCGAAATGCCCGCCGAACTGGCGCAGCAACTGCCCTACATCCGCCGCGCCCTTGAGGCCTACCGCATTCCCATTCTCGAGCACGCCGGCTACGAGGCCGACGATGTCATCGGCACTCTCGCCCGCAAGGCTGCCGCCCAGTCCTATCTGGTGTATGTCGTCTCCAGCGACAAGGACATGTTGCAGCTGGTCAATGACCGCGTCCTCGTCCTCAATCCGCCCAAGGACAATCTCATTTGCGACGCCGCCAAGGTCGAGGAAATCCTCGGCGTTCCTCCCAGCCGCGTGGTCGACGTCATGGCCCTGCGCGGCGACTCCATCGATAACATCCCCGGCGCACCCGGTATCGGCGACAAGGGTTCCGTCGACCTCATCCGCCGCTTCGGCACCGTCGAACAGGCGCTCGACCACGCCGCCGAAGTCGAGAAGAAGTCCTACCGCGAGTCCCTGCAGAACAATCGTGACAACGTCCTCTTCAGCAAGCGCATGGTCACGATCGACTCCGACGTGCCCGTCGAACTCGACCTCGACGCCATGCGCGCCGGCAAGCCTGACCTCGCAGTTTTGCGCTCCCTCTTTACCGAACTGGAGTTCACTTCGTTGCTGAAGGACCTGCTGCCCGTGGTGGAAGTCGCCGAGGCGCATTACAGCGAGGCCACGTCAGCAGCGGATGTCGAGGCGGTGCTCAAACAGGTTTCGCCGGCGGCGCCACTGGCAATTGCTGTCGACAGTGTGACTGCCGCCGCACCCGACGATCTGCAAGAAGAAGAGAAAGAGGATGAACCTCAGGGCAGCATGTTGCCTCTTACAGCGGAGACCGTAAGTCCAGCGCCCTCTCGAACCCTGGCCATTTCCGCCGTTGCCGGCTCTGCCCTCACCGTCTCCATGCAGAGCGAAGCCGGGGCGCGCCTGCGTTCCGCCCTGCAAGACGAGGACTTGCCCAAGTCAATCCATGATTACAAGGACGCCATTCACGCGCTTGGGAAGCAAGGGATCGCTTTGCGCGGCGTGCGCCACGATCCCATGCTGTATTCCTATCTTCTCGACCCCACCTACTCATCCCATCGCCTGGCGGAAGTCGCGCTGCGCCGTTTCAATCTCAAGTTGAGCGGAACTTTGGCCGAATCCGCCGACATTACCGGGCGCTTCACTGTCCCCCTCCGTCGCGGAGTCGAAGAAGGCGGCCTGCTCAGCTTGTACGACGAAATCGATCTGCCTCTGGCGCCGGTTCTGGCCCGCATGGAGCAGGCCGGGGTGAGGATTGATCGCAAGGCTCTCGCCGAAATGTCCACGCGTTTGGAGCGCGATGTCGAGGCCAAGGCGCGCGAAATCCATCGCGAAGCCGGACGCGAGTTCAATATCAATTCGCCCCGGCAACTCGGCGAAGTCCTCTTCCTCGAGATGAACCTGCCGAAACCGGTGAAGTACGGCAAAGGCAAGACGATTTCGACCGCCGTCGACGTGCTGGAGAATCTGGCCCTCACCCACCACATCGCCAGTCTGGTGCTGGAATACCGCCAGTTGGCAAAACTGAAGTCCACCTATGTCGACGCCCTGCCCGCCCTGCTCAACCCCGCGACTGGCCGCCTGCACACCACTTTCAGCCAGACCGGCGCGGTCACCGGCCGGCTTTCTTCCTCCAATCCAAATCTGCAGAACATTCCCATCCGCACCGAACTGGGCCGGGAAATTCGCGCCGCGTTCACCGTCGAGCCCGGCCACGTACTCCTCGCCGCCGACTATTCCCAGATCGAACTCCGCCTCCTCGCCCACTTCTCCCGGGACCCGCTCCTGGTCGAGGCCTACCGCCGTGGCGACGACATCCATACCCTAACCGCCTCGCAAGTCTTCGGCGTACCCCCGCTCATGGTAACCGCCGACCATCGCCGCCAGGCCAAGGTGGTGAACTTTGGAATTGTTTATGGACTTTCCGCCTTCGGCTTGTCTCAGAACCTCGGGATCGCGACCGGCGAGGCCAGGCAGTTCATCAATGCCTACTTCGAGAAATACAAAGGTGTGCGCGCTTTTATCGACCAGACTCTGGAGAGCGCCCGCCGCCAGCAGCAGGTAACGACCTTATTCGGCCGCGTGCGTCCCATTCCCGACATCAACAGCAACAACCCCAACCTGCGCGGCTTCGCCGAACGCACCGCGGTGAACACGCCGCTTCAGGGCACCGCCGCCGACCTGATCAAGATTGCCATGATCCGCATCGACTCCGCCCTGCGCGAGCGGGGACTCAAATCGCGCATGACCCTCCAGGTTCACGATGAACTGGTGTTCGAAGTCCCGGATCATGAAATTGAGACCATGAAGGCCTTGGTCCGCGAGCAGATGGAAAAAGTTCACCCCGCGCTGAGCGTTCCCCTGCTGGTAGAGATAGGAATAGGACCAAACTGGAGGGATCTGGAATAGACGGCCGCCGCCCTGTCATGTCAAGGGATCGCTGTCCCCGGCGGTCCGACCTGGCGCCGCTCCACACTTATGCCCCGAGCGCCGCCCGGATCGCTCCCGCAATCCCGTCCGCCAGCGCCTTCATCTTGTTTTCCGACTCCGCTTCCACCATCACCCGCGCCAGCGCTTCCGTCCCGGAATACCGCACCACCACGCGCCCGTTGCCATCCAGATCGCGTTCCGCCGCCTCGATGGCCTTCTGAATCTCGGGCACCTTGGCAAAAGGAATCTTCTCCCGCACCCGCACATTCTGAATCACCTGGGGAAACACTTTCAGGTCGCTGATCAATTCCGCCAAGGGTTTCCCCAGGCGGACGATCGTTTCCATCACTCGCAGCGCCGTAAGCAGGCCGTCGCCGGTGGTGGCCTCCCCATCCCGGACGATGATGTTTCCGGACTGCTCTCCGCCCAGCACCGCGCCCGTCTTCTGCATCTCTTCCAGCACGTACTTGTCGCCGACGTTGGCCCGCAGCAGCCGGATGCCGGACTTGCGCAGCGCGATTTCCAATCCCATGTTCGACATCGTCGTCGCCACCACCGTGTCCTTCGGCAACGTTCCACGCCCCTTCATGTCGCGGGCGCACAGCAGCAGGACCGCATCCCCGTTGACCACCCTTCCCTTCGCGTCGCAGAACAGGGACCGGTCCGCATCCCCATCAAACGTAACCCCCAAGTCAAACTGTCCCGGCTTTGCCGCTACGCTCCTGGCCACCGCCTCGGGATGCAGCGCGCCGCAGCCCTCGTTGATGTTTTTCCCGTCGGGGTCGACGTTCTGCAGGGTCGCCTTCACCCCCAGGGCGCGGAACAACTCCGGGGCCTCCGCCGTGGCCGCGCCGTGGGCGCAATCGACCAGCACGCGCAGCCGCCGCAGGTCTGCGCCCACATTCTTGGTCAGCCACTCGATGTAGGCATGACGCAATTCCGCTTTCCCCGGAAGGCTGGGCGCGATTCCCGGCGATGCATCAACGTGCGCGACCGGATTCTGCAGCAGCGCGAAAATCTCCCGCTCGATCGCCATCTCGTGCGCGTCGGGCAGCTTGTAGCCGTCGCCGGAAAACACCTTGATTCCGTTGTCGGTCCAGGGATTGTGCGAGGCGGAAATCACCACGCCCGCAGCGTACTTCTGGGCGCGCGCCAGGTAGGCCACGCCGGGCGTGGTGATCACTCCGGCGCTATGCGCCTCGATCCCGGCGGAGGCCAGGCCCAGTGTTACCCGGTCCGCAATCCATGCGCTCGATTCCCGCGTGTCCTGCCCGATCACCACCCGCGCCTGCGCTCCGCTCTGCTGCAAATCGTGGCCCAGCGCGCGCCCGATCAGGTAAGTGCTGTCCTCGGTCAGGGGAAATTCGCCGGCCACGCCGCGAATCCCGTCGGTGCCGAAAAGTTGCCGCGTCTGCGATGTCATGCTGGTCTGAACCGATCTAGCGTTTGTCTGCTCCGGGCGCCTTCTTTGCCATGATAACCGTCACTTTCACCGGATCGGAGTGCAACACCTGGATTAGGGGATCAGAAACGTAAGCATGGCGCACAAAGGTCGCCTGTTCCATGGTGCCGCTGGCATTAATCGAGTCCGTGATCGCCGCCTCCACCGCCTCCACCCGCTTCTGCGGCCCACTGATGGTCACCGTGGCCGGCTCCGCCAGGATGCGCCCGATCTCCAGGCCGGGCGCGAAATCGCCCATCACCCGCGGCCGCACCGGCACCTGTCGCGTCATGCGCGCGTCGAACGCGATGCGGAACTGACTCGGTATGATCTGCACCACCTCCAGTTCTGTGGGTTTTTGAATCTGGCTCGCGCTCAGATCGAACGTGCGCTCTCCCGGCCTTACTCCGCTCAGCTCGATCGCGGTATGCACGTCGGCCGTCTGCAGATTCCTCACTACCCGCTCCGGGCCCCGCACCCAGATCTGCGCCCGCGGCACACTCTCTGAACTGATCTCGATGTTTTCTGGAATATTGTGGAACTCGATGGGAACGTCCACCGCGACTTCCGCCACTGGATCGCGCGCCACCACCCGCCACAACCCCAAGGCCAGGGCCAGCGAAAGCAGCTTCAGCCAGAAATTGTGCAGCACGTGGCGCCGCAGGAAGTCTTTCATAGCTGGCGGTCGCCCCCGGGAGTAAGGCGCGAATCCGCCGGCCGTCGCAGGGGAATCTCCCCGCCTTCGCCGGCTTCCGCCAGCTCTTCACTGCCTTCGCTGATCGGCGTGGGCAGCGTCGAAGGCGGAACATAGCGGCGGAGGAGGTCGCCCATGCGCTCGCGCAATTGCTCCACCGTCAGGTCGCGCTCGATTTTTCCTCCTACCGCCAGGCTGATCGCGCCCGTCTCCTCGGAAACGATGACCGCGATGGCGTCGGTCTCCTCGGTCACGCCAATTCCCGCCCGATGCCTCGTGCCCAACTGGGTGGAGAGCACTGGATTCATGGAAAGCGGCAGGAAGCAGGCGGCAGCCGCCACCCGGTCCTTCTGCACGATGACCGCGCCGTCGTGCAGGGGAGCGCTGGGGCGGAAGATGGTGGCTAGCAGGTCATAGGAAAGTTTGGCGTCGAGCGGCACACCGCTTTCGATGTAGGTGCGCAGCCCGATTTCCCGTTCAATGATGATCAGCGCGCCCGTCTGGTTCTGCGAGAACAGATTGGCCGCCAGCACAATGTCGTCGTAGGCGTCGGCCTCCGGGCCTGCGGCGCGGCTGAGCAGCAGCCGGCGGCCCAGCCGGGCCAGCGCCTGCCGGATCTCCGCCGAAAAGATGACGATCAGGGCAAAGACCGCATAAGGCAGCAGCGTGCTCAGCAGCCAGTTCAGCGTAGACAGTTGGCCGACGCGCGAAAAATAGAAGGCCAACGCCAGCGCCCCCACGCCCACCAGCATGTAGGCGGCGCGTGTCCCCTTCATCAGCGCCAGCAGCTCGTAAATGATTATGGCCACCAGGCAAACGTCGATCACTGAGATGATCGACACATGTGGCCACGCCATCGCCCACGGCATTGCCAGCAACCCCTTCCGTCAAGATGACCCCGGCTGCCTCCCCGCCTGCACCTAATTGTAATCCAGGGTCATGATCGGAATGCGCTGAGCAGCTACTCATGCACCCTCTGAGTCCTCAGAGTCCTCCGTGGTGAACCACCCTCCATGTCCTCGGTGTCCTCCGTGGTGAACCACCCTCCACGTCCTCAGTGTCCTCCGTGGTGAACCACCCTCCACGTCCTCAGTGTCCTCCGTGGTGAACCA
>CAYOZX010000098.1:0-11508 GCA_964408515.1 uncultured Acidobacteriaceae bacterium | reverse complement strand
GATCGTGGGCCTGGGGAGCCTGTCCATCAACCAGATTTTGCCTGCGTTTGCCAAGTGCGAGAAGTCAAGAGTTGTGGCCTTCGTCAGCGGGCATCCGGACAAGGCCAACAAGCTGGCGCTGCGCTATGGCGTAAACCCCAGAAATATCTACAACTATCAGAATTACGACACTATCCGGGACAATCCCGACGTCGACATTATCTACATTGTTCTGCCCAACGGCATGCATGCCGAATACACCATTCGGGGACACCAGGCGGGCAAGCATGTGCTGAGTGAAAAGCCCATGGCCAACACGCCGGCGGACTGCCAGCAGATGATCGAGGCGGCCCGCAAGGCGAACCGCAAATTGATGGTCGCCTACCGCTGCCGCTACGAACCCTACAACCAGGAAGCCATTCGTATGACCCGCGAACAGGAACTGGGCCCGGCCAAAGTGATCCAGGCCGATCATGGATTCAACATCGGCGATCCCACCCAGTGGCGCCTGAACAAGACGCTGGCAGGCGGGGGATCAATGATGGACATCGGCATCTACTCCCTGCAGGCGGCGCGCTACCTGACCGGAGAAGAACCCACGGAAATCAACGCCATGACCTACACCACCCCGGGGGATCCGCGCTTCAAGGAGGTCGAGGAGACGATTAACTTTCAGCTTCGATTTCCCAGCGGCATCCTCGCCAATTGCACTTCGAGCTACGGTTACTCCGGCCAGAACCGCTACCGCGTCGTGACCACCAACGGCTGGTTTGAACTGGAGCCGGCGACCAGCTACAGCGGCTTGCGCATGTTTGTGCATCACGGCAATGTCACCGAAGAGCGGTCTCTCGCTGTTCGCGATCACTTTGCGCTGGAGATGGATCATATGTCCGAGTGTGTGATGGATGACAAGCCGCCCCTCACACCCGGCGAAGAGGGACTGCGAGACCTGACCCTCATGATGAAGATCTACGAGGCTGCCCGGGCAGGCACGACCGTAAAGCTGTAGCCTCCGCCGCATTTTGAACTGGACAAGGCGCACCTCAAGAAAGGATGAGTGCTCCATGAAGCAGCCCGACCGTGAGGCGGTAAACCGCCGCGATGTGCTGAAGACCTCGGCCGTCGCGCTGGGAGCCGCAGCCTGGCTGGCAGACTCGCTGGAAGCTTACCCTAAGGCGGTCAACACGAGTTCCAGTCCGTCCGCCCTGCGGATCACCGACCTGCGGCGCCGTTCATTCCAAACTTCCTACGTCTTGTCGGTTTCTGCAAACCCATGAACGAAAAATGGCATCGCCGCGAAGTCCTGAAGCAGCTGGCCGCGGGCGCAACCCTGGCTTTGTGCGGGGAGGCATTCTCCCAGTCGCCCGCCGGTTCATCGGCGCGGGAACTGGAAGTGCAAATCTTCACCGTAAGCGACCATACCTTTCGCCTCTTCATCCTGCCGACCAACTCTGGGGTTTCTCTCGGTTCAACCGATGGGTCACTGGTTCAAGACGACTGGGGCCGCCCGGTCGCAATTCTCCGCAGCGAGGGACCGGTACAAACGGTGCGTGCGGGAAACATGGCGTTGCAGGTTTCGCCCCGTCCGCTCTCCATCAGCGTCGCGAACGCTCAAGGACAGATTATCCAGCGGCTGGCCTTGGATCATGGTGGCGGCTTGTCTTTTACAACCGGCGACTCGCCTTTGCTGGGGCTGGGAGAAGGCGGTCCGCAATTCGACCGCCGTGGCTCGGCGGACTCGATGATTAGCGGGCAAGGCGGCTATCGGCTGCAGACCCACGGCGGACGCGTGCCTATCCCCTGGCTGATCGGAACCGCAGGCTGGGCGATATTCATCCACAAACCCCTGGGCACATTCGACTTCACCGGACCGCAAAGCCGGTTCCTTCCTGCACCCGGCGCGGAGTGGCCGCTCGACATCTTTTTCGTTGCTTCCGGCGATCCCGCTACGATCATGGCGGAATACGCCCGCCTTACGGGGCACGCGGAGATTCCTCCTCTGTGGAGTTTCGGCTACCAGCAATCGCATCGCACCCTGGCCAGCCCGTACGAGGTTCTGGGTGAAGCCAAAACCTTCCGCGATAAGAAACTTCCCTGCGACACCCTCATTTATCTGGGAACAGGTTTCTGCCCGTCAGGATGGAATACTCAGAACGGATCGTTCGCCTGGAACTCGCGGGTGTTTCCCGACCCGCAAAGGATGATAGAGCAGCTGCACCAGGACAATTTTCGGGTGGTTCTGCACGCCGTGATTTTGGCGGACCAGTTGCGCGGACGGGCGCAGGAGCGCTGCGACATCTCCCGCTTTGACGAAGAAGATGCTGGTTGTTACTGGAGCGCCCACCGCAAGGACTTCGCCATGGGTGTGGATGGCTGGTGGCCTGACGAAGGCGATCCCATGGATGCGGCTTCCCGCCTGACCCGGATTCGCATGTACTGGGAGGGGCCGCAGATGGACCGCCCCAACGAGCGTCCCTTCGCCCTGCATCGCAACGGCTATGCCGGCATGCAGCGCTCCGGGGCTTTTTTGTGGTCGGGCGACGTTTATTCCACCTGGGAAACCCTGAAGACGCAGATTCCCATTGCCATCAACACTTCGCTTACCGGCATACCCTACTGGGGAACCGACATCGGCGGATTTGTACCCACCCGGGAGTTCACCGCTGAGCTTTACCTGCGCTGGTTCCAGTTCGCAGCTTTCTGCACCCTGTTTCGCGCCCACGGCCGCACCTGGAAGCTGCGCCTGCCCTGGGGCTGGAACACCGGCGATCCTGGACCGGTCGAGATTCGCAATTACGACGGGGCGGCGGTGCCGGATGCCAGCCAGCTGCACAATGCGCAGGTGGAGCCAATCTGTCGCAAGTATCTTGAACTGCGCTATCGCATGTTGCCCTATCTCTACAGCACGGTGCGAGAATGCGCCACCACCGGGATGCCCGTCATGCGGGCTCTCTGGCTGCATTATCCGGATGATCCCAGGGCCGTGGCGTGCGGCGACCAGTACATGTGGGGGCCCAATATCTTGGTAGCACCCGTGGTGGAGCCGGGCGCGACTGCGCGCCAGGTCTATTTGCCCCGCGGCAGCTGGTACGACTTCTGGACGGCCGAGCGAGTCGAGGGGGGCCGTGAAGTGACTCGAGCCGTGGATCTCGAGACTCTGCCTCTTTACATTCGAGCTGGCTCCATTCTGCCGCTTGGTCCGGTCAAACAGCACGTCGCGGACAAGACTGGGGAGCCGCTGGTCGTCTTGATCCATGCCGGATCTGACGCCTCATTCCTGCTCTACGAGGATGACGGCAGATCTTTCAACTATCGCAACGGTCAGTGGATGGGTATTCAAATGGATTGGCAGGATGCGCGAAGGGCTCTCAGCCTGCGGCTCGCGCCCGGCTCGCGCATGCTTTCTCCGAGCCCCATAAAAATCCAGTTCAGGCTGGATGAGATGGCGAGATGGGCGGAGTTTGACGGAAGCCCGGCGCAGGTCAGGTTTTGAAACGATGGGGGTCGGGCCAGTCTGGAGCCTCGCTCGTGCAAACGTTTACCCAAGCCTGCGCATTGGGTATTCTCAGCTTGGGTGAGACCCTATGTCCGTGGCGCAGCGCATCCGTCTCGCGGTCATCCTGCTCGCGGGAGTGGCAGCGACCCTGGCTGCGGCGCAGAACGGTCCGGCTGACCAGATCGCCGCCGCTCTGCGCGCAAAGGATTTCGAGCGGGCGGCAGAGATCAGCCGCTCCGCCCTGCAGAAATCGCCCGGAGACCCGCGTTTATGGACTCTGCAGGGCATTGCCCTGTCCAACCAGGGCAAGACCACGGAAGCCCTGACAGCGTTCCAGACGGCGCTGAAAATCTCTCCGAATTCCGTCGCCGCGCTGGCAGGCGCGGCCCAGATTCAATACCAGTTGGGGAGCCGGCAGGCTGTTTCCCTCCTGAACCGCCTGTTGCAGCTGCGCCCGGACGATCCCACGGCCCATGCCATGCTGGCGGTCCTCGACTATCGTCAGGGGAACTGTACCAGCGCCGTCAGCCACTTCGGGCGGGCGGGCACGCTCCTCGACACGCAACTCAGCGCGCAACAGGCGTACGGAACCTGCCTGGTCCGCCTAAAGCAACTTGATGCCGCCACGAAAGTCTTCCAGCGCACGCTGGCGCTGAATCCCGATGACCCGCGGGAGCGCCGGCTGCTGGCCGCCATCCAGTTGATGGCCCGCAAGCCTCAGGACGCCATCATGACGCTTAAACCCCTGCTCGACGGCGGAAACCCTGACGCGCAGACCTTGGAATTGGCTTCGAGCGCCCATGAACAAGCCGGCAACACCCCGGAAGCGGTCAGCGCCCTGCGCCAGGCGATCCTGCTCGACCCGCGCAACCCCAATCTCTACATCGACTTTGCCAACCTTTCCCTCGATCACCAGTCGTTCCAGGTGGGCGTCAATGTGATCACCGAAGGAATCAGCCTGCAGCCGAAGAGCGCGTCACTTTACCTGGCACGAGGAGTCCTCAACGTTCAACTGGCGGACTATGAGAAGGCTGAGGCAGACTTCGAAACCGCACACGAACTCGATCCCAGCCAGTCTCTAAGCACGGCGGCGCAAGGATTACTGGCGGCCCAGCAGAACAATCTCGATGCGGCCCTGGGGGCGGTCCAGGCCAAGCTGGCGCGCAAGCGGGACGATGCCTATCTCCTCTACCTGCAAGCGGATTTCCTGGCCCAGAAGGGAGCTGAGCCGGGCACGCCGGAATTTCAGACAGCGCTGCTTTCGGCCAAGCGGGCAATCGCGCTGCAGCCCTCGCTGGGTGACGCGCGAGGAGTTCTGGCAAAACTCTACATGCAATCGGGACAGTATCGGGAGGCCGCTGGGCAGTGCCGGCAAGCTCTGGAGATCAATCCCAAGGATCAGACCGCGGTGTACCGCCTGATTCAGGCCTTGCGCAGAACCGGCGATCGAGCCGCAATCCCCGCTCTGCTGAAGCGACTGGCTGAGCTTCGCCAGCAGGCCGCAAGGGAAGAAGGCGAGCGCAATCGCTACAAACTGGTGGAGGGCGATCCAACGGGCAGCCAGCCGGCACGCCCATAGCCTGCGCTGCCGGCCCCAGACTCAACCTCTGCCTAGGGTTTGTGTGATAATTCAAAGACTTACTACCATTCACCCGTCCGAGGCCTTTTCTCCCATGTTCTCGCGCCGCGCGTTTGCGCGACTTTCTCTGGGCACAGCCGTCTCGGCGGCTGCGGAAAGGCTTCTGGGGCAAGGCGTGGCCACGCACACGGTGAAGCCATTAGCCCGTCCTGCGCCTTCCGGCCGTCCCTTCAACGCACGCTTCGTGGATGTCGCGGAAGCCGCGGGGCTGCGCGCTCCTGTGATTTATGGCGGTGTGGACACCAAGAAATACATCCTGGAGGCCACGGGCTGCGGCTGCGCGTTTTTCGACTATGACAACGACGGATGGCTCGATATCTTTCTGCTCTCGGGCACCCGCCTGGAGGGCGCGCCAGCCGGCGCCAGCAACCGCCTGTACAAGAACAATCGCGATGGCACTTTCACCGATGTTACTGAAAAAGCTGGATTAACAGCGGCTGGCTGGGCGTCCGCGGTTTGCGTTGGCGACTACAACAACGATGGGTTTGAGGACCTGTTCTGCACCTACTTCGGGCAAAATCGCCTTTTTCGCAACAACGGCGATGGAACCTTCACCGACGTGACCAGGACGGCGGGCCTGTGGACGGAGCAAACTCGCTGGGGCGCGGGGTGCAGCTTTGTGGACTACAACCGCGATGGGCGCCTGGACCTGTTTGTTTCCAACTACGTACGCTTTTCCTTTGATCACGCTCCCGTACCCGGCGAGAACGTCAATTGCAACTGGAAGGGCATTCCAGTGGAATGCGGTCCGCGCGGCCTGCCTACAGGGAGGCATTCTCTATATCGCAATAATGGCGATGGAACGTTTACTGATGTCAGCCAACAGGCGGGGATCAGCGTCGCCACGGAAAGCTACGGCATGACGGTGGTGGCGGCGGATTTCGATGAGGACGGCTGGCCGGATATCTATGTAGCCTGTGACTCCACCTCCAGCCTGCTCTTTATGAACAACCATGATGGCACCTTCCGCGAAGAAGGAGTCATGCGCGGCGTGGCCCTCAGCGACGATGGCGCCGAGCAGGCCGGCATGGGCGTGGGCGTAGGGGACTATGACCTCGATGGGCATCTGGACATCTTCAAGACTCACTTTGCCGACGACGCGAACGGCCTCTACCACAACGACGGCAAGGGAAACTTCGACGATGTAACCCGCTCGTCCCGCCTGGCCGTCGAGACCCGTTATATCTGCTGGGGTGGGGGTATCGTTGACCTCGACAACGACGGTTATCCCGACTTGTTCATGGTGAGCGGGAGTGTTTATCCCGAGGTGGAGCGCAAACTGCCACAGTATGCGAACAAGACGCCGCGGGCGTTGTTCCGCAACCTGGGCAACGGGACGTTTGAGGAACTTGTGGAGCAGGCCGGCCCGGGTGTGGCGGAGGCGCATTGCAGCCGGGGGTGCGCCTTCGGAGATTTTGACAATGACGGGGACCTGGACATCCTGATTGTAAATTTGAACGAGCCGCCTTCCCTGCTGCGGAACGATGTCAGCGGCAAGCCGAACTGGATCAAGGTCAAGCTGGAAGGAGTAAAGTCAAATCGCAGCGCCATCGGAGCCCGGGTCCTGGTCCGCTACGGGGGCCGGGTGCAGGCGCAGGCGGTGCTCAGCCAGTCCAGTTTCTATTCGGCAAACGATTCCCGCCTTCACTTCGGCCTGGGTTCGGCCCGGACCGCGGACATTGAAGTTTACTGGCCGAGCGGGCTGGTGGAGAGGTATCCCGGCCAGGCCGCCAATCAATGGCTGAGACTCCGCGAGGGCAGCGGCTCCAGAGCGTCGCGGCCAGGCAAGTAGACCGGGCGGGCGGGCTCCCCTGGCGGCGCTGCAAAGGTCACACCCGTGGCTCCCGGTTCAGAAATTTCTTGACACTCGTGTTGCCAGGGCAGTATAAACACGACACTTTCGGTAAACGTTTTCTTGCTTTGGGGAAGGGGGACTCCCATGTCGACCAAATCCACGTCTCGCTTTGGTCTCGCGCTCCTTCTGTTTGTCGCCTGCTTCGTTGCGACCAGTTCCGCCCAGTTCACCGGCAGCATACAGGGTCTGGTGCAAGACCCCAGTGGGGCGGGCGTAACCGGCGCGCACGTTGTCCTGGTCAACACGGCCACGCAAATCTCGGCCACGACGGACACTGACTCCGCAGGCAACTACCGCTTTGTCAGTCTGGCTCCCAGCACGTACAAGATCACCGCCGAGGCGTCTGGTTTCCGGAAGTCGGAAGCCGACGTGACCCTGCAGACCAACCAGAACCTGAACGTCCCCATCTCCTTGACGGTGGGCGCCGCGAGCGAGTCGGTTAACGTCACCGCCGAGACGCCTCTGGTGAACACCTCGGAGACGCGGAATCAATTGACGCTGGAGACACCGGCGCTTTCTTCACTTCCACTCGCCGGCCGCAGTTACATCTCTCTGGTGACCTTGGCTCCGGGCGTTAGCGGCCTGGGGACCATGGGTGGCGGAACCCCTGGCGGCGGCGGCACGCCGGGCTCCGGAGTCGACAACTACTCCACGGAAACAGCCGTGGACGTGAGCGCGAACGGGCAAGGCACGGTGGGCAACAAGTACATTGTGGACGGTCTCGACGTCAACAGCAGCATTCGCCAGGGCGTTCTCAACCTGACGCCCAATCCCGACGCCATTCAGGAAACAACCATCCAGGTGAATACCTTCTCGGTCGAATATGGCGGCGCCAGTTCCATCCAGATGGCGGCCACCACGAAGTCCGGCGCCGACCAGTTCCACGGGCTGGCCAGCGACTATTTCAATTACCAGAACATGTACGCCAAGACCGAGTTCATGGGACCGACGGCGAAATACAATCCCTTCCACAGCAACAATTTCTCGGGGGCGATCGGCGGACCGATCATTCCCCACAAGCAGTTTTTCTTCTTCTTTGCCCTGGAGCCGCAGCGTTCCTCGGCATCAACCGGGAACCAGGTCATCACCTTTCCCGATCCCGCCTTTGCGGATTTTGCGCAGACTAATTTCCCGAACACGTTTGGCACCACAATTCTCAACACCTATGCGCCCACTCGGGCTACCTTCAGCGGCGTCTCCAAGACGGCCAACGATATCTTTCCCGGCACCTGCGGAACCCCAGCGACCAGCAACCTGCCTTGCAATACGCCCATGCTGGACTCGGGAATCTTCAACTCCAACACCCTCCGGAATGGAGACCAATATTTCGTCCGCGTAGACAAGTATTTCAAGAACGACCGCATCTACGGCAGCTTCTTCCGCACCACGCTCGCTTCCGGTGGTCCCAACGTCATCCCCCAGTTCTCCTCCACCAACAGCAACTGGGAACGCGCCTTCCAGGTCAACTACACTCACACCTTTAGTCCTACGACGCTGAATGAGGCGGTCTTTGCCCAGAACCGCATCGAAGGGGTGATCGGGCAGACGGGAGATTTCACCATCCCCGCGGTCTCAGTAAGCGGGCAGTCGGTCAGCTACGGTGTGGGGTTCGCCCAGGGCGACTTCATCCAGCACAACTACCACTGGCGCGATGTCCTCACTCACGTGCGCGGCGCTCACGTGCTGAAACTGGGTTATGAGGGCTGGTTTGGCGATGACGTGGAGCCTTTCCAGGGACCGTGGTCGCAGCCCAAATTCAATTTCAACAACCTGCTCGACCTGGCGCAGGACAATCCCCTCAGCGAAGGCGGCGTCATGTACGACCCAGTGGCGGGCGCACAAAAGCTGTGGGAGTGGAATGCCGCCTCACGCACCTGGGGAATTTTCGCGCAGGACACCTGGAAAGCGCGGCGAAATCTCACCGTAACCCTGGGCTTCCGCTTTGACGATCAGGGCAACCCCTATTCGCGCAGCGATACTACGGTGTTCGGGAACTTCTTCCTGGGAAGCGGTTCCAGCTTCCAGGAGCGCGTGGCCAGTGGTTTCGCCAAGGCCTCCAAGCATGCCTTGAATCAATCCCCCAAGGCATTTGATCCGCGCATTGGCGTGGCCTGGGACGTTAATGGAAAGGGCGACTGGATCGTGCGGGGAGGTTTCGGCATTTTTGCCAATTGGCTATCCCAGGCAAACATTCAGGAGGAGTTCAGAGGCAACCCGCCTGGCCTGATTTTGCCCACATTCTTTTCCGGCACGTCAACTCCGCCCATCTTCACTCAAGGGAACAGCAGCAAGCCGCCATTTGGCTTCACCTTCCCGCCCTTGGCCGGGTCAGCCATATGTCCGACAGCGCCATGTCTGAATAGCCAGGGTGGACTCACGGGTGCGGCTTTCCCCATAGGGGGGATAAATCCGGACATAAAGTCACCCAGGGCCTACATCTGGGCGGGCACTCTGGAGCGCCGTCTGGGCAACAGTCTGGTGGCGAGTGTGCTGTATAGCGGATCGCATTCCACCGATCTGGTGGCCAACGGTAACCAGGCAGGCGTGGTCAGCTATGGCGCGGACATCAATGCGCTGCCGGGCGACCTGCTGGTGAACCCGACCGCTACCCGCCTGAATACCAGCTTTGGTCAAATCAACTACGCTGACAATGATCGTGTTGGCAACTACAACGGCGTGACTTTCGACCTGCGTGGGCGAATGCGGCGCTTCTTTTTCGATGGTTCGTATACCCGGTCGAAGTCGCAGGACGACGCGGGCACGGGCGGGGCCAGCATCAACACCAACGTGATCAGTGGCTCATATCCCACGCAAATCAATCCTCACCAGTTCTATGGACCCTCTCCGTGGGACGTTCCAAATCGCTTCTCGCTCTCTTTTAACTACCAAGTGCCGGGCTTGAGCAGCGGGCATGGTTTCGTCGGACATTTGACCAGCGGCTGGGGAATCAGCGGGACCAGCATCTACCAGACTGGTTACCCATTTACGGTAATCACGACAGCCGCTTTCAGTGCCGGTGGAGACTACAACGCCGATGGCGACAACCTGGACTATCCCGACGTCACCAGTTACAAGCAGCTAACCTCGCGCAGCGCCATTCTGAATGGCGTGTTCGCACCCGGTCAGTTTGCGGTCCCAACGTCTGGAACTAATGGCAACGAGAAGACGCAGCAGTTCCGCCATCCCACCTTCATCGAAAGCGATCTCACGGCGTACAAGGACACCAGGATCACCGAACGCTTGAACTTCCAGTTCCGCTTTGAGTTCTACAACCTGTTCAACCATCCCAATCTGTTTACCGACCCCAATCTGGCGAATGGAACGTTTGGCCGGGCCACTGGGCAGCAGTTGCCGAGAAACTGGCAGATTGGAGGCAAGATCACGTTCTGAGAGCAGAAGCCGCTCAGGAGGATTGGGTTGCTGGGCCCGCTGCTTTGAACCTGGGGCAGCGGGCCCTGATCTTTTGCGGGCGAAGAGATTGTTCAGCAGAGCAGGTACCGTCGGGCGGCGAAGACTCGAAAGCCTGTTACTTCGCGGGAGCCGCAGGCTTCAGGTCGCCGGCAGCTTTTCGCAGGGAGTCAATGGAACCGGCGGTCAGCTGGTAAAGAGCTGGCTCGTTCTGACGCTGGGCTACATAACCGTCTCCCGACTTCGCGATTAAGATCTTCTCCACCCGCTTGCCGTCGTCTGAAGTGACGGTCGCTTCGATCACTGCATTGGCAAAGCCCGAGGTGGGGAACCTGTCGGCGGTGAGATCGCGCAACTGGGACACCAGGTCCTGAACACTCGTCCCATCCATCTTCTTGCCGTCCGCCCACCAATCGGCGCCGTTCCGGGTCAGGAAGTAAGCTTTCTGGCCGTCGTGCAGTTCAATTTTGTTGGGATCGTTGTAGGAAAAATCAAAAAGCTTCTTGTTGCGGAAATCGTCCAGGCTCTTCGCCACCGCCTGGCCAAGGTCAGAATCTATTTTGTAGGTTCCCTCAACCGAGCTGGACCTGGCGTAGTACTTATCCTTGCTCTTGCGCACCTGCAGGTCCTGGGAGCCCGACTGATCGGTCAGTCGGGCGGTGGCCACCGGCTCAGCGTGGCTGAAGGCTTTGGCGGCCTCGGTCGCGTCGCTTTGCGATCCGCTCAGATCCATCCGGGCATCGGTCAATTTGCGGACCAGCTCTTGGACCTGGTAGCCGTCGGCTCGCAAGGGCTTCGGTTTCAGAATCTGCCAGTCGTCCTTATTGCGGCCGAACTCAAGGCTCTGATCCTTCCGGATGAGCTCTACGCGGCTGATCTTGTCGGCGCTAAGCGGCAGCAAGTGTTTGTCACGCAGGTCGTTCAGGCTCTTATCAAAGTTGCTTTTGCTGTAGCTGGCGACGGTGAAGACCCGCGAGTCGGCTGCCAGCATTACGTAAACCGCGCTGCCGGTGGGCGTTTCGTCTCCAATCAGAAGTTTTTGGGTCTTATTGTCCTTTTCCGTAAGGCTCACCTCGACGCTGGGCCGGTCAAGACCATGGCTCTGCAGATCATCGGCCTTCTCTTCCACCC
>CAYOZX010000097.1:4369-11548 GCA_964408515.1 uncultured Acidobacteriaceae bacterium | reverse complement strand
AGAAGACCGTGGACGATGGCGGAGCAGGATCAGCAAATCTCCCAGGCGATCGCGCGCGAGCAGGGACGGCTGCGCAGCTTCATCCGCAGGCAGGTAGCCGACCCGGGCGAGGCGGAGGACGTCCTGCAGGATGTGTTTTACGAGCTGATCCAGGCCTACCGGATGATGCGTCCGGTGGAGCAGGTGACCGCCTGGCTGTTCCGCGTCGCACGCAATCGGACTATCGACCTTTTCCGGCGAAAGAGCCGCGAGGCAGTCCGTGAGCAGCCGACCGGGCGCGGAGAAGAAGGCGAACAATTGCAACTGGAAGATCTTCTGCCCTCGCCGGATGCCGGCCCGGAAGCGGCGTACGCCCGTCGCGTATTGCTGGAGGAACTCGACGCGGCGCTCGATGAGCTTCCGGAAGAGCAACGCGAAGTATTTGTGGCGCATGAGCTTATGGGGTACAGCTTCAGGGAGATCGCCGAACAGACGGGCGCCGGCGTGAATACGTTGCTTTCGCGCAAGCACTACGCGGTCTTGCACCTGCGCCATCGCCTGCAGGCTTTCTACGAGCAATACCGAAGGGGATGATTATGAGAGGACGTTGGACTTTCTTGCTATTCAAGATCGCGCTGTTCCTGGTCATCGCCATCGCCGGCTTTGGCAGTGCAGTGCTGCATCTGTGGAACTGGCTGATGCCCAGCCTGTTCGGCCTGCGCGCAATCAGTTTCTGGCAGGCCGTGGGTCTGCTGGGGCTGTGCTGGATCCTGTTCGGCGGGTGGCGGGGGTTCGGGAGACGGCCCGGCCCCGGCATGCACTGGCGGCGGCGCATGATGGAGCGCTGGGAGCAAATGACGCCGGAGGAGCGGGAAAAGTTCCGCCAGGGGATGCGCCACGGCTGCGGACCGTTCCGTACGCCAGGAGGAGAGGCCAAGGCATAGCCTTTCACGGGCCTCCCACAGGGCTGACGGGAGGCAGGCACACCCTGCCGCCCCTCGACGATTTTCCCTGGAAATTCGCTTTTTATTCGCCTACAATGCTGCCTTGCATGCCGGCGGCAGCCGGCAGGAGTTTAGGAGAATGGCAATGTTGAAAGTGACCGTGCAGAAGTCTGGGAACGAAGTGGTTTTGCACTGCCCCGGGAGAATCGTGCACGGCCAAAAAGGGGGCCTGTTGTGCGCGGCGGTCAAACAACACGCGCGCACGATAGTCCTTGATTTCAGTCAAGTGGAGGCGATCGATGCCGCGGGCATGGGGCTGCTGGTTTGCCTGCAGGCAGCGGGTATCTACCTGAAAGTTCTGAATGCCGGGCGGTCGGTCCGCGACCTGTTGCGTTTGACGCGCCTGGATTCCGTCCTGGAGGTAGTTGACGTCGCGGCGGAGGGAGATCTGAGGCCGGGAAATGAGCCCGGGTCCATCTTCGCCCCCGACGGGCAGCCGGCCGCGCGAGCGATCGTGGCTTAGGGCCTGATGTCTTCCGATTCCAGCAAGAAAGCGGGTTGTGAAGCATCCGCGCAGTCGACAGGATCGCGGCGTTATGCGGCGCTGCCGAAGATGTTGGTGTTCAGGAAGTCGTTGCGGAATTTTCCCTTTGGATCGTAGGTCTTTGCCAGTTCGATAAAGTCCGGCATTTTCTCGTAGATAGAGCGTAGTACTTCTGCAGGGGTACTGAATAGCTTGCCCCAGTGCGGCCGGGCCCTGAAAGGGGCGAGTTCCTTTTCGATGACCGGCAACAGCTTGCTGACGGCCGGCCAGTCCTGCTTCCAGGTGAAGTGGATGGTGACGCAGGGCTGCTGGTAGCAGGGACTCATCCAGAGATTGTCAGCGGCGATGGTGCGGATTTCTGAGATGAGCAGATGCGGCGTCACCTGGTCACGCAGTCGTTCCACGGCCAGAATGGCTTCCATCGCGTGTTGCCGGGGAACGAAATATTCCGACTGCAGCTCCTTGCCGGCGCTGGGAGTGAAGCCCATGCGGAAGTGTGGAAGGCGTTCGTACCATGGGCCCGGCACCCCCATCTGCTCGGTGCAGTTCTCGGGGGAGAGTTCCGAAATCGGGTGCAGGTTGCGGGTGGCGCGCTTGGCCCCGAAGAATTCCGCGGGTGCATCGTAGGATTTTCCTTCCTCGACGCGGCTCTTCAGCCAGACTTCATTGAGCCGTTGCTTCTGCCAGTCGGTGAACAGGCTGACGCTGTATGCGCTGGACTCGATGGCATCGAAATGGTCTTTCAGCTGGGCGAGCGGCAGGTCTTCATAAACGTACTGCCTCATCATGAAAGCAGGATGGATATCCAGCGTCACTTTGGTGATCACTCCTAAGGCGCCGAGTCCGACAACCGCTCCCCGGAAGACCTCGCCGTCCCGGTGGCGGGAAAGTGTGACTACGTCGCCGGCGGCATTCACGAACTCAAGGCCGCTCATGGCGGTGGCCAGGTTTCCATTGCCGTCACCCGAGCCATGGGTGGCGGTCGCACAAGCGCCGGCAATGGAAATGTGGGGCAAGGAGGCAAGGTTGTGCAGGGCGAACCCCTGGCTATCGAGGTAAGGGCACAAATGACCATACGTGGCGCCGGCTTCCACCGTGATCGTGCGGTCTTCGGAATTGAGGGCGACGACCTTGTCCATCGGTTTCAGCGACAGGAGGTCGTGGGTGCTGTCCGCAATCCGGTTGAAGCAGTGGCGGCTGCCCAGAACCTTGAGATCGCTGTGCCGGCTGACAAACTGGCGCACCTCCTCCAGAGTTTTGGCGGTCCGCAGGCGATTAGTGCTGTACTGGAAGTTGCCGGCCCAGTTTGTCAGGGGTTCGTCCGCCGCGCCAGCGGCCAGCCGCGAAAGCATGGGACTGGCCAACATCGCAGAAGATAGCTTCAGGAAAGTTCTTTTGTTCACGATGGACAGGTGTGCTCGATCCGCTCCGATTTGTGGAAACGGGAAAATTGTACACGGGAGGTCATCCCGGCGGTGACAAGATCGCTGCCAGGAGCAGTTCGAGCCCCCCGGGGTCTCGGATCTCGGCCGGGATGTCCCTTGGGACGTGGCTCCAGCGGTACAGGTTACTAAGGTTGATTGCCGCCACTTTCCGGCCGCGAATATAATTTTAGGACACTTCGTATCCACCTCGAGGACAGCTGTTCATGACCAAGCCCACCGGCGGCGGTGACCGCAAAGCTCAGGAATTGAACATTTTCCATGATGTGGCCAAGGCCCTGACTTCCTCCCTGGACCTGGATTCCATCCTGCAGACGATCATGGAGAAGATGGCAGAGTACTTCCGTCCGGATAACTGGTCGCTGCTCATGGTGGATGAGGAACGGGATGAGCTGTACTTCGCCATCGCGGTGGGCAAGGCCTCGGAGGCGCTGAAAAATGTGCGGCTGAAGGTGGGGGAGGGCATCGCCGGATGGGTGGCCAAGCATGGGGAGCGGGTGGTGGTGCCGGACGTGTACACCGACCCGCGTTTCGCTAAGCGCATCGACGAAATGACCAAGTGGGAGACGCGGTCGATCATCTGCGTGCCCCTGCGCTCGAAGCTGCGAGTCCTGGGCGTGATTCAGCTGGTGAACGTAAGGATGGAGAACTTCACCGATCAGGAATCGTTCTTTCTGCAATCCATTTGCGACTACGCCGCCATCGCGATTGAAAACGCACGCGCGGTGGAGAAGATTCAGGAATTGACCATCACCGATGACTGCACCGGCCTGTACAACGCCCGCCACCTGTACAAGACACTGGAGGCGGAAGTGTATCGCTCGGCGCGCTACGGCTATGAGTTCACGGTTTTGTTCATCGACCTCGACCACTTCAAGCAGGTGAATGACACGCACGGGCATCTGATCGGAAGCAAGCTGCTGATGGAGATCGGCTACCTGATCAAGGCGCAGCTGCGCCTAATTGACTACGCCTTCCGCTATGGCGGGGACGAATTCGTAGTGCTGCTGCCGCAGACGGGCAAGGAAGCAGCCCTCGTCGTAGCGCGACGTCTGCGGGACAGTTTGCGCGCCAGTATGTTCTGCCGCGAGGAAGAACTCAACCTGAACGTGAGAGCGTCGATCGGCGTGGCGACCTACCCTCACGACGCCAAGACTCCGCGAGAGATCATCCGTCAGGCCGATGAAATGATGTATCTGGTCAAGAATACCTCGCGGGACAGCATCGGAGTCGTCTCACAGGGTGTAATGAAGTAGCGGTCCTGGTCTTGGCTCCGGCCAAAGGAGCTTGGGGGTTCAGTCCGCCGGGATCGCGGCGGGCTGCGCCAGGGGAGCGGCTTTGGGGCGGGCAGGCTCGGGCTGCTGCAGCCACTTGCGGATTTCCGGTAAAGCCTGGCGGGCAGCTGTCTCGCCAGCCCGAACCAGCTCGCCGGAGCGCTCGAAATCGTCGTACTTGAAGCCGTTGACGTCAGGGCTGATCACCAGATCGGCGGCGGCCTTCCACAGATTGGAAGTCTTGTCCTGGGCGATGGCGAAGCACTGGCCGATCACATCGAACAAATGGCGAGGACCGGCCTCAGGGGTCGTCCAGTTTCCTTTGAGGTGTACGGCAAGCACGCGCTGTGCGCCCATTTCCTGCAGGGGAAGGGTGGGCACGGCGTGGGCCAGCATGCCGTCGACAAGCAGGCGGCCACGAATTCTCACCGGCAGAAACATGCCGGGGTAGGCGCAACTGGCGCGCACGGGGTCGACCAGCGGTCCGGAGTGGAACACGGCGCCCTGGCCGGTGGCGAAATCGGTGGCCGTGACCGCAAGGGGAATCCGCAACTCTTCAAACGTCTTGACCCGCAGAATGCTGCTGAGGAAGCCGATCATGCGTTGGTTGCTGGCGAAACCATAGCGCGAGAGGGTCCAGCGGGCAAAATGCTTGAAGCGGACGCGGGCCGCGATTTCCTCCAACTCCGGGATGGTGACGCCGCTGCAGTAAGCGGCCCCGATCAGGGATCCTACGCTGGTCCCAGCCACCATGCTGATGGGGATGTTTTCTTCCTCGAGGACTTTGAGGACACCGATGTGGGCAATGCCCCGGGCGAAGCCTCCGCCCAGCGCCACTCCGATCCCGGAGACGCGATCCGGTTCGCGGCCGGATTGGCCGGAAAGCCCTCGTCCGAGGGCCTGCACCGACCGGATAATTTTGCCCAGACTCTTCACCGGAACCTCACTTTTCCGGGTCTTCCAAGCCCCCTATCTAGCAACTAGGATGCCAGCCGCCGGACAACAGTTCCAGGCACCGTGGTCAGACCGCCCACGTTACCCGCGGAGCAAATTCGGCTCCGGTGACTAACTCCCTTAATCCTGTTAACTTGGGGGCCATGACCCGCGAGTTTTCAGCCGGCGGCCTGGTGGTCGCGAAGGCCGGAGAGGAGTGGAACCTCGCCGTCATCGAACCCCAGAGCGAGGCAGCTTCTGCCCGCTCCAAGGGGAAGAGTTCGCAAAAAATCGTACTCGCTTTGCCCAAGGGTCTGGTCGATCGCGGCGAAAAGGCTGAACAGACGGCCTTGCGCGAAGTGCGCGAGGAAACCGGCTTGACGACCTCGATGCTCACGAAACTGGGCGATATCAAGTATGTTTATGTGCGCTCCTGGGGGGACGGTGAACGCGTGTTCAAGATTGTTTCTTTCTTTCTATTGCGCTACGAGTCGGGCGAAATCGACGACATCGATCCCGAAATGCGCGTCGAGGTCAAGCGGGCGGTCTGGATCGGGCTGGGGGAGGCGGAGCAAAAGCTGGCATACCGCGGCGAGCGGGAGATGGTGAAGCGGGCCCAAGACTACCTGAAGTCTCATCCGGAGGCATAGATATGCCACAGGTTCCCCATGTGGAGAAGCATTTCACTGCCAGCGACTTTGTCCGCGACGCGGTGATCGGAATGGCGGACGGGCTGACCGTGCCGTTCGCCCTGGCGGCCGGGTTATCCGGCGCCGTGCAGAACACGCGCTTGATCGTAGTGGGAGGACTGGCGGAGATCGCCGCCGGGTCTATCGCCATGGGGTTGGGAGGCTATCTGGCGGCACGCGGCGACGCAGAGCACTTTGAGCAGGAGCGGGCTCGTGAGTACCGCGAGATCAAGGAGATTCCGGAAGAAGAAATGGCGGAGGTGAGCCGCGTGTTTCAGGCGTACGGCATGACGCAGCAGGAGAGCGCGCCGGTTGTAGAGGCGCTGAGCCGGCGTCCGGATGCGTGGGTGGACTTCATGATGCGCTTCGAACTGGGCCTGGAGGCGCCGGATCCGGGACGTGCCCTGACCAGCGCGGCAACCATTGCCGCTGCCTACGTGGCCGGCGGATTGATTCCCCTCTCGCCTTATATCGCGCTGGAAAACGCGGTGCGCGGGCTGATCTATTCGGCGGTGCTAACGCTGGCGGCTCTGGGTGTCTTCGGATACCTAAAGGGCCGCTATACGGGCGCGGGGCCCTTGCGCGCCGCGATGCAAACCATGTTCATTGGCGGCATCGCCGCAGCAGCGGCGTTTCTGCTGGCGAAGCTGATAGCCTGACCTGGAGCGGTTCGGCTGGGAACCTCGCTGATGTCTTGGAGACCCATCAGCGGCGCTGGCATAATTCTGAAGTGAACGGGAAGACCACAAAGACGTCACGGCGAATAGTTGAGAAGTGTGCCGTTGTTATGCCGTTGATCCTGGTCTCCGCGGGTTTGCTGTCCGCTCCGACGACTGCCCACACCAGGCCCTCCGCGCCCTCTGCAGCGGGATTTGACCGCAATTATGCCTCGGCGCTGGCCGCGGCCAACCGGTTTCTGCAGGCCTGGCAGAATCAGGACCGCGAAACCGGCCTGCTCATGATGAGCGATTGGGCCAGGCAGGGCTGTTCGGGAGAGAGCCTGGAGGCATTCTTTTCCTCGGGGCCTGAGGCTGCCTACGAAATTTCGCGCGGTAAGAAGCTCAAGATGGGGCGATATGCGTTCTCCGTGACGCTCTTTACATCGCCTCGAAGGGTGTCTCAAAACGTAAAACCGCGAAAGTCGGAAATCGTGATCGGCCGCGAGAGTGAACACGAGTGGACAGTCGACAAACTGCCTTAACTGGCGAATCTCTCGTTTTTTACCACCGAGGGAACGGAGGACGCGGAGGCCTTTCCTGGTTTAACCACAGAGGACGCGGGGGAAACAGAGAACCTTTCCAGTTTAACCACAGAGGACGCGGAGGAAGCAGAGAACCGTCCAGCTTAACCACAGAGGACACGGAGGAAGCAGAG
>CAYOZX010000097.1:0-4269 GCA_964408515.1 uncultured Acidobacteriaceae bacterium | reverse complement strand
CGGAGGAAGCAGAGAACCGTCCAGCTTAACCACAGAGGACACGGAGGAAGCAGAGGAGCCTGCCTGGGCTCAACCACAAAGGTCACCGAGGACACAGGGTCCCGCACAAGCACAATGAAGCGTATCCACAAAGTGGCTGTACTGGGCGCGGGAACTATGGGAGCGCGTATCGCGGCCCACCTGGCCAATTGCAGTGTACCCAGCCTTCTGCTGGACCTTGTGCCTCCTGGCGCCGGCGCTTCCGACCGCAACCAGATCGCCGCCTCGGGCCTTAAGGCGGCGCAAAATTCCAAACCTGCCGCGTTTTTCGAGCCGTCTTTGGCGCGCCTGGTGACCGTCGGCAACTTCGAAGATGACCTCCAGCGCGTGGCCGAAGTGGATTGGGTTATCGAAGCCGTAGTTGAGAACCTGGAAATCAAGCGCGGGCTACTGAAGAGAGTAGAAGCGGTGCGCAGGCCCGGGACCATCGTCACGACGAATACAAGCGGTTTGCCGGTAGCTGAAATCGCCCAAGGTCTTTCCGAGGACTTCCGCCGCTCGTGGTTGGGCACGCATTTCTTTAACCCTCCTCGCTACATGCGCCTGCTGGAGGTGATCCGCACGCCGGAAACCAGTCAGGCGGCGGTTGATGCCGTGGTTCATTTTTGCGATGTCAGCCTGGGCAAAGGGATTGTGTTCGCCAAGGACACTCCCAACTTTATCGGCAACCGCATCGGAACCTTCTCCGTGCTTAACGTCATGCGGCTGATGCAGGAGATGGACCTGAGCATCGAAGACGTGGACGCGCTCACGGGAGACGCCGTGGGCTGGCCGAAGTCGGCAACCTTCCGGACCATCGATCTGGTGGGCTTGGACATTCTGGGGCACGTGGTCAGCAACATGGCCGTGCTGGACCAGGGCGGGGCTCCTCCGCACGCGAGTCCTCTGCCCGGGTTCTTCCAGCAGATGCTGGAACGGCAATGGCTGGGCGACAAGACCAAGGGCGGCTTCTACAAAAAGGTCAAAGGCGAAGGCGCGGAGGAGGAAAGACTCGCCCTCGACTGGAAGACGCTGGAATACCGGCCGCGGGGCAAGCCCAAGTTCCCCACCCTGGACATGGCGAAGAATATGGAGCAGCCCGGCGCACGCGTGCGGACGCTGTTAGGGTTCGACGGCGGCGGACCACGCAAAGGGGACAAGGCAGGAGAGTTCCTGTGGGCTGCGCTGTCGGATTTGTGGACCTATTCCGCCAACCGGATTCCGCAAATTTCCGATTCTATCGTCGAAATCGACCGCGCCATGCGCCTGGGCTTCAACTGGAAGCTGGGACCCTTTGAGTTGTGGGACGCAGCCGGGGTCGAGGCTAGCGTCGAGCGCATGCAGAAAGAGGGCCGGCCCGTGGCAGCCAATGTGGAGCAACTGTTGGCCGCGGGCAAGAAGGCGTGGTACTTGGACGATCCCAAGGCCAGATCCGGCCGCGACTATTTTGATTTGCGGTCGGCGAGCTACGACGCGGTGAAGGTGGCGGACGGCGTCTGGTCGGTTGAGGTCGTAAAGAAATCCAGCGGCGTCGTGACCAGGAACGCGGGAGCCTCGCTGCTGGACCTGGGAGATGGAGTGGGCTGCATCGAATTCCATTCCAAGATGAACACGCTTGGTGGGGACATTGTTCAGCTCATTACCCAGTCGCTGAAACCGGGCGGGCGGGGCGATGGGTTCGACGCGTTCGTGATCACGAACGATGCCGAGAACTTTTCTGTCGGCGCGAACGTGATGCTGCTTCTGATGTCGGTCCAGGAGGAAGAGTGGGATGAAGTCGATCTCGCCATTCGGCAGTTCCAGGGAATGACCCAGGCCATCAAGTTCTCCACCCGGCCGGTGGTAGTGGCGCCGTTCGGACTGGCACTGGGCGGGGGATGCGAGATCTCGCTTCACGCCGCGGCCCGGCAGCCGCATGCCGAGCTTTACATGGGGCTGGTGGAAGTGGGCGTGGGACTGTTGCCGGGAGGAGGTGGATGCAAAGAAATGCTCCTGCGGGCGGTGGACGGCGCCGCGGCTGCCCGCCGATCGGGCAGCGCCAAGGGTGGGGAACAGGGCGGGCTGGCGGAGTCCGTGGAACTGATGGAGGCGATGAAACGGGCGTTCGAGACCATCGCTACCGCAAAAGTCGCGACCTCCGCCCATGAGGCCCGCGGGCTGGGATTTCTTTCTCCGGCGGACCGCATCACCATGAACCGGGAGCGCCTGCTGGCCGATGCCAGGGCGCGTGCGCTGGAACTGCTGCGCGCGGGATATGAGCCTCCACAGCCGCGCACCGAACTTCCCGCCCCCGGGAACAATGTTCTGGCGGCCCTGAGGCTCGGGGTTCATATCATGCGGCAGAGCGAGTACATCAGCGACCATGAGGTCAAGATCGCCACCAAGATCGCGGAAGTATTATGCGGCGGAAATGTGACCTCAGGCACGCCCGTGAGCGAGCAGTACGTCCTCGACCTGGAGCGCGAGGCGTTCAAATCGCTTTGCGGAGAAAAGAAGACGCAGGAAAGAATTCAGTACACGCTGAAGACTGGGAAAACCCTGAGAAACTAGGTCTGTCGGAGCCTGGCGAACCTGCCAGGAAAAAGCCGCCATTCAGCGGCTGAAACAGGTCTTCAGCTTGGATCTGAGACGTGGTAGCCGCAGGCTTCGCGGCAAGCCAGACAATACCACAAGCCGTCCTGGCAGAGCCGTACATCCAGCTGCGCCTGACAAAGGCAACAGTATTTCTCGCACTCGCACTTGTCTTCGATCCTTTCGCACTGCATGCAGCGGTATTTGCTCTTGGCGAGAGTGCTCATGGGCAGAACTGTAGCCTGAGCTGGGAGCGGGGCAAAGTGCCGTTAGTAACCCGAGTTGAAGCCGTGTCACGACCGTGTTACGGTAATCAGTCTCGTCGTTTTCCGGCAGTCCAACCCTGCTTTTCCGAGGAATTCATTGCCCGCTGTACAGGCCACTACGCCCGCCGCCCGCAGAACCGCTCTTTACAGCGTGCATCGCCAGATGGGCGCGAAGATGGTGGAATTCAACGGCTGGGAAATGCCGGTGGAGTACCCTTCCGCGGGCGGGATCCTGGCCGAGCACAAGGCGGTGCGGACCGGCCTGGGGCTGTTTGACGTCAGCCACATGGGCGATATCCGGTTGACCGGACCGGAAGCCCTGGCCGCGGTCCAGCACATTTCCATGAACGACGCCTCCCGTCTCGCAATCGGGCAGGCACAATACTCGGCGTTGCTCAATCCGCAGGGAACTTTCGTGGACGACGTCGTGGTTCACCGGCTGGGCCAAAACGACTATCTGCTGGTGATCAATGCCGGCACCCGTGAAAAAGACGTCCACTGGGTGCGGGCGAACACGCAGCCATTCGACTGCAAGGTGGAAGACCTCTCGGACGACTTCACCCAGATCGCGGTGCAAGGCCCCAGGGCGGCAGACGCGCTGCAGAAACTCACCGATGCCAATCTTTCAGGCGTCAAGTTCTACTGGGTGACGCGGGGGATCATCCGGCTTGCGGGAAAACCGCACCGCGATGTGGACGATGTTCTGATCGCGCGTACCGGCTACACCGGCGAGGACGGCTTTGAGATCTATTTGCCTGCCGATGAAGTCACCAGCGCCCGGGTCTGGCACGAGCTGCTCGAAGCCGGCAAAGACTTCGGGGTCGCCCCTTGCGGGCTGGGAGCGCGCAACACGCTTCGGCTCGAAGCCAAGCTGCCGCTCTACGGACACGAAATCTCTGACACGATCAATGTCTGGGAAGCGGGGCTGGACCGGTTCTGCAAGATGGAGAAAGGGGACTTTATCGGTCGCACCGCGCTGGAAAAGGCCCGGGCCGCAGGCCTCAAGCGAATCCTGGTGGGCCTGGAGATGGTGGAGCGAGGCATTGCCCGCGATGGCTACAAGGTACTGGCCGAAGCGGATTGCGAAATTGGCTACGTCACCAGTGGGTCTCCGGCGCCATTTCTGAGGAAGAATATCGCCCTTGCCTACGTGCCGCCGGATTTCTCCGCCCTCGGAACCGGCGTGAAGGTCGAAATCCGCGGGCAGACAGTGAGGGCGCAAGTTGTGCCGACACCGTTCTACAGGCGGCAGGGAAAGAATTGACGGCAGCAAGATGCTGTAAGGAGAGCTGGCGACGACTCGAATCAGGCGACGACTGCAATCAGCGGAAGCTAAAGAGCTAAGGCTAGGAGCTAGACGCTATAATGGGTTATCCAGCGGACTAAAAGTAAAACAAAGAACACGAGTGGATCA
>CAYOZX010000096.1:4005-11703 GCA_964408515.1 uncultured Acidobacteriaceae bacterium | reverse complement strand
GTGGGTAGCCCCGGTTATGCGCCTGCGCCCGGTGCGGACGTTAATTCACGTGGGGCTGTGCTCCCGGTCGGGGGATCACACCCCTGGGCTATGCCCATACTCTGGCTGCGAGTGGCGCTGGCCTTGTAGGCCGTGGGGCTGGTCTATGCCCTCCTGGTCCTGACCCGCACCAGCCCGCTGCTCAACCGCGCCGCCGTCCCCTGCATGGGCCTGGGGATGGTCTTCCAGTTTGTCTCCCTGATTGAGGCGGCGTTGATTTCGGGTCAGCTGACGCTCAGCTCCATGCACAACTCGGAGTCGCTGCTGGCGCTGCTCGTCATGGCCGCCTTCATGATTGTGTATTTGGTGTACGGCACCACCTCGCCGGGGATTGTCGTGTTTCCCCTGGTTTTCGTTCTGACTTTCGTGGCCGTGACCACGCAGCAGCCTTTTCTGGTGAGTACGCCCGGACAGCGCCGCGGCTGGCTGCTAGCCCATATCGCGATGATCTTCATGGGCTATGCCGGCTTGTTTCGCAACGTTGCCGCCAGCCTGCTGTATCTGTTGCAGGAACGCCGTCTGAAATCGAAAAAACCGGCTGGCATCATGCCGCGCTTGCCGGCGCTCGAAGAAATTGACCAGATCGGCTATCGTTCGTTGCTACTGGGCTTTCCCTTCATGACGCTGGGGTTGATTGCCGGCACCATTGTGGCTCAGGCTACCTACGGGCGGGTGGACCTTCTCGATCCCAAGATTTTTCTCTCCCTGCTGACCTGGGCGGTGTACATGGTCATGGTGTTCACCCGCTGGAGCGCGGGATGGCGCGGCCGCCGCGCCGCCTATCTGGCCGCGGGCGCAGTCGTAGCCGCCGTGATTGCCTGGTCGGCCAACTACTTCAGCACGATTCACAGGTTCGTTCAGTCATGAAGTTCCAGCTCATCGGAGTGAACCACAAGACGGCTCCCGTGGAGGTGCGGGAGCGGCTTGCGATTCCTGAGCTGCGGCTGCCCGATGCTCTGCGCTCTTTAGCCGCGTTCCCCGGCGTGGACGAAGGCCTGATCCTTTCCACCTGCAACCGGGTGGAGGTGCTGGCCCAGAGCCGAAACGGAGCCGTCGACCTGCGCGGGTTCCTGCGCGACTACTTTCAACTGAATCCTTCTGACTATGAGTCTTACCTCTACGAGTACCGGGAAGGCGATGCAGTGCGCCATGTGTTTCGCGTGGCCTCGAGCCTCGATTCCATGGTGGTTGGAGAGCCACAGATTCTGGGCCAGGTGAAGGAAGCCTACGCCACCGCCCGTGCGGTCGGCGCGGTCCATTCTCAGCTTGATCTGCTCCTGACCCGCGCCTTTGCGGTGGCCAAGCGCGTGCGCACGGAAACTGCGGTGGGTTCGTCCGCTGTTTCTGTAGCGTCGGTGGCCGTGGAGCTGGCGAAAAAGATCTTCGGATCCCTTCTGGGCAAACATGTTTATCTGGTGGGCGCGGGGAAGATGAGCGAGCTGGCGGCGCGGCACCTGATGGCCCACGGCGCCGAATCGGTGTTTGTCGCCAATCGCACCTATGACCGGGCCCGGCAGCTGGCGGCCCGGTTTAAGGGCCAGGCCATTCTGTTTGAGCAGCTCTATGACACCTGCGATCGCGCCGACATCGTGATTACTTCGACCGGCGCGCCGCATGCCATCTTCCGGCGTGAGCACGGCGAGCTGTTTTTGGCCCGCCGCAAGAATCGGCCAATGTTCTTCATCGACATCGCGGTTCCGCGCGACGTGGATCCGGAGATGAACCGCCTGGACGGCATCTTCGTCTACGACATCGATGACCTGCAGCAGGCGGTGGCCTCGCACGTGGCCGACCGGCAAAAGGAAGCCGAGCGCGCAGAAGCCATCGTGTCCTCCGAGGTGGATCGTTTCCGCGCCCGCCTGCAGACCCTGGACGTGGCGCCCACGATTGTTTCCCTGCAGGACCACCTCGAGACCATTCGCCAGGCGGAAATTGACCGTGTCCGAGGGCGGCTGGGAACGCTCTCGCCTGAGCAGGAGCTCGCCATTGAAACCCTCACCCGCGGGATCGTCAGCAAGATCATGCACACACCCATCAGCACCCTCAAGACGGCGGTGCAGGAGTCGGAAGCAACGACCGTGGTCGACATCATCCGGCGACTGTTCAATCTGCAGGACCGGAGTGGCAGCGAAAAGCAGCAGCCGGCTGCCAAGTCAGCGGGCATTGATCCCGGAGCCGAGCGGTAGTGTCCCTCTTGCGCATCGGCTCCCGCGGATCGCAACTGGCCCTATGGCAGGCCCAGCACATCAAGGACCTGCTCGAAAAGCAAGGAAACCCGGTCGAGATTGAGGTCATCCGGACCACCGGAGACAAGATTACCGGGGTAGCGCTCGCCCAAGTCGGCGCCAAGGGAATGTTCACCAAGGAGATCGAGGAAGCGCTGGCCGAGCATCGTGTCGACCTCGCGGTGCACAGCCTGAAGGACCTGCCCACGGAAACTCCCGCAGAATTCGAGCTGGCCGCCATTCCTGCACGCGAAGATTCACGTGATGCCTTCTGTTCGGTCCGTTACCTCGCGATCGCCGATCTGCCCAGCGGGGCGCGGGTGGGAACCAGCAGTCTGCGGCGACAGGCGCAGCTCAAGGCCCTGCGACCGGATATCGCGGTCCAAACGTTGCGGGGCAACGTCGATACCCGTCTGCGAAAGCTGCAGGCGGGCGAATACGACGCGGTTATTCTTGCCGCGGCCGGGCTCAAACGTCTTCAGAGGCAGGAGCTGGTCAGGGAATTCCTTTCAGTAGAGGTCATGTGTCCCGCGGCCGGGCAGGGAGCCCTCGCAGTCGAGATTCGCAGAGGAGATCTGGCCGTGCGCGAACGGGTTGCGTTCCTGGATGATCCAGGAACGCGGCGTGCCACGGCTTGCGAGCGCGCGTTATTGAACCGACTGGGAGGCGGCTGTCAGGTTCCGATCGGAGCATTCGCCGAGGCAGCCGGCGCGGGGCTATGGCTGCGGGGGGTCATCGCGGGGGCGGATGGAAGTGGGGTGCTGGGTGGGTGGGGTGAGGGTATGGCCCCCGCAGGGCTCGGCCAGGCGGTTGGCAGCGCTCTGCTTCGCCGCGGCGGGGACGCGATCCTGACAGCCGTGTACGGAACGGCGGCCCCGTCGCCTGAGCAGCCATGACCGGGCCGGTGGGGCGCAGGCGCACCCGTCCGCGCAGTTTTGTGCCGGAATGAACGCTGTGAACCAATCCCGAAAAGCTGCGATCAAGGTGGCCGACCGGCCGCTCAGCGGCCTGCGGGTCCTGGTGGGCCGTGCCCGCCATCAGGCCAGCAGACTCTCTGCCGGCCTGCGGCAACGAGGCGCGACGGTCCTGGAGATTCCCTTTATCGAGATTCGCAGACCCGCTTCTTACAAGTCACTGGACCTAGCCCTGCGGCGCCTCTCAGAATACGACTGGCTGATCCTGACCAGCGTGAACGGAGTGGAAGCTCTGTGGGATCGGATGCGGAAGCTCCGCCTCGACCCCAGGCAACTGCGGCGCTTGAAGATCGCTGCCATCGGGCCGGCCACCCGGCAGGCGATTGAGGATCGCGGTCTGGGAGTGCAGGTTGTGCCCAGGGACTACGTCGCGGAATCAGTCGTGATCAGTCTTCGAACCAAGGTGCGTGGCAAGCGTATTCTGCTGGCGCGAGCCCGGGTAGCTCGCGACGTCATCCCGCGTGAATTGCGCAAAGCAGGAGCCCGGGTGGATGTAGTGGAGGCGTACGAGACGGTCGTTCCCCGCGGGTCGGGGAAAAGCTTGCGCGCCGCGTTGCGCAATGATGCGCGCACACCGGAGGTAATCACGTTCACCAGTTCCTCCACGGTCAGGAATTTTGTGGCACTCAGCGGGAAGGCGCCGGGCACGAAACGTCTTGCGAAGATGAAATATGCTTCCATTGGGCCGGTTACTTCGTCTACCCTTCGGGAGTTTGGGCTCAGGGCCGATATTGAGGCCAAGCGCTACACGATCCCCGGCCTCATCGATGCCATTGTCGCCTTTCGCCAGAGAAATCCGTAATCAGTTATCGGGTGGCGGGTGGAGTTGAAGGCAGAAATACTGTTCGGAGAGCTAGATCGCAAGAATTCCGGAGGGTCTCGTTGCCACTAAGACGCGCAGTTGTCTTTTCATGCCTCGGCCTTTCTGGCCTGCTTCTCCACTGCCAGGCGGCCGCCCCCATCTATCCGCCGGAAGAATTGCTGGAACGGGTTCGTCCCGAGGCGCTGCGCTCCCACATGGCGTTTCTCGCCGACGATCTGCTGGAAGGCCGGGGCACGGGCACGCGTGGCTATCAACTCGCGGCCAATTATGTCCGAGCACAGTTCGCGCAAATGGGACTCAAGCCTGGCGGCGTCGACGGCTCGTACTTCCAGAATGTCCGCTTCCGGAAGATTGAATTGCTGCGGGACCAGACGTCCATGCTGGTCGACAATGGCGGCGCGGAGAAGAAGCTGGCCGTCGACAAAGACTTCGTCCTGCAAGGCAACCCGCTCTCCAGCGATTCAACCGCCAGTGCGGAGGTCGTGTTTGTGGGCTACGGCGTGACCGCGCCTGAGTTTCACTACGATGACTATGCGGGGTTGGACGTGCGCGGCAAGATCGTGGCCGCGCTCTACGGAGCGCCACCTCAATTGCCGGCGGCGCCGGGCGCGCATTTCTCCGCCGGCGAAAACAAGCGACACATGGCTGCGGCCCACGGTGCGGTGGGATTTCTTGCCATCTGGGCGGGGAAGGTAGAACAACGGACGCCCTTCTCCGAATATGTGCGCTTCTACCGCGCTCCGGCGCTGAGCTGGCTCGACGAAAAGGGAATGCCCAACGGCGCCGAACCCCAGTTGCGCGCCTACGCCACCATCGGTCCCGGCACGGCCGCGCTGCTGTTTGAGGGCGCAGCCCGGCCCTGGAAGGAGGTCTTGGATGCCGCGGGTGAGGGCCGGGTGCACACCATGCCCCTGCGCGCCAAAGTGACGCTGCGCGTGGTCAGCCGCCATTCGGAGGTCAACAGCCCCAACGTCGCCGGCATCCTTCCCGGCTCCGATCCGCAACTCAAGAACGAATACGTGGCGTTCACCGCCCACCTCGACCACCTCGGAATCGGCGATGCCGTCAACGGTGACAGCATTTACAACGGCGCAGCCGACAACGCCTCGGGAAGCGCCGCCTTGCTCGAAATGGCCCGGGCCTACTCCAGCATGCCGGTTGCGCCGCGGCGCTCGCTGCTGTTTCTGGCGGTCACGGGCGAGGAAGAGGGACTGCTCGGATCCGACTATTACGCTCAGAATCCCACGGTTCCCATCGCGCAGATCGTAGCCGACATCAACATGGACGAGGTGTCGTTCCTCTACGATTTCAAGGACATCGTACCCCTGGGCGGAGAACATTCCAGCCTGGGCGAATTGGCGGCCGACGTTGCCCGTCATATGAATTTGCAGGTCAGTCCTGATCCCCTGCCGGAGGAGGTCTTTTTCATCCGCAGCGACCAGTATTCCTTCATCCTGCAGGGTGTGCCCTCACTGTACATCGAAGAAGGACTGCAGGCGGTCAGCCCTGCCCTCGACGGCAAGAAGATGCAGCTCGACTGGGAAACGCAGCGTTATCACATGCCTGGCGACGACATGAGTCAGCCTCTCGACTTCAATGCCACGGTGAAGTGTACGCAAGTGGATCTGGCCGTGGGCTACGAAGTGGCGCAACGCACCGAGCGCCCGCACTGGAATGCGGGCGACTTTTTTGAAAAGTTTGTGAAGAAGCCGTAAGCAAGACTAGAGACGGCGGGCCCGCCGGCCCAATTCTCAAGCCGCGTTCACGGACGAGTCTCAGCGGCCTCAAGGTTCAAGGAACATCCGCAGTCAGCCGGCGGCACCCGCGCCTTCAGAAAGCCAGACACCCGCTGGTAGGCGTCGATCAGATTTTCAACGCGCGCGAAGCCGTGGCCCTCGTTCTCGTAAATCTTGAGTTCGGCCGCGCCGCCGCGCTTCTTGACCTCTTCCACCACCTGCTGTGCTTCTTCTTTGGGACAGCGGGGGTCGTTCCCTCCGGCCAGGAGCAGCAGCGGCGCTTTGATCTGGTCGGCGAAGAAAATCGGCGAGCGGTCGCGGTACAGGTCTTTATTCTTTTCGAGATCGCCCATGGTCGCAAGGTCGGACTGCTGCAGCACGGGGTCTTCATTGGCAATCTCAGTGAACCAGTTCACGAAGGGAACGATGGGCACTCCCGCCGCCCACATCTCCGGAGCTTTGGTCACTCCCATCATGGTGAGGTAGCCGCCGTAACTACCGCCCATCACCACCAGTTTCTTGGGGTCGAGATAACCGGTCTGCTTGATAAAGTCCGCAGCCGCAAGAACGTCCTGGAGGTCACCGCCCCCCATGTCGAACAGATTCGCCTGCTGGAATTCCTTGCCGTATCCCGTGGAACCGCGATAGTTGGGCGCAATCACCATGTAACCCTGATTCACCAGGTGCTGGATCACGCGGCTGAAGGAATTCAGGCTTTGCGCGGCCGGACCGCCATGCACGTAGACGACGGCGGCATTTTGCCCGTTGCGCGCCATGTTGTAGGGCACGTAAACGAAGGCTGATATCGTCCACTTGCCGTCGCGGCTGGGATAGTGCACCAGGAAAGGCTCGACCATGTCCTCGGAGCGCACGCCTGCCACCAGCGATTGGGTGATCTGCCGCGACTTCCCGTCAGCCAGAGAGTAGACCCACAGATCGTTGGGCGCGGCAGGGCCGTTATGGTGGTACAAAAGCCGCGAGCCATCGTGGCTGAAAGCCGACTCCGAGCCGGCCGACGAGTTGATTCCCCTGGGCAACAGCAGGGTAGTGGTGGTTCCTGAAGCCAGCTCATGTACACAAATGTCAGCATTGCCGTCGGCGTTGAGGGTCCAGGTTACGGCCTTGCCATCCGGGGAAAAGCCGCCGCCCTCGACCTCCCATTTCTCGCTGGTCAGCCAGTCAATTTTGCGTGACGCGATGTCGAGCAGGCCCACATTGTCATAACCGTTCCCCGCGTTCGATGTGATCAGCAGCTGTCTGCCGTCGGGAGAGAAGTCGTTTGCGGTATAGAGTTGCTCGCCGTCGTGCGGCGTCAACAGCGTGCTTTTCCCGGCGGCGACTTCCGCAATGAAAATATTCGAGTCCGTGCCCTTGGCCTGCTGCTGGGTGTAGGCAATCCACTTGCCGTCCTTCGACCAGACGGGACTTACATTCATCTTGTCGTTCGGCGTGCCGGTGGTCAGATGTTTGGTGTCACGCATCAGCGTGTCAAACACGTCGATCTCGTATACCGAAGACGTCTTCGGCTTCACCGTATAGGCGAGATAGCGGCCGCTGGGCGACCAGGTGGGATTCTCCTCCGCAATCTCCCGCGTCTTGGTGATGTTGACGACCTGCCCGCTGTTGGGGGAAACAAAAAAGATGTCCCACTGTTCGTCGCCATCGTAGTCGGACTGGTAGGCGATCCACTTGCCATCCGGCGACCACGCGGGAGAGGTCTGGCGCTGGTCGCTGACCGTCAGTTGGACCGGCCAGCCGCCTTCGGCTGAGACCAGCCAGATATTGTTGCGGCCGCTGATGTTGGAAATGAAGGCGACGGTTTTGCCGTCCGGCGACCACGCGCTCGCCCCCACCGACCGGGTCATGTAGAGCCGCTCGATGGAGAGACTCTGCTGGTTCTG
>CAYOZX010000096.1:0-3905 GCA_964408515.1 uncultured Acidobacteriaceae bacterium | reverse complement strand
GCGCGAAGCATTCGCCAAGAGCGCACAGAAAACCTCGGTGAGTTTTTAGAGTCCTATTTTGCATTCTTATGAATCTCCACCGTGTTCCAGGTCTTGTCGGCGGCGTGGCAGATATTTTCCAATGGGCAGTCCACACATTTGGGGCGGCGGGCGATGCAGAGCTTGCGTCCGTGCCAGATGATCTGGTGGGAAAACAGCGTCCAGCGCTCGCGGGGAATGACCTTCATCAAATCCTGCTCGATTTTCGCGGGATCATCGTTGCGTGTAAGCTCCAGGCGGCGGCTGATGCGCTGCACGTGAGTATCGACGACCACGCCTTCGTTTTTCCTGAACCAGGTGCCCAGCACCACGTTGGCGGTCTTGCGCGCAACTCCGGGCAGGGTGAGCAACTGTTCCATCTGCTCCGGGACCTGCCCACCAAAATCGGCCAGAATCTTCTTCGCGGCGCCAATCACCGACTTTGACTTGTTGCGGAAGAAGCCCGTGGAACGGATTTCAGGCTGAAGCTGCTCGGGAGTAAGGGCCGCGAAGTCCTGCAAGTTGGGATACCTCCTGAACAGCTCAGGAGTGACCATGTTGACGCGTACATCGGTCGATTGGGCGGAGAGAATGGTCGCTACCAGGAGCTCCCAGGCACTCTTATGTTGCAGGGCGCAGGTGACCTCGGGATAGAGTTGATCCAGCCGGCGCAAGATTTCCTGAATACGCTCCGGGGCCAAGGGATCATAAGCGGCTTTGCTTCGGGATTTCGCGCCCGCTGGCTTGGTGGCCGCAGGCGAAGGCTTCCGTGCGGGCGAGCGCTCTGCGCGAGGAGGGGCGACGGCGCTGCGGCGCGTCGGTCGAAGGGCCGCGACTGCTGTTCGGCGCACATGCCGCACTCCCTCGTGCCGTCCGGTTCTGGCGGGTTGTCGTGGCGTTATTCCCCGGGGCATGAGCTGTCCTCAAAATGGAGCATTGATCTTAACAAATCGGACCATTCCTGCACCGTCCCGCGATCCGCAGAAGCGGACTCCTAAGCGTTCGCGTTCGTGCGCTGGGTGGCTGAGTGCGTGACGACAGGCGCCGTCCTTCGTCCTCAATTCGCCCTTTGGTAACTGTCCGAACCATGGCGGCGATTGACGGCCCGCAAGTCAGCCGCTAGTCTGAGAATGCTCTTTCATACAATTCAGGGAGTTTCACGTGGCGGTAAAGTCCATCCAACTCGGGCAGGTGTGGCGCAGCGATACGGACGGGCAGGACTATCTGGTCACCAAGGTTTACAGCGAAGTATTTACCCAATATGCTCTGCTGCGTCCGGCCGGTTTGACCGCCCCCGATGTGCCAACCGTGCGCGTCAAAGTGGTGAAGAACGCGGGCGGCGCCTCGTTGCTGGGATATACCTTTACCCAGGAAGGCGCGTTCTGAAGCACGCCGCCCTGGCGAATCAAGCACTTCCCAGGCCGGCGTTGCCCCCAGCGGGGCGCGCGCACAACATGTTCGTCGCATGACCGAAAAAATTCTCGGCATTCTGTTCGTCTTCATCAAGTCTGTGGTGGCTGCCACCGGCTACGGCGGGATCGCCGTGCTCATGGCAATCGAGTCCGCCTGTATTCCCTTGCCCTCGGAGTTGATCATGCCCTTCGCCGGGTATCTGGTTTACGAGGGATCGATGAATCTGTTCTGGGCGGCTACGGCGGGCGCAATCGGCTGCAATCTGGGCTCGCTCGTGGCCTATGAAATTGGCTGTTACGGCGGCAGGCCGCTGGTGGAAAGATACGGGCGCTGGATTCTGATGGGCAGGCGCGAACTGGACTGGGCCGACCGCTTCTTTCTGCGCTGGGGCTATCTGGCCGTATTCATTGCCCGCCTGCTGCCGGTAATCCGCACCTTCATCGCACTCCCCGCCGGGATCGCCCGCATGCCCCGCGCGCGCTTCCACATCTACACTTTCCTGGGATCATGGCCCTGGTGCTTTGGGCTGGCCTGGCTGGGCATGAAGCTGGGCGAGAACTGGCGTCAGCTGGGCAAATACTTCCACGAATTTGACCTGGTCATCGGCCTTGTGCTCGCCGCCGGAATCCTATGGTTTATCTGGTCCCACTGGCAGAATAGAATGCGGACCGAGTAGGAAAGAGTGCGGAGCGAAGATTTCAGACTGCGGATTGTCTGTTCGCCCAGGAGTCTGGAACCTCGAATTCGAAAATCCAGAATCAGAATTCTCAACGCGAGGGAAATCCATCTATGAAGCCAATGCTCATGCTGCTGACCGCGGTGTTGATGACTTCAAATACTATAGCCCAGTCCGCGCCCGCGGGGCCGGGCCAGCCTTTCGTGGTCGAGTATTACTACAAAGCCAAGTGGGGGCACGCCGATGAATTTCTCCGCCTGTTCAAGAAGAACCATTACCCGCTGCTTAAGAAGGAGGTGGAGATGGGGCGCATGCTCAAGGTCTGGATGGACCAGCCGCGCTACCACGCCACTGAAGACGGCCGCTGGGACTATCGTGTGACCATCGTCTTCAAGAATGCGACCGTGGCCAACGAACCTTTCGATGAGGACGCGCTGAAGAAGCAACTCTATCCCGACCAGAAGACCTACGAGCAGGAGGAACAGCGCCGGTTCGAGATTCTGGACGCGCACTGGGACTTGCCGCTGAAGAGTGTGGATCTCGATGCCCGGTGAGAGGTGATGGCAGCGGGCGCACTCGGGCCTGGTTAGGATTTCCACTCGCTGGGCGCCATTCGCATGGTTGGCGCCGCCGTTCGCTGCTTCGGCATTTGCAATCGCTGGCTCGATACGAGAACATAGTCCGTTTGCGCAACTCCCACGTATCCCGTAAGGAAGCATCCCCAACATGGCCAAACGCCCGAAGCAGGTGAGAGTGGAGTTGAAACGCGAGAGCAGCAGCATTCAAGCGCCCAAGGGGAAACTGGGGGTCATGATCCCAGGCATGGGCGCTGTGGCCACCACCTTTGTGGCGGGGGTGGAGGCGGTGCGCAAGGGCTTGGCTAAGCCCATCGGATCGCTTACCCAGATGGGCACCATCAGGCTGGGCAAACGCACCGAAGGCCGTTCCCCCAAGATCAAGGAATTTGTCCCGCTGGCCGGCCTGAATGACCTGGTTTTCACCGGCTGGGACATTTTCGAGGACGATATGTACGCGGCAGCCTCGAAGGCGGGCGTCCTCGATCGCGATCTTCTGGATCAGGTGAAGAGCCGGCTGCAGTCCATCACGCCGCAAAAGGCTGTCTTCGACCACAATTACGTGAAAAAGATTGAGGGTCCCAACGTCAAGAAGGGCCGGAACAAGTTGGACCTCGCCGAGCAGCTTCGCCAGGATATCCGTGACTTTCGCAAGGCAAGCGGGGCTTCGCGGCTGATTACGATCTGGTGCGCCTCCACCGAGACCTTCATCGAGCCCACAGCCGCGCACCAGAGCGTGAAGGCGTTGGAAAAAGCGCTGAAGGAAAACGACGAGTCGATTGCGCCTTCCATGGTATATGCCTACGCGTCCTTGAAGGAAGGCGTGCCTTTCGCCAATGGGGCACCCAACCTGACACTAGACGTCCCAGCCATGTTGGAACTCGCGCGCGAGCACGAAGTCCCCATTTGCGGCAAGGACTTCAAGACCGGGCAAACCCTGATGAAGACAGTGCTGGCGCCCGCCTTCAAGGCGCGCCTGCTCGGACTCAGCGGCTGGTACTCGACCAACATTCTGGGCAACAGAGACGGCGAGGTGCTGGATGATCCCGGTTCCTTCAAGACCAAAGAAGAGTCGAAGCTGGGAGCCCTGGAACATATTCTGCAGCCCAACCTCTATCCGGAGCTTTACGGCAACATCTTCCATAAGGTGAGGATCAACTACTATCCTCCGCGCGGCGACAACAAAGAAGGCTGGGACAATATCGACATCTTCGGCTGGCTGG
>CAYOZX010000095.1:0-11925 GCA_964408515.1 uncultured Acidobacteriaceae bacterium | reverse complement strand
AGCTCTTTGGCGGCAATCCAGTGGGCCGCCGTCGCCCCCACGTTGCCTGAGCCCACGATTGTCACTTTTTTGCGCATCAACGCCTCCCTCTGCTGGTCACCATGACGCAGACCCGGGACCACGAAGGATTCCCTCACCTCCGTGCCCTCGCGGTCTGTTCCTTTTCAATCCGCGGCGCTCAGCACGCCCGCGCCCATGTTCTCGATGATGTAGTTTGCGAACTCGCTGGTTCTGACCTTGGTCGCGCCTTCCATCAGGCGCTCGAAATCGTAGGTAACCTTTTTCTGCTGGATGGTTCGTTCCAGGCCCCGCTCCACCAGATCGGCCGCTTCGTTCCATCCCAGGAACCGCAGCAACATCACCCCCGAAAGGATCACCGACCCCGGATTGATGACGTCCTTGTCCGCGTACTTCGGCGCGGTGCCGTGCGTGGCCTCAAAGCAGGCGTAGCCGTCGCCGATATTGGCCCCCGGCGCGATCCCCAGCCCGCCCACCTGCGCGGCGCAGGCGTCGGAAATGTAGTCGCCGTTCAGGTTGGGCGTAGCCAAAACCGTATACTCGTCCGCGCGTGTCACCACCTGCTGAAAAATGGAATCGGCAATGCGGTCGTTGATCATGAGCTTCTTCTTCCACGCGCCCTGGCCATGGGTCGCGTAAATCGCATCGAGAACCTCCTTTACTTCCTTGTAAACCGACTGGCGGAAATCCTCGGTGGCGAATTCCATCCCCGGCTCAATCAGGGCCGCATTCTGCTCGACCGTCAACTTCGGATTCTTGTCTTGATTGTCCAGAATCCAGCTCTCGCGCTCGGTCACCACCTGGTGGCGAAACTCTTCGGTCGCCAGCTCATATCCCCACTTGCGGAAGGCGCCCTCAGTAAATTTCTGGATGTTGCCCTTGTGCACCAGGGTGACGCTCTTGCGCCGGTTCTCCAGCGCAAACTTGATGGCCATGCGCACCAGACGCTTGGTTCCGGTCACCGAGATGGGTTTGATCCCCACTCCCGAGTCCTGCCGAACCTGTTTCTTTCCGCCTTTGAGCATCTCCTTGTTCAGAAACTCGATCAGCCGCGCCACCTCCGCCGTTCCCTGCTCCCACTCGATTCCGGCGTACACGTCTTCGGTGTTTTCGCGGAAAATCACCACGTCCATGCGCTCCGGATGCTTCACCGGCGAAGGCACGCCCTGGTAGTACTTCACTGGGCGCACGCAGGCGTAGAGGTCGAGTATCTGCCGCAAGGCCACATTCAACGAGCGGATGCCGCCCCCTACGGGCGTGGTCAGCGGTCCCTTGATCGCGACTCGAAAATTGCGGATGGCGGAAACAGTATCGTCCGGCAGCCATGTTTTGAACTTCGACATGGCCTTTTGGCCCGCAAAAATCTCAAACCAGGCGATTCTCCTCCTGCCCTTGTAGGCCTTCTCCACGGCCGCATCGAAGACGCGCACCGAGGCCTTCCAGATATCGCGGCCTGTGCCGTCGCCCTCGATGAAGGGAATGATCGGGTTGTCCGGCACCTGGTAACGCCCGTTGTCATAGGTGACGCCGGCGCCGTTTGCCGGCACGGGCACGCCGTTGTAAGAAGCCGCCATTACAAATCCTCCGCAGGAAGGAAAACCAGTCATTATACAAGGCCGCTTATTGCGGGAGGTTTGACAACGGTGGGGATACACAGACGCGGTCCGGCTATCCGGCGGCGCACCGCACCCGCACCATCACAGTACACTCGTAACGCGACCCCAAAGACATCGCTCGATAGAATGCGGAGATGGATCGCCTTTTCAAGACCAGCGTTCTTTTCTTGGCAGGTGTAATTTCCTGCGCCGCTGCAGCGCAGGACTCCACTTCGCAATCTCCTGTCTCTGGCGCACCCGCGCCCCTCCCGCCGGCGACCGCGCGGCGGGTAACGGTTGAGTCGCCGCATGCTTTCTGGAACCGGAACAATATCCTGCTGTTTTCCGGCATTGGGGTTTTCCGCGGGCTCGACTACGCGTCCACTCGCAACATGCAGGCTCGCGGCCGGGAGGAAGTCCTGCTCCCCGACGATGTCGTCAACAACTCGGCCGCGTTTGCCAGTTTGGAGGCGGCAGCCACTGCAGCTTCCGTAGGCTTTTCCTATTTGCTTCATCGCAGCGGGCATCACCGGCTGGAACGCTGGCTCTCCATTGGCCATATCAGCGTGACGGCGTTCGGCGTTGCCCGCAACTATGCCCTGAAGTCCAAACACCCATGAAGGCCACGGGTATCCAAGACAAGTGCGCGCGCCACCGCGATATACTGGTCGCAGCGCAGTGCCCAGGAGATCCCCCATGCTCCGTTGCCTCTCGCTGCTTACGCTCGCCGTCGCGACATTCCTGACTTCAGACGCCGTACCGGCTGCAAAAGTAGGTTCTGACCGTTTTCAGTTCAACCGCGACATCCGCATCGCCAGCAACGAAACTGTCGGCGACGTCACCTGCCTCAATTGTTCGGTTCGTGTGGCCGGGCACGTCTCGGGAGATGTCGTGACTTTGCACGGCAACATCATCGCCGAGCAGGGGGCTTCCATTGCGGGCGACGCCGTCGCGATCGGGGGCCATACGCGTCTGGGCAATGGCGTTCAGGTGGCCGGCGACCTGGTGGCGATTGGCGGCTCGGCCTATCGCGATCCCCAGGCCACCGTGGGCGGAGATGTGACTGCGGTCGAGTCTGCCGCCTGGCCTGTGCTGATCCTTTTGCTGCCGCTCGTTTTCATCGGCGGCCTGGTGGCCCTCATCATCTGGATGGTTCGGCGCAACCGTCAGCGCGCCGCTGTCCCCGCCTATACTGTCCGCCCGACCTGACCGGCGGCCTCATTCGCCCTTCTCCGTGTACTCGGTGTCCTCAGTGGTTTGAACCCGTGCCCGGTCCTCAGTGCTCTCCGTGTCCTCAGTGGTTTGAACCCGTGCCCGGTTCTCCGTGCTCTCCGTGTCCTCCGTGGTTTGAACCCGCGTCAGGTCCTCCGTGCCCTCCGTGTCCTTCGTGGTTTGAACCCGTGTCAGGTCCCCAGTGCTCTCCGTGTCCTCAGTGGTTTGCACCCCGGTCAGGTCCTCCGTGCTCTCGGTGTCCTCAGTGGTTTGAACCCATGTCAGGTCCCCAGTGCCCTCCGTGTCCTCCGTGGTTCAACCCTGGCTGCCGCCATCCAGGACGCGCAGATAGATGGCCCGGACTTCCCTGCACTGGTTTTCCAGCTCTTTCTCCAGCCCTTCTGCAAACTCGCGCTGCAGGACCTGACCTGCAATCCTCTCCGCCACCTGCCTGCCGTGCTCCGTCGGCGGCAGCCATTTGATCACCCGGCCTGCCACCAGCCGGGACACGTGTTCCGCCGTTCGCAGCATTTCCGTGGCATGATCCAGTTTGGCCGCGTCGCTCTTGTCCAGCGCACCGGCTGCGGCACAGCGCCACAAGCGATCTCGCTGGCTGCCTTGCCGATTGGCTATTCCCGCCTTGATCAACAGAACGCTGGTGATGAAATCAACGTCATAGAGCCCGCCGGGTAAAAACTTAAAGCTCTTCTCCGGCGCTTCCAGAGCTTCCAGCTTGCCTCGCATCTCGCACACTGCCGGGCCAAACCCGGAGTCGGCGGCAAACCTTGCAAATAAAGATGGCAGTCCAGAGATTGCGCACCGCCCTTGAGCCTGCGAGCCGGCCAGCAGGCGCAGCTTGGTGTACATCAACGCCTCCCAGGCCTGTGCTTCCTGCTCAAAGTAGACCGCCAGTTGAGTCGGAGTCAGCACCAGTTCGCCTTCCGTTCCTCGTGGACGCAGACGCACATCCACGGGAAAAACCATGCCCTCGCGGGTATAGTCTCCGAGCACGTGCATGACCTGCTCCGCGCATTTGGTCATAGACCAGTGATCGTCCTCTTCTCCGCACACAAAAAGCAGGTCGGCATCGGAGAGCAGCCCGAATTCGCCGCTCCCCAGCCGGCCCAGCGCCATTACCGCCAGGCTCTGCGGAGAACCCGCCAGGTTGAACGCCGTGGCGATGGCGGCTTCTGCGGCGGCCGTCATATCGGCAAAGGAGTCATAGACATTCCGCTTCTGCAGGATGTCCCGCGCGCCCACCACGAAGGCACGGTGGCGGAAATGTTGGCGCAACAGGGCGAGCTTTTCGCTATAGGGCAGCGGCGAATTTGCCAGATACGCGAATACTGGATCGGCAGGCGTCTGCTCGAATTCAGAGGCCAGCTCAAACAAGCCGGTCCCGCGAGCGGCGGCGCGCTCTTCCTCCAGCGTGGCCAGGGTGACAATTTCGTCCGGATGGCGGATGAGAATCTCGCTGAGGTACTCGCTGCTTTCAAACAGAGTTGCGGCGCGGGCCAGTGCCTCCTGATTCCGCAATACCGTGCCATAGCTCTGCGAACTGCTGAAAGCGCTTCCCAGAAAGCGCAGCAGGTTCTTCCGGCCCTGGACGCCCAGCTTCCGGTGGCTCAGCACCTCATGGAGCGAAGGCGCTTCAACCGCCAGCCGCTCCAGCATGGGCTGGCTGGCCTGGACCGGCGCCGCCGCGGGGTCGAACGGACCGAACAACTGGAAACCCGGCGCGGGAGCCCGCTGAACGCCGCGCGCCCTCTGCTGATAAATCACCCGCTCATAGATCTCCGCTACCGCTGCCATTCGCTCCTGAACCAGGGAGGTCAGATTGCCTTCGCGCTGCTGGCCCGGACCATAGCCCTCCATAGCCCGTTGCAGAATGCGCGCCTCGCTCTCCTGTGTTGGCAAGCGATGGGTCTGTTGCCCTTCTCGCAGCTGCAGGCGATGTTCCACGTGGCGCAGGAATTCGTACGCGCTGGTCAGATCGTGAAACTCCTTGCCGCTGATGTGTCCCTTGTCATGCAGCTTGTGCAGGGAAAACAGCGTGCCCCCCGACCGCAACCACGGCTCGGCGCCCCCATAGACCCGCTGCAGACACTGCACTAGGAACTCGATGTCCCGGATCCCGCCCCGGTCCAGCTTTACATCCCCAGCTTCAGGCGGCTGCGGCGTCTTCGTCTGCCGCCGCCGCCGGTGCATCTTCTCCCGCGCCATCAGGGCTGTCTTAATGGCGGCAAAATTCACCTCCGGGGTATACACATGGGGTTGCACTGCCCGGATGAACTCCCGAGCCAGGTTGGCGTCGCCCGCGGCATGCCGCACCTTGATCAGCGCCTGCCGCTCCCAGTCGTGAGCCACGTTCGTGTAGTAAGCAAGCGCATGCGAGAAACCGATGGCCAGCTCGCCTTCCCCGCCCTGGGGCCGCAAGCGCAGGTCAATGCGAAACACTGGTCCTTCGCGGGTGAGGCGCACCAGAGTGGCCGTGGTCTGCTGCGCCAGATGAATAAAGTATTCGCGGTTCGAGATGGACGCTCCCGGCGGCTCCTCGCCGTCGCCGTGCAGGTACAGCAGGTCGACGTCCGAGCTGTAGTTGAGCTCGTTCCCACCCAGCTTGCCCAGGGCCAGGATGGCAAACGGCGTATCCACCAGCCGGCCGGTTGCATCCACGTGTTGCGCCGTGCCATAGCGGTGGCGCAGCCGGCTCTCGCTCTCGCGCAGCGCCGCTTCGATCAGGGCGTCCGCCAGAGCAGAAATTTCCGCTGTCGTTTCCGCTAGGGGCGCAATTTTCAGTACGTCGCGCAGCATGATGCGGACGTATTCCCGCCGCTTGAACCGCGCCAGGAGCAGGGACACATCGGTTTCGAACGATCGGGCGCGAAAGCGTGCCAGGGCCTGATGAAACTCCTCCCGCGAGAAGCTGCGGTCGAGGTTCTTTTCCCTCAGGAAGGACACCAGAAGATCCCGGTTCTGGACCAGGGTTTCTCCCAGAAACCGGCTGTGCCCGCAGACCATGACCGCGTAGTGCGCCAGAAAATGATGCTGTTCAAGCAGGCGCACCGTTTCTTCCGATTCGCTCAACCGTTCCAACCGGAGCAGGGCGCCCTCGGGATCAGGAGCCTCCGCGAGCAGAGGCGGCAACGCCGCGGCCAGGGCCGGCGACAGGCGGGCGGCCAGGCCATCCAGGCTCAAACCCGTCCTCTCCGGATGATTGCACGAACTCTCACCTGGGGTGCCGACACGGGCGTGCTCACCTGCTACCCCCGCCATAGACCGGCTGGTTTTCTCCGATGCCACTGGCTCGATCGGCTGATTTGGCAGTTTCTCTGAGGACAATTCACTGGGCTCGGGCTTTCAGCATACCCTTAGTATCGTCTTTGCCCGAAATACTTCCGCACGCCGATCATGTTGTATCGCCCCCAGGGCCCGTTGGGCCCCAGGTCAGCCGGGCCCAGGTTGCGGTCGCGAGCCCCAAAACGGCTGAAAAGAAAGTGTTGTGTCACTCGCATCTCAAACCCCTTCCCGATGTAAATCCCGGCGCCCCAGGACTTCTCCACCCCGATCGCGTCCATCGACCAGGTGTAAAGCGTCTGCGGCAGGTTCTTACCAAACAGGAAACGCGGCTCCCCAAACACAAAGAAGCGCCGCAGCGGCGTCCGGCCAAAAGGCCGGATCTCCACATATCCCGAGATCATGTAGCGGGCGAACGCATTGCAGGGCGAGTCTGCGCCGCCGGTGATCCCCGCATCTGCCCGGCACAGATTCGGGTCGATTTCATTATGCGGAGGCGCGATGTCGAACTCCCCGTATCCCCAAAACATGTCCCGGGGTAAGAACAGGCGTTCGGACGCCGCGGTCGCGGCCCCATGCGCCGGCTGGACCTGTGCCGCGGCGATGACGGGTACAGCCAGGCCGATCCACATCCACAGCAGCGCCTGCTTCATGAGGGCCTCCGCAAGAGTTTTCATTGATTTCTGTTTGGCGAAGCGGCCGCAGCGCGCAAGGCGACTCGTGGTTCTCGCCGCGCTCCGCGCGCGCCGCCCAGACTTGAGGGCTTCCCTCCGCCGGGGCGCCACATTGTACCTTGTGGGGTCAATCGTGCCGGGCAGGCGGCAGTGTTCGCAAAAGTTCGATCGCAAAGGCTGCCAGGCAAAAGCGCCACATGCTTCCTGCCAAACGGGGACTCCACTGGCAGGGCCTGCTTGCTATGGGCCATCTTCTCCGGTATTCTCAGTTCAACTTTGGCCCGGACTTTCAGCAGCGACAAGGAGATACCGTGAGAGCCGCGCGCAATCGAAGCCTCCGCACATTTCTTTTGGGATGGGTGATCCTCATGGCCGGATCGGCCCTGGCTGCCAGCATTTACGACTTCACGCTGCCTTCCATCGACGGTAAGCCCTTGCCCCTCGCGAACTTCAAGGGAAAAGTCCTGCTGGTGGTGAATGTAGCCAGCCGTTGCGGCTACACTCCGCAGTATTCGGCGCTGGAATCGCTGTATGAAAAGTACCGGGACCAGGGATTCGTGATTGTAGGCTTTCCCGCCAACAACTTCGGCGCCCAGGAACCCGGCACCAACGAAGAAATCAAGACCTTCTGCACCCGCAAGTACAACGTCACCTTTCCCATGTACGCCAAAGTTTCGGTCAAAGGTGACGATCAAACCCCTCTTTACCGGTACTTGACCGGGCAGACCGGGCCTTCCCTCGCAGGAGACATCAAGTGGAACTTCACCAAGTTTCTGGTAGATCGCCAGGGCAATGTCGTGCAGCGCTTCGAACCGGCTGTGACCCCGGACTCCTCTGAAGTCGTTTCCGCCATCGAAAAACAGCTGAAGCAGTAGCAGCCAGCTCCTCTGTTCGGCGCTGTTCTGTCAGCCTGGGCGGAGGCGCGCCTACGTAAATCCATATCGGGCTTCTTGTTTTCTCCAACAACTAGAATTCAACTTTCCCCTAACCCCCTGTCGAAGTTGGAGATACGTTTGGCGAGTGTATTGCATCCAGACAACCCATCGGGGGTGGATGATGCCACAGGAGGTCTCAATCTCCTACCAAGCTGTTAAGAGCAAGGTCTACAAACTCGTGGACGCCATGGTGGAGGGCGAAAAGAACCCCGGGGAAGTCCAGGAGTCCATCCGGCGCTGGTGGTCGCTGATTCACCCGTCCGACCGTGCCGTAGCCCAGAAGTATCTGCTCATGGTGTTGGAGAAGTCCAACTCGACTCTGGGAGCGATCATCCTCGGCCTCCCGGAAGTGAAAGAAGTAAAGGCTCTTCGCAGTCTGGCCCCGGAAAGCATTCCAGCCCGCCCCGATCGCGCCGCTCTCAGCACTCTCGTCTAGATACGGAAATACCGAAGCCCGGCCACGCGCGGCCGGGCTTTTGTCTTTCGACCCTCGAATCAGGTCTCAGCTAGATGTCGTAATACAGGGCGAATTCAAACGGATGCGGACGCAACCGGACCGCGTCCACCTCCTTGGTGCGCTTGTACTCAACGAAGGTGCTCAACAACTCCTCGGTGAATACGTCGCCTTTGAGCAGGAAGGCGTGGTCGCGCTCCAGGGCGTCCAAAGCATCCTCCAGCGAGCCCGGCATCGATGGCACCTTGGCCAGCTCCTCCGGCCCCAGATCGTATATGTCTTTATCCAAAGGCTGCCCGGGATCGAACTTGTTCTCGATTCCGTCCAGGCCCGCCATCATCATGGCGGCAAATGCCAGGTAAGGGTTGCAGCTCGGATCGGGCGGCCGGAATTCGACCCGCTTGGCTTTGGGCGAGGCCGAATACATGGGGATACGGCACGCCGCGGAGCGGTTCCGCCGCGAGTAAGCCAGGTTGACCGGCGCCTCGAACCCCGGAACTAAGCGCTTGTAAGAATTGGTGGTGGGCGCGATGATCGCCGCCAGTGCCGGCCCGTGCTTGATCAGGCCGCCGATGTACCACAGCGCCAGTTGCGACATGCCGGCATAGCCGTCTCCCGAAAACAGCGGCTTGCCGCCCTTCCACAGCGACTGGTGCGTGTGCATGCCGCTCCCGTTGTCCTGGAAAAGCGGCTTGGGCATGAAGGTGACCGTCTTGCCGTACTGGCTGGCCACATTCTTGGTGACGTACTTGTACAGCATCATGTGATCGGCGGAGCGCACCAGCGAGTCGAATTTCAGGTCGATCTCCGTCTGCCCGCCGGTGGCCACTTCATGATGGTGACATTCCACTTCCAGCCCGCAGTTCTGCATGGTCATGACCATCTCGCTGCGCAGGTCCTGATAGTGGTCGGTGGGCGGTACCGGAAAGTAGCCTTCCTTGAAGCGCGGACGGTATCCCAGATTGTTTTCCGCCCGGCCCGAGTTCCAGCGCCCTTCCTCGGCGTCAATGTAGTAAAACCCGTGCTGCTCGCGCTGATCGAAGCGCACGTTGTCAAAGATGAAAAACTCCGCCTCGGCCCCGAAGTACGCTGTGTCCGCTATCCCGGTTGAGCTCAGATACATTTCCGCCTTTTTGGCGATGTAACGTGGGTCGCGATCGTAGCGCTGCTTGGTCACCGGGTCCACCACGTCGCACACCATCAGCATGGTGGGCAATTCCGTGAACGGGTCGAGTATGAATGTGTCCGCATCGGGTATCAGCAGCATGTCGCTCTCATGAATTGCGGCCCAGCCGCGGATGGAGGAGCCATCCATGCCGAAGCCTTCCTCAAACGACGCTTCGCTCAACTGATCAATGGGATAAGAAACGTGGTGCTGCAATCCGGGCAGGTCGGTAAACCGCAGATCGAGCATTTTCACACCGTTCTTGCTGACAAATTCCAGGACGGCTTTGGGATCGGACATGTAATCCTCCTTAACGGCTTCGGCGGCAACCGCCGGGTGGCTGCGATTTTAGAGCAGTGTCCCGCCTGCTACAATCGGTCGCAGCCCGCGCGGCCAGCAGGTGAGTGTACTGCGCGTATGGGGCACGGGTACATTTATTGTTTTTATAGACCGGATAGGGCGGCTTTATGGATGCATTCATTCGAGCACTGGCTAAAGTGCCGCTCCCATGGACTTCGATCAGTTAGAAACATTTCTGGAGGTGGCGCGCCGCAGTTCCTTCTCCCGCGCCGCCGAGAAGCGTTTCCGCACCCAGCCGGCCATCTCCTCCCAGATTCGCGCCCTCGAGGAAGAGGTTGGGGCCAAATTGCTGGACCGCTCGGGAGGGAAGGTCTCCATCACTGCCTCCGGCAAGCTGTTTCAGAAGTTCGCGGAAGAAATCCTGGAGGCCCGCAGGACGGTGGTGACGGCCATCGCCGAAACCGAGCGCGTCCCGCGGGGAGAGATCATCGTAGGGGCCAATGAAGGCACCTGCCTGCACATCCTGCCCGAGGTCTTCGCCGAGTTCAAGCATCAGTATCCCGAGGTAGCGGTCAACATCACCCGCGCCGATTATGCCAAGATTCTGGAGTCGGTCATCGACAATTCTGTGGACTTCGGCTTTGTCTCCTTGCCGGTCAACGACTCCCGTCTTACGGTCGTGCTCATTCATCGCGACGAACTGGTGGTCATTGCCCCGCCCCAGCATCCCCTGGCCCGAGTCAAGTCGGCTCCCATCAGCGAAGTGGCCAACTACGCCCTCGTCATGCCCAAAGTCCGTCATACCCGGGATCCCCTGGAAAAGCTTTTCCACGAGCACAAACTCAAGCCACAGTACGCCATGGAGGTGGATTCCAGCGAACTCCTGAAGCGCTTCGTAGCCGCCAACGTGGGCGTGGGATTCATCGCCCGCTCCAATGTGCAGGAGGACGTGCAGGCGAAGGTTCTGGCTGCCATCCCCATGGCTGAGGCTCCCATCCGGCGTGATATAGCCCTGGTCTTCCGCCGGGATAAAGCCCTGAGCCGCGCCGCTCTCGCCTTTATCGATATCACAGTGAAAATCAAGGCAGTGGACCCGGTAGCCACGGCAAAACGATAAATGGCGTATGTCGGCAGAGCCCTCGTCGCGCCTCCCTGTTTTAGAATCGCCCTGGTGAAAAGAATTCTTCCAGCCCTCCTGATCGGCGTTTGTCTGTCCCTCGCCCAGACCCGAAAGCCCTCCAGCCCGGTGTTATCGTCCTCCAGGCTGATCTCCGTCACGGCCTCCGGGTCGCAGCGTTACTCGTCGGAGGATATTGTTGCCGCCACGGGTCTCGAGCAGGGTCACACCGCCCGCGAAGAAGACTTCAAAGGCGCCGCCGAGTTTCTGGGCAAGACCGGCGCCTTCACTGACGTAGCCTATAACTATCAGGTCTCCCAGGCGGGAACCAGACTCGAACTGCACGTCACTGACGCCAACCCGTTCGTGCCCGCCCATTTCGACGACTTCGTGTGGCTCTCGGAGCAGGACCTGTTGCAGAAGCTGCACGCCCGGGTCCCGCTATTCCGTGGCGAGCTTCCGGTCAACGGAGACCTTCCCGACCAGGTTTCCGAGGCGCTGCAGGCCCTGGCTATCGAACTCCACCTCCAGGGCCGGGCCGATTACCTGCGGGCGGGTGCGCCCGACGGTCCGACAGAGGCTTTTGACTTCGCCATCACCGGTCAAACCATCCGTTTGCGCAACATCATCTTTGCCGGCGCCGGCCCGGAGGAATTGCGGTTGTTGGAAGCCGCTGCCGGCAAGCTTCCGGTGGACTACTCCCGCTCCGCCCTGCGCCAGGCCGCCCAGAAAAACTGTCTCCCGGTTTACTTGGCCCGGGGCTCTCTGCGGGCGAAGATCGACGGTCCCGAAGCCAAGGTCGTAGAGAACAGCCCGGACGGTACCGTCGTGGACGCAGTCTTTGCGGTCACCCCCGGCGTTCAATACAAGCTTACCGAGATCAACCTGGCCGGCTTCCAGGTTTTCCCCGCCGAGCAACTCCGCGGCCTCATGCAACTGCGTACCGGTCAGCCGGCCGATGCGGTCGCCGCCGACAAAGACATAGAGAGCCTCAAGAGGCTCTACGGGACCCGCGGGTACATGGGCGCTCGTATCCAACTGGTGCAGCTGCTGCACGACGCCGACGCAACCGCCACCTTCCGCTTCGACTTCAGCGAGGGCCGGGCTTACAAAATGGGCGATCTCGACCTCCGGGGCCTGGAACGCCCTGCCCCCGCC
>CAYOZX010000094.1:0-12009 GCA_964408515.1 uncultured Acidobacteriaceae bacterium | reverse complement strand
TGATCCCAGTTTAACAGGGACCCGCAGTGTGTTTACAGCAAACGGCACCGGAAGTGGTGGCTGAAACTTGATGAATTGGCGTCCGGTGTCGCCGGGGAGAAGAGCCGGTGTGCGCTGTCATCAATCGCCGAGGCGACCAAGGATCAGTGGGGGAACCCAGGACCAGGCAATGAAACGGTGACCCCGGGGAAACGATGACCCGGGGAAACAATGACCCGGGGCAATACAAGAATGTCTATCATAGTACTAGACTAATTCCTCGCCCTTGGGTATACTGCGAAGCGATGGCTGCCAGCGCAATCCTGTCCACGTGTCGCCCCAACAAGGGCTGTCGCTGTACGTGTCGCAGTCAGCGTGGGCATGAGGATCGAATGTAGCCAGAGCAGACATTCAAGTTCTCAAGCGGCCCACGGATTCAGATTCGTGGGCCGTCCTCGTTTTGGGTGCAGGCGGGTATTTCACCAAGACGCGGGCGCTCCAGTTACAAGGGAAAAAGCGAGTGAGCCGAGTGCTTCTAATTCTTGCGGCATGGTTGGCAACGGCGGTGTCAGGCCGGGCGCAGTCGTCTCTGCTGAATGTTTCCTACGACCCGACGCGCGAGCTATACCAGGAATACAACCGCGCCTTCATCAACTATTGGAAGGCGAAAACCGGCGAGACGGTCACCATCGCGCAATCGCACGGGGGCTCGAGCAAACAGGCGAGAGCGGTCATTGACGGTCTGCCGGCCGATGTCGTGACCCTGGCGCTGGCCTATGACATCGACGCAATCGCCCAGAATGCCGGCCTGCTTGCCGCCGACTGGCAAAAGCGCCTGCCACAGAACAGCACGCCCTACACATCCACCATCGTTTTCCTGGTGCGCAAGGGAAATCCGAAACAGATCAAAGACTGGAGCGACCTGGTGAGGCCGGGCGTCTCGGTCATCACGCCCAATCCAAAGACCTCGGGAGGAGCGCGCTGGAACTATCTGGCCGCCTGGGCCTACGCGCGGAGGCAGCCCGGCGGCGACGACGATAAGGCGCGCGACTTCGTCAAGCGCCTCTATCGGAATGTTCCTGTGCTCGATTCCGGGGCGCGCGGATCGACGACCACGTTCGCGCAGCGCCAGATCGGAGATGTCCTGATCGCGTGGGAGAACGAGGCCTTCCTCTCCATCCGGGAATTGGGATCGGACAAGCTGGAAATCGTGGTTCCGTCGCAAAGTATTCTGGCGGAGCCGCCCGTGGCCGTGGTTGATAAGGTGGTGGAAAAAAAGGGGACGCGAAAACTGGCGCAGGCCTATCTCGAGTATCTTTACACGCCGGAAGGGCAAGAGATCGCCGCCAGAAACTACTACCGGCCGCGCCTGGAATCGATTGCGAAGAAATATTCCGCAACCTTTCCCAAGCTGAAGCTCGTGACTGTAGACGAAGTGTTTGGCGGATGGCAAAAGGCGCAAAAGACGCACTTCGACGACGGGGGAGTATTTGATCAGATTTATGGCGCCCAGTGACGTGGCGGGATATGAAAGCACACGCCTCGCGCCTGCGGTTGGGGCAACGATGAGAGCTGAATCGAAATAATGAGATGACCTTCGCGCTCAAAAAACGCAGCATACTGCCGGGGTTCGGGCTGGCCCTGGGATACACGGTGCTGTATCTCAGCCTGATCGTCCTCATTCCGTTGGCCGCGACGTTTCTGAAGGCGTCTTCGATCAGCTGGAGCCAGTTCTGGCACATTGTGGCGTCTGCTCGCGCCCTGGCCTCATACCGTCTCACTTTTGGCGCTTCTTTCATCGCCGCGTCCGTGAACCTGTTCTTCGGAGTGCTGGTGGCGTGGGTGCTTGTGCGTTACCAGTTTCCGGGCAGGAGGCTTTTTGACTCCCTGGTCGATCTTCCGTTCGCTTTGCCCACGGCGGTGGCCGGTATCGCGCTGACGACGATTTATGCCCCGAGCGGGTGGCTGGGGGCGCCCCTGGCGGCGTTGGGGATCCAAGCCGCATATAGCCCACTGGGCGTGGCCATCGCGCTCACGTTCATCGGATTGCCGTTCGTCGTGCGCAGCGTGCAACCGGTGCTGGAGGACATGGACAAGGAACTGGAGGAGGCCGCGGCCAGCCTGGGAGCCAGCCGCTGGCAGACGTTCTCGCGGGTGGTTCTGCCCACCATCCTGCCCGCGGCCCTGGCGGGCTTCGCCATGGCGTTTGCCCGCGCGGTCGGAGAATACGGTTCCGTCGTGTTCATTGCCGGGAACATGCCGATGCGGACCGAAATCACGCCGCTGTTGATCATCACCAAACTTGACCAGTACGACTATACCGGGGCAACGGCCATTGCGGTGGTGATGCTGGTGGTTTCCATGGCCCTGTTGCTGCCCATCAACTTGCTGCAGAAATGGAGCAGCAGCCGCGAGGTGCGGGTGAAGGAGACGGCGACAGCATAGCCATGGCGGGAGCCATTCCATTGAGCGCGCAACCTCTGCCGGCGCCGCGCACGGCCACGGCGGCGACGAGCGAGCCCGTGGCCATACGCTGGGGGCTGACCGGCGTGGCCATCGTGTTCCTTGTGGTCTTTATCTTTCTACCTTTGGGCGTAGTGTCTACAGAGGCTTTGCGAAGGGGCCTGCGCGCGTACGGCGATAGTCTGCGCCAGCCGGATGCCCTGGCTGCGATCCGCCTGACCCTGCTGGCGGCGGCAATCGCCGTGCCCCTGAATCTGGTGTTTGGAGTGGCGGCGGCCTGGGCCATCGGCAAATTCGATTTTGCCGGCAAGAGCCTTCTGGTCACGCTGATTGACCTGCCGTTTTCGGTCTCGCCGGTGGTTTCGGGCCTGATCTATGTATTGCTATTCGGCCTGCAGGGATGGCTGGGGCCGTGGCTCCAGAGGCATGATCTGCAGGTGATTTTCGCCGTGCCGGGAATCGTGCTGGCCACCATCTTCGTGACCTTTCCTTTCGTCGCCCGGGAACTGATCCCGTTGGTCCAGGCCCAGGGAGAGGAAGAGGAGGAAGCTGCCCTGGCGCTGGGAGCGAGCGGCTGGCAAACCTTCTTTCGCGTCAGCCTGCCCAATATCAAGTGGGGCCTGCTGTACGGAGTGATTTTGTGCAACGCGCGCGCCATGGGCGAGTTTGGCGCGGTGTCGGTGGTTTCGGGACATATTCGCGGCCGCACCAATACCATGCCGCTGCACGTTGAGATCCTGTACAACGAATATCAATTTACCGCCGCATTCGCGGTGGCCTCGCTGCTGGCCCTGCTGGCGCTGACCACGCTGGCGGTCAAAACCCTGGTGGAGTGGAAAGCCCGGCATCAGATGGCGGATCCGCCCGCTGGAGCGGAGAGGAGCAGGCCGCATGAGCATCGAAGCAAGAGATATCAGCAAGAGGTTCGGCCAGTTCCCGGCGCTGGAGCGCGTGAGTTTGCTGGTCCCCTCGGGCGAACTGGTGGCCTTGCTGGGTCCGTCGGGATCAGGGAAAACTACGCTGCTGCGGATTCTCGCCGGACTGGAATTTCCTGACTCCGGCACGGTGTTGTTTGACGGCGAGGACATCACGCAGCGCAAGGCGCGCGACCGCCGGGTGGGATTTGTGTTCCAGCACTACGCCTTATTCCGCCACATGACCGTGTTCGAGAACATCGCCTTTGGACTGCGGGTCCGGCCGCGCAGTCTGCGTCCTTCGAACCACGAAATCCGGGCTAAGGTACACGAACTGCTCCAGCTGATCCAGCTCAGAAACCTGGCCAATCGCTATCCATCGCAACTTTCCGGAGGGCAGCGGCAGCGGGTGGCTCTGGCAAGGGCGCTCGCGGTCGAACCCAGCGTGCTGCTGCTGGATGAACCTTTCGGTTCGCTCGACGCCAAAGTGCGCCTGGAGCTCCGCCGCTGGCTGCGCCAGTTGCATGACGAGGTGCACATTACCAGCGTGTTTGTCACCCACGACCAGGAAGAAGCCCTGGAGGTCGCCGATCGCGTCGCGGTGATGAACGATGGCCGCATCGAGCAGGTTGGGTCGCCCGACGAGGTCTACCACGAACCGGCCACGCCCTTCGTTTACAACTTCCTGGGCAATGTAAACCTGTTTCATGGACGGATTGACGAGCAGGAGCGAGCTACGATCCACGACGCGGAAACGGGCGAGTTCGTGTATGTGCGCCCACACCTGCTCGATATTCAACGGCAACCCAACGGAGGAAGCCACTTCCGCGCCACCATCAAGCACATCAACTCCGCCGGACCGCTGGTCAAGATTGAAGCGGTTTCGGAGTGGGGCGCACCGGTGCAGGTGGAAATGCCTCAGGAACGGTTCCAGGAGCTGCAACTACAGAAGAATGAAACTGTATTCATCATCCCCAAAGAATTAAAGTTGTTCCAGTCCAAGACAGGTTAAGCGCTATGGGAGCAGCTGTCGCTCGTCCTGATTTATCCTCTTCATCGGTCCCCGTTGGAGTTGCGACTCCCAGCCGCGGGGACTATCATGGCTCATCCTCGCTCGGTTTGATTCCCAGCTCTCACCCGTGACACTCTGGCGTCACCCGTTGACGCGGGAGCTGCGTTCCCGGAACGTCCTTGCCTCCGTTGAAGGCGCGACAGGAGATGCCGATGGCGAAAGCGAGACCTCGCATTCACAGGCCGGCTGTCTACGGAATCGCGGTGTTGACGACGGTGCTCTGGCCGGTCAACGGGTTGTGGAGCCAGGCCAGCGCCCACCAGTCGGAAAGCCTGGCTGCCTGGGCCAAGATGGTCACCGTCCTGCAGCACCCAAGATGCCTCAACTGCCATCAGCTCGATGCGCCGCTACAGGGTGATGCGAGAAGACTGCATATTCCCCGGGTGGTGAGGGGACCAGAGGGTCAGGGCGTGAGCGCCGTGCGCTGCGGTAACTGCCATAACGATATGGGCAGCAACCCGACGTCGGGCACGCCGGGCGGCCTGCATTGGCAACTGGCGCCCGCTTCCATGCTGTGGCAGGGATTGTCGAGCGGAGATCTGTGCCGCTCGCTCGCGAATCCTGCGCAGAATGGGGGGCGATCGGGCAAGGAAATCGTGGAGCACGTGGAAAAAGAACCATTGGTGCTGTACGGCTGGAATCCCGGTACAGGCCGGCAGCCGGTGCCGATGGCCCATGCGCAGTTCGTCGAAGCCACCCGAACCTGGGTGGCGGGAGGGATGGCCTGCCCGAAGTAAGGTTGCTCGTCAGGAGAGCTTGCAATGATCAAACTGAATGTCAATGGCGAAACCCATGAACTTGATATCGCTCCGGAAATGCCGCTGCTGTGGGCGATCCGCGACAAGCTCCAGCTGACTGGAACCAAGTTCGGTTGCGGACACGCCATGTGCGGCGCGTGCACGGTACACATCGATGGCCAGGCGGCGCGCTCCTGCTCGATCATGGCGGGAGACGCGGCGGGCAGGAAGATCACCACCATCGAGGGTGTGTCGGGCCGGGTGGCGGAAGCCGTGACCCGAGCATGGCAGCAACTGGATGTAGTGCAGTGCGGATATTGCCAGTCGGGCCAGATCATGTCGGCCATCACCTTGCTCACCCAGAACCAGAAGCCGACCGACGAAGACATCAACCTCGGCATGGAGGGCAACATCTGCCGTTGCGGAACCTATTTGCGGATCCGCCGGGCCATCCATGAAGCCGCCCAAGCCCTGGCTTGACCGATCCGCGAGATGTCAGGAGATAGCGGTTTATGATTATTTCGACCAGTGTTTCCCAGGGTTCAGATTTTGATCCTTCCCGGCGCAAGTTTCTCAAGGATGCGAGCGCAACCGCAGGGATGTTTCTTTTGGCTGTGCACGTCCCGTTCCAAGGCAGCGAAGAAACCGCCCCGCCCTTACCGCAAGGGATTTTCGCCCCGAATGTATTTCTGAAGATCGACGCTGATAATTCTGTGACCGTCCTGAGCAAGCATCTTGAGATGGGCCAGGGTGCGGCCACAGGCATGGCCACGCTGGTGGCCGAAGAACTCGGCGCAGACTGGTCAACCGTCCGCTTCGAATTCGCTCCCAGCAATGACAAGCTCTACAACAACCTGATGTTTGGTCCGGTCATGGGGACGGGCGGGTCTACGTCCACGGCTGAATCCTGGGTGCAGATGCGCAAAGTCGGGGCGGCGGCGCGCATGATGTTCATCACCGCGGCATCGGCGAAGTGGGGCCTTCCGCCGGGCGAAATAAAGGTTGAGAAGAGCGTGATTAGCCATGCTTCCGGCCGCAGAGCGACACTGGGCGAGTTGGCGGCGGACGCCATGCAGGTTCCGGTCCCGGCCGAAGTTTCGCTCAAGTCTTCCCGGGAATGGAATCTGATCGGAACGCGCCTTCCCCGCTTGGATTCCAAGGGGAAGACCACGGGGACAGCCGCCTTTGCGATGGATATTCGTCGCCCCGGAATGCTCACCGCGGTGCTGAGAAGGCCCGCCCTTTTCGGCGCCAAGGTCGCTTCCTTCGACGCGACTGACGCCAAGAAGATTGACGGCGTCGTGGACGTGGTGCAAGTTCCCGCCGGAGTCGCCGTGCTAGCTACAGACACCTGGGCGGCCATGCGCGGCCGCCAGGCTCTGAAGGTCACATGGGATACCAGCCAGGCGGAGACGCGCTCGACGGCGGAGATGCTCGAAGAATACCGGGCGATGATGGCCCGACCCGGCCTGCTGGCAGCCAAGCGCGGCGATGCCACGGGCGGCCTGTCCCGCGCGACCAGGACTTTCGAGGCTGAGTTCACCTTTCCCTACCTGGCGCACGCACCCATGGAGCCGCTGAATTGCGTGGTGGAGTTCCGCGGCGACGAGGCGGAAGTCTGGGCGGGTAGCCAGATTCAGAGCATCGACCAGATGGTGACCGCCCAGATCCTGGGCCTCAAGCCACAGCAGGTGAAGGTCAACACCTTGCTCGCCGGAGGCAGCTTTGGCCGGCGAGCCACTTCTGTGGCGGATTGGGTGGGTGAGGCGGCGCAAATTGCTAAGGCGATTCAGGGCCGGGCCCCGATTCATCTGGTGTGGACGCGGGAGGACGATCTCAAGGGAGGGTACTATCGTCCCCTGGTGCTGCATCGTTTGAAGGCTGGGGTGGACGACAATGGCCGCATTGCGGGCTGGCAGCACAAAGTCGCCTGCAAGCCACTTCTGCTGGGCACGGCGTTTGAGGCCATGGGCGTCAAGAACGGATTGGACCACACTACGGTTGAGGGACTTGCGGACACACCCTACGCGATCTCCGATTTTGAGGTTGAGGCTTACAACGCGACCACGCCTATTCCTGTGCTTTGGTTTCGCTCGGTGGGCAATACCCACACCGCCCACGTCGTCGAAACCACGATTGATGAACTGGCTCACCTGGCAGGCAAGGACCCGCTGGCCTTCCGCCTGGATCTGCTAACCCAACAGCCTCGCGACGCGGCTGTGATCCGCATGGCAGCCGAGAAAGCGGGCTGGAACCGTCCGATTCCCAAGGGACGAGGCCGAGGCCTGGCCTATCACTACTCCTTCAATACTCGAGTCGCGATGGTGGCTGAGGTGCTGGCATCCGGGCAGTCCATCAAAGTCGAGCGCATCGTGGCCGCGGTGGACTGCGGGGTAGCGGTCAATCCCGACGTCGTCAGGGCGCAGATCGAAGGCGCCATCGGTTTTGCGCTGTCGATGGTTTTCCGCAACCAGGTGACCTTCAACCAGGGCAAGGTGGAGCAGAGCAACTTCGACGATTACGAACCGACTCGCATGCGGGAGATGCCGGATGTCGAGGTGCACATCGTTCCTTCCAGTCAAGACCCGACAGGCATCGGTGAGCCCGGAGTTCCACCCCTCGCGCCAGCCATTGGAAATGCCATCTTCGCGGCCACTGGCAAGCGGCTGCGCTCCTTGCCGTTTGATCTCAGCGCCCTGACCTAGCCAGGTGCGGTCAATGACGCAGCGGAGGGACCACGAACAGCCGTACCAAGCCTGCCCGGCGATGAATCAGCCGCCGGGCGCAAACTTCGGTAACTTTCGCGTCCGTTTTCCCTGACTAGAATCGTCCCAGGGAACCCTCCGCCGCATGGAACCGCAGCAATCTCAGAAGGTTGACGGCAAAGGCCGAAGGACGCTGGCAGTCCAGAAATGGCAGATTGAGGGCCGGGAGTGGTGGCTCTGGGGTCTGGCAGCTCTGGTTTCGCTGGTCCTGACCCTGGGTATCGTCTCATTTACCTTTTACCCGACCCGTCCGCAAAGCGACTGGGTGTACTGGACGGACCTGAAAGACTGGGTGCGCGGTCTGGCGTGTGTGGTCTTGCTGTTCGACATCTACACCCTGTACCAGCACATGCAGTTGCAGCGCATCCGGCGGCGGCTGGCAGAGCGGGACCAGCTCTTCCAGGCCATTACGGAAAACGCGGCGGACATGATTGCCGTTGTGGACGGCGCGGGCAATCGGATCTACAACAGCCCTGCCTACGAGCGCATTCTGGGATACTCCGCCGACGAGCTGCGATCTACCTCCTCGATCGAGCAGATCCATCCCGATGATCGTCCACGAGTGGCTGAAGCGGCGCAAAAGGCCCGCTCCACCGGAGCGGGCGAGCGTCTCGAGTATCGCATCCGCCATCGGGACGGATCATGGCGCATTCTTGAATCGACGGCGAGTCCGGTCAGGAACGCGAAAGGGGAAATCGAGAAGCTGGTTATTGTGAATCGCGACATCACCGACCGCAAACGGGCGGAGCAGATGCTGGCGCACAATGCCTTCCACGACGGCCTGACCAACCTGCCGAACCGCGCCCTCTTCCTGGATCGTTTGCAGCGCGCACTGGCTCTATGCAAGCGGCATCCGGACTACATTTTTGCCGTACTCTTTATTGACATCGATGAATTCAAAGTCTTCAACGACAGTCTGGGGCACAGTGTAGGCGATGAACTCCTGGTCCAGATCGGGCAACGACTGACCAGTTCGCTGCGGGAAATCGACACCGTCGCCCTTCCGCATGCCGGCGACACTTCCAAAGACGACACTCTCGCCCGCCTTGGCGGCGACGAATACAGCGTGCTTCTGGAGGACATTCGCAATCCGAGCGACGCCATCCGCGTGGCGGAACGCCTCCAGCAGCGGCTCTCGGCTCCGTTCGTGGTGCACGGGTACGACATTGTGATCACCGCCAGCATGGGGATCGCTCTCAGCAACCCCCAGTGCGTCCGGGCGGAGGACCTGTTGCGCGATGCCAACATCGCCATGTACCGCGCCAAGAGAACAGGAAAAGCGCGCTGCGAGGTGTTCGATACCGCCATGCACGCGGGAGCTGTGCGACGGCTCGAGCTGGAGACGGAACTGCGCAAAGCGCTGGAACTGGGCGAGTTCAGAACCTACTACCAGCCAATTATTTCGCTGCAAACGGGCAGGATCACAGGCTTCGAGGCCCTGACCCGCTGGCAGCGCGCGGATCGCCTGCTCGCCCCGGCCGAATTTATCTCGGTGGCGGACGAAACCGGCCTGATTATTCCCATGAACCGGCTGCTGTTGCGCCAGGCTTGTCAGCAGCTGCGCGCCTGGCACAATCAGTTTCCCGGTCCCGATCCTCTGACCATGAGCGTGAATGTCACCGCCAAAGAGTTTGCCCATCCTGACCTGGCCCAGGGGATCCAGCAAATTTTGCAGGAGACCGGCATTGACCCTTGCGTGGTTCAGCTGGAAATTACGGAGACCATCGCCATGGGAGATTCGGAGAAGGCCGGATGGGTGCTAGCCCAACTCAAATCCCTGGGCGTGCGGCTGAGTGTGGATGATTTCGGAACGGGCTATTCTTCTCTAAGCCGTCTGCAGCAGTTCCCGGTCGATTCCCTGAAAGTTGACCGCGCATTTGTCTCTCAGATGGACGCGGACACCGAAGTGCGCAAGATTGTCCAGGTCATTATTATGCTGGCCCAAACGCTGGGCTTGACCACGGTCGCGGAAGGTGCGGAGACCGAGGCCCAGGTGAACCAGCTGAAAGAGCTGGGCTGTGGATATGCCCAAGGATATTTCTTTTCCCAACCCCTCGACCCTGCCGCCATGTCTGACCTGCTGGCCAAAATCAACCGGAATCAGACGCGCGTAGCTGCAAGCGGGATGTAGAGATCGCGAAGACGCTGGCTTTTCTTCGACTCGCGCATGCCGATGCCGTGGAGCTGACAGCTTCCCATCTTCAACGGAAGTCCACGAACACCCTTTTCTGCCTTCGCGCTCCTCTCCGGTATAATCGCGCTTCTCAAATCTCGTGTTCTCGCGCAGGACCCTGTGACTCTGACGAATCCAGAATGTGAGATCGGCTGTGAGTAGAGCTGCTCGCCTGGTGGCTTCTCCACGCGTGGTCAGCGTGCACGATTTTCGTCCCCTGGCGCAGCGGAGGCTGCCCAAGCCCGTGTTTGACTATCTCGACGGCGGCGCCGACGGCGAAGTCACTTTACGCGAGAATTGCCGCGTGTTTGACGATGTGATCTTCCGTCCGCGCTACGCCGTGCCGGTCTCGAATTGCGATCTGCGGACGCGAGTGCTGGGCCTTGATGTTTCCTTTCCCGCCCTGTTGGCTCCCGTGGGCTATAGCCGCTTGATGCATCCTGACGGGGAAGCGGGCGCGGCCCGCGCCGCGGGCGCAGCCGGGACAGCCTACATACTCTCGACCATCTCCGGTCATCGGCTGGAGGACGTGAAGGCAGCCTCGTCAGGGCCTGTGCTGTTTCAGCTGTACCTGATGGGCGGACGGGAAGCTTCCGAGGCGGTGATCGAGCGGGCGCGATTGGCAGGGTGCGCCGGACTGGTGATCACCGTCGACACGCCGGTGGCCGGACTGCGCGAGCGTGATTTCCGTAACGGCATGAAGGAACTGCTGGGAACAAGCCTGTGGCCGAAGATTCCTTTTTTGCCGCAGATGCTGGCACGTCCCGCATGGCTGGTGAGCTACGTCCTGGACGGGGGCATGGCGAAACTGCCGAACGTCGTCATTCCCGGCAAGGGGCCAATGGAGGTGATTGACGTTGCTGCGGCCCTGGCGCGCGCGGCCGTAACCTGGGACGACCTCAAATGGATTCGCAGGCTCTGGCCCGGCCTGATGGTCATCAAGGGCATCCTTACCGGCGACGATGCGCGCCGGGCGGTGGATGAAGGCGCGGGCGCCGTAGTGGTCTCCAATCACGGTGGGCGGCAGCTCGACAGCGTACTGCCAAGCCTGCGGGCTCTGCCCGAAGTAGTAGCCGCGGTGAAGGGTCAGATCGAAGTGCTGATGGACGGCGGCGTCCGGCGCGGCTCAGATATCGTGAAAGCGCTGTGCCTCGGCGCTCGCGCCGTCCTTTGTGGGCGCGCCTACGCTTATGGCCTGAGTGCGGCGGGGTACGCCGGTGTCGTACGCGCACTTGAAATCCTGCGCGCCGACGTGGAGCGAACCCTCAAATTGCTGGGGTGCGCTTCGGTGGCGGCATTGGACCGTTCCTACGTCGAATTACCACCCCATTGGCGCTAAGCTCATGCACTGGACCCAGGTTTATGACCCATTCGGCCACTGGTGGCTCTCCACACTGGTTGCGGCCCTTCCCATTGTTGTCCTCTTCGGATTCCTGGTCGGCCTCAAGATTCGGCCGCATTGGTGCGCCATCTCCGGAGCGGTGGCGGCGATGCTGGTGGCGGTCCTGGTTTTTGGCATGCCGCTGACGCTCGCCGCGGTCAGTTTTGCCTACGGCGCCGCCTTCGGGTTCCTCAAGATTTCCTGGATCGTCCTGGCCGCCGTCTATTTGTACGATATCGCCGTCGAGACCGGTCAATTCGAAATCATGAAGGAATCTGTGGCCAGCATTACTGCCGACCGTCGGCTTCAGGTTCTGCTGGTGGCCTTCTGCTTTGGGGCGCTGATCGAGGGCGCGGCCGGGTTCGGCGCGCCGGTCGCAATTGCCGGCGCGTTCATGATCGGACTGGGTTTCAAGCCGTTCCATGCCGCAGCCCTGAATCTGATCGCTAATACTGCGCCGGTAGCCTGGGGTGCGATTGGGACGCCGGTACACACTTTGGCCGCAGTTAGTGGACTGCCGGAGTC
>CAYOZX010000093.1:7510-12037 GCA_964408515.1 uncultured Acidobacteriaceae bacterium | reverse complement strand
CGGTCTCCCGCCTGGACTTCACCTCATCCATGAGCGCCAGGCAATTGGCCTTGAACGTACCCGCGGGAATGGTTTTCATCTATTATTTCTAACCATAGTCATTATACCATAGTCATATAGAAAAAAATTGGACGGAAAGGGCCGCTCGGGAAGCTTGCCTGCGCGCGCTCCTGTCGGTGCTGCCAGTCATCCCTTATACGGAACAGACTGCCTATCATCACGCCCGCGTCTGGGCCCAGGTGCAATCGGCGGGCAAGATGACCGGGCCCTATGATCTCATGGTCGCAGCGACGGCATTGGAGCGGGGGAGCAAACTGGCCACGTTCAACCGACGGCACTTCGCAAGGATTGATGGCCTGGGGATCGTCGAACCTGCGTGAACTGTCATCCTGCGGCGGGAATCACTCTCCCTCTCCCACCCTCAGCACCGCCAAAAACGCCTCCTGCGGAATGTCCACCCGGCCGATACGCTTCATGCGCTTCTTGCCTTCCTTCTGCTTCTCCAGCAGCTTGCGTTTGCGGGTGATGTCGCCGCCGTAGCACTTGGCCAGCACGTTCTTGCGGATGGCGGGCACCGTTTCCCGGGCGATGATCTTGGCGCCTACGGCGGCCTGGATGGCGACTTCAAACATCTGCCGCGGGATCAGTTCCTTCATCTTCGCCGCCAGGGCGCGGCCGCGCTCATAGGCGAAGTCGCGATGCACGATGAGGGACAGCGCGTCCACCGGCTCGCCCGCTACCAGGATGTCGAGCTTCACCATGGGAGACTCCCAAAAGCCCGACAGGTGATAGTCGAGCGACGCGTAACCCCTCGAAACCGATTTCAGCTTGTCATAGAAGTCGAGCACGATCTCGTTCAGCGGCAATTCGTAGTGCAGCATGACGCGCGAGGAGCTTACGTATTCGAAGGTCTTCTGCTTGCCGCGTTTTTCCTCCACCAGCTTCAGAATCCCGCCAACGTACTCTTCTCCGGTCAGAATCGTGGCCAGGATCACGGGTTCCTCGACTTTGGCGATCTCGCTCTGTGGCAGCCAGCGCGAAGGGTTGTCCACCTCCACCACTTCGCCGTTCGTTTTGGTGATCCGGTAGCGCACGCCAGGGGCGGTGGTGATCAGATCCAGATTGAATTCGCGCTCCAGCCGTTCCTGGATGATCTCCATGTGCAGCAGGCCGAGAAAGCCGCAGCGGAAGCCGAATCCCAGGGCCACGGAGCTTTCGGGCTCAAAGAAGAACGAGGAATCATTCAGCCGCAATTTTTCCAGAGCCTCGCGGAGCTGGGTGTGCTCATGCGCGTCCACAGTGTAGAGGCCGGCGAAAACCATCGGCTTGATCTCTTCAAAGCCGGGCAGCGGCTCCAGCGCGGGGCTGGCATCATCGGTGATGGTATCGCCGATCTTGGTGTCGGCCACGTTCTTGATGTTAGCCATCAGGAACCCCACCTCGCCGGCCGCGAGTTCGTCCACCTCGACCGGCTTGGGGGTGAGCACGCCCAGGGTTTCCACGTCGAACACGCGTTGGTTCGACATCAGTTGGATTTTTTGTCCCCTGCGCAGGACTCCTTCAAAGACGCGAGTGAGCACGATCACGCCGCGGTATGCGTCGAACCAGGAGTCGAAGATCAGGCCCTGCAATCGATTTTCCCGATTGCCTTTTGGAGGTGGCACGCGCTTGACGACAGCTTCGAGGACCTGGGGCACGCCCTGGCCGGTTTTGGCGCTGATGAGAATGGCGTCGGAGGCATCGAGTCCCACCGCGCCTTCAATCATCTCTTTGGCTCGCGCCACGTCGGCGCTGGGCAAGTCGATCTTGTTGATGACGGGGATGATTTCCAGGCGGTGGTTGATGGCGAGATAGGCGTTGGCCAGCGTCTGCGCTTCCACGCCCTGCGACGCATCCACCACGAGCAGCGCGCCTTCGCAGGAGGCCAGCGAGCGCGATACCTCGTAGGAGAAGTCGACATGGCCGGGCGTGTCAATGAGGTTAAGCTGGTAAGTCTGGCCATCCTGAGCGGTGTATGTCATGCGGACGGCGTGGGCCTTGATGGTGATGCCGCGTTCGCGCTCCAGGTCCATGGAATCCAGCACCTGGGCCTGCATTTCGCGCGCGCTCAGCGCTCCGGTCAGCTCCAGCAACCGGTCAGCCAGCGTGGATTTCCCATGATCGATGTGGGCGATGATGGCGAAATTGCGGATGAAGGCGCGATCCATGATGGTGAGGCTGACGCTTCATTCTAGCAGTGGATTACAATCAGGACCCATGCGCGACGCCGTGCCCGCAAACCGCAGACTTGTTTTCCTCGCATGCCTGAGAAAGCTCGCTCCGGCGGCGTTGTGCGTCCTGATCGCCACGCACAGCGCGACCGCGCAAAAGCTTTCCCCCGAAGTGCGTCAGTTTGTCAAAGTGGACGCGCCGGTGTTTGCCCTCGCGCACGTGCGCGTCATTGACGGCACGGGAGCGGTTGCGCGCGAGGACCAGACCATCGTGGTGTCACAAGGGAAAATCGCCGCCCTCTCCAACGCCGGAGACGCCAAGGTCCCGCCGGGCGCCCAGGTCCTCGATCTGCGCGGTCACAGCGTGATCCCCGGCCTCGTGGGCATGCACGATCACCTGTTTTACCCCATGGGCGACGGCATATTTGGCGAGATGGGATATAGCTTCCCACGCCTGTACCTTGCCGCCGGCGTCACCACCATCCGCACTGGCGGCGCGCTCGAACCTTACACCGATATCGAAATCAGGGACCAGATCAATCGCGGCGAGGCCCCGGGTCCCAAGATGCACGTCACCGGCCCCTATCTCGAAGGCAAGGGCACGTTTGCGGTGCAACTGCACCAGCTCACCGGTCCCGAGGACGCGGTACGCACCGTGAACTACTGGCTGGATGAAGGCGTGGACAATTTCAAAATCTACAACTTCATTACCGCCGCGGAAATGTCGGCCGCCATCAACGCCGCCCACCAGCGCGGGGCCAAGGTCACAGGCCACTTGTGCTCGATTGGTTTTCGCGAGGCGGCCGCCCTGGGCATCGACGACCTTGAGCATGGCCTGCTGGTGGACACGGAGTTCTTCCCCTGGAAGAAAGCCGGGGAATGTCCGGAAACGCCCAAAGACATGGATTTTCTTTCCCAACTGGAGGTGCGGTCCGGCCCGGTGCACGAAATGATTCTTGACCTGGTGAAACACAAGGTCGCAATCACTTCCACCCTGCCGGTTTTCGAAGTAGAGGTCCCCGGACGCCCTTCGATTCAGAGGCGGGTGCTGGATGCAATGTCGCCCGATGCCCGCGCCGCCTTTCTAGCCAACAAAGTCCGAATGGCCGACGGCGCGCGGCTGAAACGAAATTACGGCAGTGAAGTCTCACCCATGATCGCGGCCTTCAGAAAAGAGATGGAATTTGAACACGCCTTTGCCCAAGCCGGGGGGACGCTGCTGGCGGGCGAGGATCCGACCGGCATCGGGGGCGTGCTGGCAGGATTCGGCGATCAGCGGGAAGTGGAGTTGCTCGTGGAGGCCGGCTTCACACCGCTCGAAGCCATTCGCATCGCCACCCTGAATGGCGCCCAATACCTGGGCGATGCCGACCGCGTCGGCAGCCTGGCGGCGGGCAAGCAGGCTGACCTGGTGGTGGTTCAGGGCGATCCTTCGCAGAAGATCGAGGACATCGAAAACGTGGAAATCGTGTTCAAGGACGGCATTGGATACGACTCCGCCAAGCTCATCGAATCGGTGCGCGGAGTTGCGGGCGCGCGGTAGGGCAAATTTTGGGGAAGATTCCAGCTCTGGTTCTGGCTTCCGCGTCTCCTCGGCGCCAGGAATTGCTGCGTAACGCGGGAATTGATTTCACGATCCATCCCACCAACATTCCTGAGCGTTCCCGGCCCGGGGAAAGTGCACGCACTCATGTGGAAAGGCTGGCTCGCGAGAAGGCTCTGGCGGTGCGGTCGCAACATCCCGGGAAGCTGATTCTGGGCGCGGACACCGTCGTCGTCCTCGACGAACAGTTGCTGGGCAAACCCCGCGACCAAGCCGACGCTGCCCGTATGCTCCGCCTGCTCTCCGGGCGCACGCATCAGGTCATCACCGGCGTTTGCCTGCTGGGGCCACGGAGAAGGGAGAAGCAGGAACCGCGATCCGGCTTTGCCGATCTCCGCTCCGAAAGCACGCTGGTAACCATGACGGCGATGAGCGAGGATGAAATTTCCGCCTACATTGCATCCGGAGAACCTATGGACAAAGCCGGAGCCTATGCCATTCAAGGCAGGGCTTCGCGCTGGATTCCCCGCGTTGAGGGAGATTATTTCAATGTAGTCGGTCTGCCGGTGGCGCTGGTCTGGCAGATGCTGCAGACGTACCTGGATGGGGACAAATAACGGTCAGCCTGCGCTAGCTCTTCTTTTCCGATTCCTGCTCGCCGTCCTTCAGACCGGCCTTGAAGTTCTTGATGCCTTCGCCCAGGCCCTTTCCCAGATCAGCCAGCTTGCCCGGCCCGAAAATCAGCAAAGCCATCGCCAAAATGACCAGAATCCC
>CAYOZX010000093.1:0-7500 GCA_964408515.1 uncultured Acidobacteriaceae bacterium | reverse complement strand
ACGAACAGATCGAGCATCTGGCGCAGTGCAACGTTCAGCGAACGGATGCCGCCGCCGACCGGAGTGGTCAGCGGTCCTTTGATGCCAACGTAGTACTCGCGGAAGGCTTCGACGGTGTCGTCGGGCAGCCACGAGTTGAAGCGGTTGAAGCTCTTCTCGCCGGCAAACACTTCCATCCAGGAGCTCTTTCGCTGACCCTTGTATGCCTTCGCCCACGCCATTTCCCAGATCAGCAAGCTTGCTCGGCCCGAAGATCAGCAAAGCGATCGCCAGAATGATCAGAATCTCCGGCAAGCCCAATTTTCCCGGCATGGAAAACCTCCCTGTGGGAGCGAGAGGGAAGATCCCAAGAATCGCTACCTGTGGAAATTCTAGGCTTCCCGGCGGACAGAGTCAAAAGCGGCTCCTTCGCTTACGCTGCCTCGATCAATCCCGCCAGCAGCGCCGCCCTGCGCGGCAGCTCAGAGATCACGACGGATTCGTGCGTCGCGTGTGCTCCCTCGCCTACGCCTCCCAACCCGTCCAGGGTGGGAATCCCCAGTGCGGCGGTGAAATTTCCATCGGATCCCCCGCCGACAGCCGCTTCCTCAAGCTTCCAGCCCAGTTGCTGGGCAATCCTCGAAGCCTTCCTGTACAGAGCAGCAACGCCGGGCGTGCGCTCCATCGGCGGACGGTCCACGCTGCCCCTGATTTCCAACTTGCAGTTGCGGTTGAACGGCTTCAGCGCCCGCAACTGGCGGTCAATGCCGGCGGCATCTTTTTTGTGAACCACCCGGACATCCAGCGTGGCCGCGGCCCGCGCGGGGACGACATTACTGCGCGTGCCCCCGGAAATCTGGCCGACGTTGAGAGTCAGCCCGCGTTTCAGGTTCACCAGCTTCGAAATCGCGAGGACTTGTTTGGCCAGCTCCACAATCGCGCTCTCCCCCTTCTCGAAATCGAGGCCTGAGTGGGCCGCCTTCCCCGTAACCTCAATCGTGTACTCACCTACACCCTTACGGGCGGTCTTCACCGCTCCCTTCAGGCCGTAGGAGGGCTCGAGCACCAGCACGGCGGAAGACCGCCGGGCCAAACTCTCGGTAATGCGGCGGGAGGAATCGCTGCCCACCTCTTCATCCGAAACCAGCAGAACCGTCATCGGGCGCGGCAGCCGATCATGACCCCAGGTCCGCAACCCCTCGATGGCGTGCAGCATGAGCGCAATGCCCGACTTCATGTCGAGCGCGCCCGGTCCCCACAACCGGCCGCCGGCGTTCCGGCAGGGCATCGAGGACAAGCTTCCCAGGGGATAGACCGTATCGAGGTGGCCGAGCAGGAGCACTGGCTTTCCGCCGCCTCCCCCGGCGAAGTCCACCTGCAAATGGTCGCCGCAATTCTGCGCGCGGTGAAACTTGGCGTGTCCGCCCAGCCTTTCGAAGCGCCCGGCAAGCAAAGCGCCGAGACGATCCACGGCTGCCTTGTTGTCGCTGGGGGACTCTATTTCGACCAGCTGGCGGATCGTTTCCACGATGGCATCGGTTCGATCTGCGAAGAAAGCCAGCCGATCCTGAGCCTCCGATTTTGACCCAACGCCGCTGCCCGCGGCTCTGTTCATGCGATTCCTCGTTCCGGGACCAAGTCGCCGACAACTTCGTATCGGCGTGCCCGCGCCTGGCATCCAGCGGGGTACAGTATAATCGTCGCTCCGGGCGGATACGCCGGACAACCGAGATGACCGACACCGCTCACCCTGAGACCGCCGCTCCGGCGCCGGCCAAAACCACGCTGGACATCGTCGATATCTTTCACATCCTGCCGCACCGCTTTCCTTTCCTGCTGATCGACCGGGTGGTTGAGATCCAGCGCAAGCAGCGCATCGTCGCCATCAAGAATGTCACCATCAACGAGCCATTCTTTGCCGGACACTTTCCCAATCTGCCCATCATGCCGGGCGTGCTGATTGTGGAGGCCATCGCCCAGGCCGGCGGCGCGTTGCTGCTCACCGAAATAGAAGACCGCGAAAACAAGGTCATCATGTTTACCGGGGTGGAGCGCGCTCGCTTTCGCCGGCCCGTGGTTCCCGGCGATCAGCTGCGCATTGAGGTGGTGCCGAAAAATTGGCGCACCCGATCCGGAATGACCGCCGTCCGCATGGAGGGCATTGTTTACGTCGGTTCTAAGCGGGTGGCGGAGGCCATTGTGAGCTGCCAATTGGTGGACAGCTCCCGCGGACGGGGCGGTTCCGAACTCGCGGCCAGCGCGGAGGGCGAGGAAGAGTAGCATCCGGCCGCCCTGCACTCCCAGGGTTGCGCCGAGCGTCATCGTGCATGAGCGTTCATCCCACAGCCATCGTCGACCCCAAGGCCAGAATTCATCCTTCCTGCAGCATAGGACCCTACTGCGTAATTGGCCCGGAGGTGGAAATAGGCAAGAAGTGCCGCCTGCTCTCCCACGTCACCATGGAAGGACCGACGCGTATCGGTTCGGATAATCGTTTCTTTCCCTTCTCCTCGATAGGCATGCCGCCCCAGGACCTGACTTACGCTGGCGAGCCCACCCGCCTGGAAATCGGCGACCACAACGAGATTCGCGAATTCGCCACCATCAACCGCGGGACGGTGAAGGGCGGCGGGTTGACCCGCGTGGGCAATCACGTGCTGATCATGGCCTACAGCCACATCGCGCACGATTGCGAGATCGGCGATCACGTCATCCTGGCCAACGCGGCCACCCTGGGCGGGCACATCACAGTGGGCGAGTGGGCGGTGGTGGGCGCGCTGTGCCCGGTCCATCACTTCGTTCGCATCGGCGCCCACGCTTTCGTCGGCGGCGGCACCACCATCACGCAGGATGTGCTGCCCTTTTCGAAGACCTCCGCCGCCCGTGACACCCACGCCTATGGACTGAACAAGGTGGGCCTCGAGCGGCGCGGCTTCGGTCCGGAAAGGATTCGCAAAATTCACCATGCCTACAAGGTGCTGCTGGCATCCAAACTGAACACCTCGCAGGCCCTGGAGCGGCTGAAGGCGGAACCGGACCGCAGTGAGGATGTGGACACTTTGATCCGTTTCATTGAAGCTTCCGAGCGCGGGGTTATCAAGTAGGCGCCAGGAGGCCTCAGCAGATCGGCCACAGCCCCGGGCAGAATTTGCCCTCCTCGAGAGCTTGCGCAATGGTCCATTCCTCCAGAATGTCGGTTTCTGGATTCTGGCTTATCTGAGCATGAACCATGGCGCGCACGAGTTTCTCGACGTTGGCCTGGGCTTCCTCTTTGCGCTCAGCGAACTCATGCAGGCCGACCTGGTAGCGCTCCAGGCCGGTCTTGAGCCGGGTTTTGAATGTGCTTTCGCAAGGCAGGGAGAACTTGAAACGATGCCGGGCCGCGACCCGCAAGGCCGCTCCCCACAGGAAACCGGACGGGTGTTTGTCCCGGCGGGCGTCGGAAGGCATAGGCTCCTCGCCACGATGGAGATACACTCGCAGCGGAAGTAGGATTTTGCTACGTGGTGGAAAATGGAAGCAAGTCCGCCCCCGGCGTGGGCGTTGACTGACAATCGGTTGGGGAGACCATTCTGAATATGGCAGAGCGTATTGGCCTGATTGCCGGCAACGGAAGTTTCCCTCTGCTGGTGCTGGATGCGGCTCGCGCTCAGGGCCTCGAGGTCGTGGTTGCGGCCATCCGCGAGGAGGCTTTTCCGGAAATTGAAGCGCGCGGGGCTGCGGCGGTGCACTGGCTTTCGCTCGGGGAATTGTCCCGCTTGATCGAAACTTTCCGGGCGGCGGGCGTGCATCGGGCCATCATGGCGGGCCAGGTGAAGCATAAGCAGATCTTTTCCGGCATTCGCCCTGACTGGAAACTGGCCAAGTTGCTGCTCTCGATGGGCGCCCGCAATACGGATTCCCTGCTGGGCGCGGTGGCCAAGACCCTGGCGGATGAGGGCATCCACCTGGAGAATTCCACTGCGTTGCTGGAGCCCCTGCTGGTCAAGGCTGGAGTCCTCACCCGGCGTGCTCCCAGCCCGCGAGAGCAGGAGGACGTTGACTTCGGACGCCGGGTGGCGCGTCACCTGGCACAGTACGACATCGGCCAGACGGTGGTGATTGCGGAAGCAGCCTGCGTGGCCGTCGAAGCCATGGAGGGCACCGACGCAGCGATTGAGCGCGCGGGGACGATCATGCGCTCGCTCGCCGGCGACGCCTCTACCTTGAGCCGGCAACTCACGGTGGTGAAAATCGCGAAACCGAATCAGGACATGCGCTTCGATGTACCCGTCGTAGGCGTGAAGACCGTAGAAGTAATGCGCCAGGCTGGCGCCACCTGCCTGGCTCTCGATGCCGGCAAATGCCTGCTGCTCGACGGTGAAGTTGCGATGGTGGCTGCCGCGGATGCCGCCGGCATCGCGATTGTGGCCAATTGATCTTTTGGAGGCCTTATGACCGAATGCGTCCGTCTTGCCGATCAGATTCGTCGGGCCTTCGAGGGCAACGCCTGGCACGGCGACTCCGTTCTCGAGCTTCTCGCCGGCGTGGACGCCAGGAAAGCTGCCGTCCACTCCATTCCCAATGCGCATTCCATCTGGGAGCTTCTCCTGCACATTGCCGCCTGGGATGACGCAGCGCGCCGCCATACCGGCGGCGCTGCCGTGAGTCTCACCGACGAACAGAATTTCCCGCCGGTCCGGGACACCAGCGACGCTGCCTGGCGTCAGGCCATCGACTACGCCAAGCAGACCCACAACGAGCTGATCAAAGCCGTGGCCGCATTTCCCGATTCACGCCTGGGCGACCAGGTTCCCGGCAAGACCGAGAAGTTCTACAACTTCTTCTACCTGTTCAGCGGTATTGTGCAGCACGAGCTCTATCATGCCGGGCAGATCGCCCTGCTCAAAAAGTTGTGATTAACTGAGGACTGGGAACTGCGATCTGACTACCGATCTTCCAATTCACGCAGCGGTCATCGGCGTCGGCGCCTTCGGCCGCAATCACGCCCGCATCTATCACCATCTGGCCCAGCAGGGAGAAGCCGTCCGGTTGGTGGGCGTGGTGGATTCCAATTCCGGCCAGGCCGAGGCCATCGCTCGTGAATTCGGCTGCCATGCCTTTGTCTCGGTGAACGACCTCATGGCCTACGGCCGGATTCAGGCCGCCTCGGTCGCCGTTCCCACGCTTCGGCACCTGGAAATCGCCCGTGACTTGATGACCCTTGGCGTGGACGTTCTGGTGGAAAAACCACTGGCCGCCTCTTTGTCCGACGCCGATGAGCTGGTGCAACTCGCCGGAAGCCTGGGGCGCATCGCCCAGGTCGGTCACCTCGAGCGGTTCAACCCTGCGGTTCGCGCCACGGCCTCGCTGATTACGCAGCCCATGTTTTTTGAAGTCCACCGGCTGAGCCCTTTCACTCCCCGTTCGTTGGACGTGGACGTCATTCTCGATCTCATGATTCACGACCTTGACGTTGTGCTCTCGTTCGTCCAATCGCCGGTCAAAGAAATCCGCGCCGTCGGACTCCCCATTCTTTCCACAAAGGCCGATATCGCTAATGTGAGGTTGGAGTTTGAGTCGGGCTGCGTGGCCAATTTCACCGCCAGCCGGGTCTCCACTGAGCGAGTGCGCAAGCTGCGCTTCTTCCACCCCCGCCAATATGTTTCCCTGGACTACAGCCGCCAGGATGTGGTGGTCTTCAGCGTCGGCAAGGAAGGTGCGGCGCAGGGAACTCCCTCCGTGAATCCGCAAATCCACGTGAGCAAACCCGCGGTGGTGACGGAGGAGCCTTTACAGGCGGAGATCAAATCGTTCCTGGCATGCGTCCGTGACCGCTCGAACCCAGTGGTCTCCTTCGAAGAGGGTCGCCGCGCCCTGGCCGTGGCTCTGGACATCGTATCGGCGATGCGGCAGCATGCTTCCCGCGCCCAGCTCGACCGGCTGCGCGGTTAGGCCGCCTTCGAATACTCGCAAGTGCTTGTCAGGCAATACCTTCCATGCCCACGTTTTTTACACTTCTTGACACTCGTGGGGGCGTCCTTCAAGGTAATCTCTTATTGACGAGTGGGGTACAAACCAGAGTGCCTGTGTGGGCAGCGGTTTCGCAGTTATTGTCGAAAAATGCGAGAATGAAAAATGCCCCAGGTCATGGAAGCGCTTCTGCCCCGAGCCACAGCCCACGCATTCCAACTCCAGGGCGGTCGGTTGTGTCTAAGTCGATGAACCAGCAGGTCAATGCCAACCACTGAAATCCCGCCTCGGCGCCCGGTTTCGCCCCCGCCGCCTGTGCCCGCAGGCAGCGATCTCTACGATGCAGCCGGCTGGGAAACCGCCTTTCGCGAGCTGCACGACGCTCCTGAGCTGCTCATTCAACTGCAGGACGATCTCTCGCGTTCCCGCAAGCGCGAAGCCTTTTGGATTTCCGTGGTCATGCATCTGGCGATTGCCATTGCGGCGGTCAACTCCAACCGGATTGAAGGCTTGCTTCACAGGCGCGCCGTGGTCCTGGTTACCCCCCAGGACCTGTTGAAGCAGAAGGAGTTGACCTACCTGGAGCTTCCGCCGGACGAGCAGAAGATCACCAAAAGGCCCGATACCAACAACATATCGGACAAGGACCGGACGGCGACCTCGCGTGCTCCGCAGCTTGACCGCCGGGAGCTGAAGAGGATTCTGGACAGCGCCCGCCCCGGGCGACCCGGGGCCGGCTCACCGCCAGCGCCGGCGCAGCAACCGGCGCCTGAAGCCGCGCAGAATGCCCCGGCGCCGCAGGAACAGGCTTCTCCGCCGCCACCGCCACAGGACCAGCAAGTGGCGCGCTTACAGACTCCCCCGGTAGGCCGGCCGCGCCCGACGTTCAGCACAGGAGCTATGTCGCCGGGGTCAGCCATCGAGCAGGCTGCGCGCGCCGCCATCACCAGCCGCGGGGGCGGATATCAGGGCCAGGGCGGAGACTATGGACTGGGCCAGGGAACGCCGCCGGCCGAGGCCATCGGTCCCCTGGACGTGCTCAGCGACACCATGGGGGTAGATTTTGGTCCCTATCTCGCGCGTGTGCTGCACGATGTGCGGGAAAACTGGTATCGCATCATTCCCGAGTCAGCCCGCGCCCCGCTGATGAAGAAGGGCAAGGTATCGATCGAATTTGCCATCCTGAAAAACGGAAAAGTGGCAGGCTTGCGCTACGTGGGCAGTTCGGGTGACGTTGCCCTGGACCGCGCCGCCTACGGCGGCATCACCGCGTCCGAGCCCTTTCCCCCGTTGCCCTCCGAATTCGGTGGAGACTATCTCGCCCTGCGCTTCCACTTCTACTACAAACCCGACAAGGCAGACTTGCAGTAAGGCCAGGACAGGCCACGCATTACAGCAATTCTTCGCAGAGTTCTTGGCTCTTAGCCGGTGACGGACGGGCTCAGCTCCCTCGTTTGGCAGAGTAGCATCCGTGCGTACGCCTTCGGCGAGACCGGGCCGGTGCGGATCAACGACATCAGCGTGCTGCAGATGAAAATCCGGGCGCCCGCGGCCTGAGTAGAGGGGTCG
>CAYOZX010000092.1:0-12053 GCA_964408515.1 uncultured Acidobacteriaceae bacterium | reverse complement strand
TTTTTTGGCGTAGTGGTAGCTAGATTTTTCGATGCAAGCCATGCGCACAGATTCGCGCCCAACAACCCGGTCAGCAGGGCTTGCGGATCAGGATATCGTTGTCGTTGATGAAAAACTGAACCGAGCAGTGGTCGGAGCCGCAGATTACCGGCAGCAAGCCGGCCAGTTGTTTACGGGTGATGAGGCCCAGCGTGCCGCAATCGGGACAAGCCAGAACCGCCCAGTAGGGGTCTTCTTTCTCGCCCACATGGCCGGCATTTTCCAGTACAAAGATCGTGCCGGGGCGCATCTGCTCGGGAATCCACTCGTTCAGGACGTTCAGTTCTCCAACCATTGGTCCTCCCCCGTGGAGCCAAACTTCCCGCCTAAGAAGCTGTTCTGCGTCTGCGCCAGGAACCCGATGCGGCCGCCAAGTTGCCTTTTTTCTCCGCGCCGCGAATCACCGCCCGCACCTGCCGCAGGGTGTCGCTGAGACAAATGGCCAGCATGGGCTGGCGGGAGTTCTTGAGGATGTCGACGATCTGCCGGGCGGAGGTTTCGAGGTACAAGGTGCGGCCGTCGGTCAGCAGATGGTAGTTCGAGGAGCCGGTGACGGTTTCCGCCAGGCGCTGGCCGAACTCGCGCTGCAGAAAGCGAACCACCTTGCGCACCCGCTGCAGCGAGAACCCCCGGCGGCGTAGCTCGCAGATCACCGCGACCTCAGCCAGGTCTTCTGTCGAGTACAGCCGCCGATGTCCTTCCCGCGACGGTTTCACGATGCCGCGCTCGTCCCACCACTGCAGCTGGCGGGGCGTGATGCCCGTCATCGCCACCACCTCACGGGATGTAAAACGGTCATGCATGAGGGGTCAGAAATGTTTCAAACATTCAGGGTGCAAAATGTTTCACATATTCTAGACAGCCCTGGGCTGCTGTCAACAAAGGATTTGGGCGGTGAGGTGACTAGGAAAGTTCCTGGCGGGTCGAGCCGCCACCGACGAAGTGGACGATTTCCAACTGGTCGCCTTCGGCCAGCTGGGTGGCCGCCCATTGATCCCGGGCGACGATGTTGCGATTCAGTTCCACGGCCACGCGGTCCTGCTTCATGCCGAGTTGCTCGATGAGCTGAGCAAGGGTGAGAGCGGAGGACGTTTGTTCTTGTCCGTTGATGACGAGCCTCATCGCAGATGATTTTCGCATAACCGCGAAGGTCGCCAAGAAAACGCCGCGAAGGGCGCAGAGATGGGCCGCTCAGACCGCCTTGATCCTGCCGCCTTAAGTTACCGCATTGAAAATGCGATTCCTAACCGCAAAGAGCGCAAAGCATGGCCGCGAAGGACGCGAAGGAAAGTCCAAGGTCCAGGATCCCTCGCTCATGATGCGATTAACCGCAAAGAGCGCAAAGCATTAACCGCGAAGTTCGCCAAGAAAACGCCGCGAAGGACGCGAAGGAAAGTCCAAGGTCCTGAGAACAGGATCCCTCGCTCAGGCTTCCACTTTGCGAAGCTGGAACTTGCGGGTGGCGGTGCGGCCGGAATAACTGGCCTGCACCAGCAGGGAGGCGTCGGTGAGGGAGGATTCGTCCATCTCGAGTTTCATCTCGGCGTCGCCAGAGCGATCCGTGAGCACTTGCGCATAAAAGGGCGGAGCGTCCGGCCGCACGAAGCGCACCGTCAGGCGTGCGCCCTCCACCCCCGATCCGCTCTCCGTCACCCGCAGGCGCATCAGCAGGTTGCGGTCGGAGTGGACCGAACCGGAATTGAGCCACTGGACATCCAGTTCCTTGATGGCGGCCAGAGTTTCCGGCGTTTCGCGCTTGTCGAACACTTCTTCCAGCCGGCCCTCGCGGATCGAATCCAGCACCAGGCGGTGCTGGTCGCGCAGCACCTGCTCTTTCTGCTGGTCGGTGAAGCCTCCCGCGAGCTTGTCGCCATAGGGAGTGGCCCGTTTGCCGATGCAGCGCCCGCGCACGAAGACCTGGGTCTGCAGCAGGAGCTCGGCCTCCCGGGCCTCGCTCTGCACGTGGTACACCGTGTCTCCCTGTTTGATGTCGGTGTTGAAGCCGAAGATCATGCGCTTTCCCTGACCGTGGCAAAAGAGATGCGTCGCATCAATTAAAAACCTATTATCCAGCAGGCCGGTTCCCTTGACACTACCCAGCACGAAAACTAATCTAGATTGTTTAGTTTACTTGGCGCGAATTATATATAGCTCCCCCATGCCCGACAATTACTTCGCCCGCTACCTGCCCTTACTGATCCACTTCCTGGTCGCCGCCGCCTTGGCGGGGGCCATTGTGCTGCTGTCGTGGCTGATCGGTTACCGCCGCCCTACCCGGGCCAAAATGTCCCCTTATGAGTGTGGCATGACTCCGGTGGGGGACGCCAGAGAACGTTTTTCGGTGAAGTTCTACATCGTGGCCATGCTCTTCATTCTGTTCGACGTGGAAGCGGTGTTTCTGTATCCGTGGGCAGTCATCCTGCGGGACCTGAAGATGTTCGGGTTCTGGGAGATGCTGGTCTACATTGCCATCGTGCTGGTGGGGTTCTTCTATGTCTGGAAGAAGGGCGCGCTGGATTGGGGCCAGGCGTCGCCGCGCCGGGGCGGACTGTGATGTCCCTGCCACCCGCCATTACCGATCTGGAACAACTCAAGGGTCACCCGGCAGTCGCCCGGTTGCTGGCGTGGAACGCTTCCGCGGTCGAAGGAGCGAAGTATGACCGCGAAGAGGTAACCATCGTGCTGGAACGTTCCGCGATTCGCGAAGCTTGCACGCTGCTGCGCGACGACAGCGGTTGCGCCTTCAACTACCTCGCCGACGTGACCTGCGTGGACCGTTACCCCTCAGAACCGCGTTTCGAAGTGATCTACCATCTGCTTTCGATTCCCAAAAAGGAACGGGTACGGCTCAAGGTGCGGCTGGAGAGCACCAGCCCGGCGCTGGATTCAATCACGCCGGTGTGGCCCTCGGCCAACTACTTCGAGCGGGAAGTGTTCGACCTGTTTGGGGTGCGCTTCGCCGGACATCCCTATTTGCGGCGGCTGATGATGCCGGAGGACTGGGAGGGTCATCCCCTGCGCAAGGACTATCCGGTGGAGGGTTACCGCTAGATCTTATGGCTCACCTGGCGCCTACGCCCGTACTCGAACCCGGACAGGATCGCACCATGATCCTGAATATGGGGCCGCATCATCCTTCGACCCACGGAGTGTTGCGCCTGATTCTGGAGATCGACGGCGAAACGATTGTGCGCATCATGCCCGATATCGGGTATCTGCACACCGGAATCGAAAAGACCTGCGAGGCCAAGTTTTACCAGCAGGTGGTGCCGCTCACTGACCGCATCGACTACCTGTGCCCGCTCACCAACAATCTGTGCTATGTGCTGGCTGTGGAAAAGCTGTTAGGGCTGGAGATCCCCGCCAAAGCGCAGTGGATGCGGGTGATGCTGAACGAACTGACCCGCATCAATTCGCACCTGGTCTGGCTGGGCACGCACGCGCTCGACATCGGCGCGATGACGGTCTTCCTTTACTGCTTCCGCGAACGCGAGGACATTCTGCGGCTGTTTGAGGCGGTCAGCGGGCAGCGCATGATGACCTCGTACTTCCGTGTGGGCGGGCTGGCGCTGGAGCCGCCCATGGGATTCATCGACCGGGTTCTGGACTTTGCCAGGCGCTTCCCCGCGAAGGTGGACGAGTACGAGGACCTGCTCACCGGGAATCCCATCTGGGGCATGCGGACAAAAGGGGTCGCAACCATCACCGCCGAGGATGCCATCGCTCTGGGGGCCAGCGGACCGACGCTGCGGGGCAGCGGAGTGGATTTCGACCTGCGGCGGGACATGCCCTATTCCGGTTACGAGAACTTCAAGTTCAAGGTACCGGTCGCCAAAGAAGGTGACGTGTTTGCGCGCTACCTGTGCCGGGTACAGGAGCTGCGGGAGTCCATTGTGATCGTAAAGCAGGCGGCGGAAGGAATGCCGGAAGGCGCGATCAAGGCGGATGCGCCCAAGGTGGTGCTGCCCGACCGGGAAAAGATGAAGACGCAGATGGAAGCGCTCATCTATCACTTCAAGATCATTACCGAAGGCTTTGCCGTACCCGAAGGGGAGGTTTACCAGGCGGTGGAGTCGCCGCGCGGCGAAATGGGCTATTACGTGGTCAGCGACGGGACAGCGAAGCCCTGGCGCGTACACATGCGCTCGGCATGCCTGGCGAATTTGCAGCTCCTGCCCATGATGTGCGAGGGCAGGTTGCTGGCGGACGTGGTCGCGGCAATCGGCAGCATTGATATTGTGCTGGGAGAGATCGACCGCTAGCAGGTTCGGTGTCGTCCGTGTCTTGACGGTTAGGTAAGAGTGGCATTGAACCACCGGGAACACAAAGGACTCGGAGTCATGGGGATGAAGTTTTCTGACCAGTTCGAGGCGCGGTTCGCCGAGATGGTGACGCACTATCCCACGCGGCGGTCGGCGCTTGTCCCCACGCTCCTGTACGCGCAGGACGAGGCCGGCTACCTCAGCGACGAGGTCATCCGCGAGCTGGCGCAGCGGCTGGAACTGACGGAGCTCGAAGTCCGCAACGTGATCAGCTACTACTCCATGCTGACCACCAAGCCGCGGGGCAAGTACAACGTGCAGGTGTGCACCAACATCGCCTGCATGCTGCGCGGGGGAGAAGAACTGCTGGAGCACTGCAAGAGCAAGCTGGGCATCGGACACAAGGGCACGACACCCGGCGGCCTGTTTTCGCTTGAGGAAGTTGAGTGCATCGGCGCCTGCAGTTGGGCCCCCGCGGTGCAGGTCAATTACGACTTCCATGAGAATCTGACGACGGAAAAGATGGACCGAGTGCTGGAAGAGTACGCAAGGAAAGGAATCGCATAGGCTGGCAGATTTCAGATTGTAGATTTCACCATGAAGATGGCAGCTTCCGTTGAGTCGCCAATCTCAGGCCGCAATCGCTAACCTGAAATCGTCAATCTTCATTCTCAGCATGGCTGATCTCGTCTCCCATCCCGACGAAGTGAAAGTCGTCTCCCGGCGCTTCGGCCAGGGTGTTACCAACCTCGACCGCTATCTGGAGCTGGACGGCTACAAGGCCGTACAGAAGGCGCTGGGCATGGGTCCGGACAACCTCATCAACGAGATGAAGAACTCAGGCCTGCGCGGGCGCGGTGGGGCGGGCTTCAGCACGGGCATGAAGTGGTCGTTTGTGCCCAAGCAGTCGGCCAAGCCGAAATATGTCTTGTGTAACGGGGATGAAAGCGAGCCCGGAACATGCAAAGACCGGCTCATTTTCGAGCACGACCCGCACGCGGTCATCGAAGGGGTTGTGATCGCGGGGATCGCAGTGGGCGCGCACACCGGCTACGTCTACATTCGGGGCGAGTACCGCTACCTGTCGGAGATCATGCAGAAGGCGATCGTGGATGCCTATGCCCGCGGTTTTCTGGGCAAGAACATCTTTGGCAGCGGCTACGATTTCGATGTCTACTGGCATGGCGGCGCAGGGGCGTACGAGGTGGGCGAAGAATCGGCGCTGATGGAGTCGCTCGAAGGCAAGCGCGGTATTCCCCGTATTCGGCCTCCCTTCCCTGCCGTGGTCGGACTATGGGGCGGGCCGACGGTAATTAACAATGCTGAAACCCTGGCCAGCGTGCCTCACATTATTCTTGGCGGGGCCGAGTGGTATGCCAGCCTGGGTCCTCCGAAAAATGGGGGCACGCGGTTGTTCTGTCTGAGCGGTCACCTGAAACGCCCCGGGGTATACGAGCTTCCTATGGGATATGACCTGCGCAAGATGATCTACGAAGTCGGCGGGGGCATTCCCAACGGGCGAACGCTCAAAGCGGTGGTACCCGGAGGGTCGAGCACGCCGGTGCTGAAGGCGGATGAAATCGATATCGGTATGGACTTCGACAGCGTGGCCAAAGCCGGGTCTATGCTGGGATCGGGTGGCGTGGTGGTGCTTGACGACACCACCTGCATAGTCAAATTCGCGCTGCGCACCATGAAGTTCTATCAACACGAGAGTTGCGGCTGGTGCATCCCCTGCCGCGAAGGCACGGACTGGCTGAAGAAGACCCTGATCCGGTTTCACGCTGGTGGCGGGTTGAGGAAGGACATCGACAATATGTACTACCTGGCGGAAAACATGCTGGGCCGCACATTCTGCCCGCTGGGCGACGCGGCCGCGATGCCTACGATGGCCTTTATCAAGAAGTTCCGGCAGGAGTTTGAAGATCATCTTGAGGGTCGGCCGTGTCCGTTTGAGAAGGCGGCAGAGCCGGTCCTTGTGTGATTGAGTAATTTGGAGATTTTGTAATTGGGTAATTGAACCCTCGGTGCGCAGACTTTTGACTAGTTGGTTTGAGGTGCTGTATGAGTTCGCAACCGGAGGAAATGCGTGATCGGACGAAGGCTTTTGCCTTGCGGGTGATTCGCCTCTTCCGTTCCTTACCCTACAGGACCGATACCCAGGTTTTGGGCAAGCAGCTGTTGCGTTGTGGAACGGCCGTCGCAGCGAACTATCGCGCGGTTTGCCGGGCGCGGTCGAAGGCGGAATTCATCGCCCGCATTGGGATCGTAGCGGAAGAAGCTGATGAAGCGATCTTGTGGTTGGAATTGTTGACGGAATCAGGAATCATCCCGCAGGAGAGGACGAAGGAGTTGTTGAACGAAGCTAGAGAGCTGGCGGCTATCTTCACCGCGTCCCAGCAAACGGCGAGGCGAGCGGCATAAGGCTTTCAACTACCAACTTTCCCAATTACTCAATGGCAGACGCAGCGGCGACAGTCAACATCACGGTGGACGGTAAGGCGGTCAAGGCTCCGGCGGGGACCCTGCTGATCGAGGCCTGCAAGAGCGCGGGGATTGAAGTACCCGCCTTCTGCTACTACCCCAATTTGTCGCTTCAGGGCGCCTGCCGCATGTGCCTGGTGAAGATCGAGAAGATGCCGAAACTCCAGACCGCCTGCACCACGGTGATCGGTGAGGGCATGATGGTTACCACGGACAGCGACGAAGTCCGGCAAGCGCGTAAGGGCATGGTGGAGCTGCTGCTGGGGAACCATCCGCTGGATTGTCCGGTGTGCGATGCCGGCGGCGAGTGTGAACTGCAGGATATGACGTTCTCCTACGGCGCGGCCGAGTCCAAGTACATGGAGCCCAAGAACCACAAGGAGGAGCAACAGTGGTCCCCGGTGGTGTACTTTGACCGTCCGCGCTGCATCCTTTGCTACCGCTGTGTACGGGTATGCGGCGAAGGCATGGACGTGTGGGCCCTGGGAGTGCAGAACCGGGGCGTGAGCTCCATCATCGCGCCCAATCACGACGATCATCTCGAGTGCGAAGAATGCGGCATGTGCATCGACATCTGCCCGGTGGGAGCGCTCACATCCGGCGCGTACCGCTATAAGACCCGTCCCTGGGAAATGACCCACGTGGGCACCACGTGCACGCACTGCGCCGACGGCTGCAAGACCACACTGGGCGTGCGCCGGGCGGAAACCGGCATGGAGATCGTGCGTGGCGACAACCGGGACAAGAGCGGCATCAACGGCGACTTTCTGTGCATCAAGGGGCGCTACGCATTTGACTTTGCCCAGCACGAAGACCGGCTGACCCAGCCCCTAGTCCGCAAAGATGGACAGCTTGTCCCCGCCACCTGGGAAGAAGCACTCGCCCTCATTGGAAAACAATTCAAGGAGGTTCGGGACCAGCACGGCGGGCAGGCGATCGGTGTGTTCGGCTCTAACCGCACTACTAACGAGGAAAACTACCTGCTGCAGAAGTTTGCCCGGATCGTACTCCGGACCAACAATATCGATCATCATCGCACCACCGACTTCCCGGCCTTCGCCGCGGCTCTATCCGGAAGGCCCGACTCAACCGCGAGCATGCGGGACGTGTACAACGCCCCGGCGATCCTCCTGGTCGGCAATGATCCGACGGAGCAGCATCCCCTGCTCGCCTGGCAGATTCGTAACAATGTGCGGCTGCACGGGGCGAAGTTGTATGTGGTCCATTCGCGGGAGATCAAGCTGCAGCGGCAGGCAACTGCTTCTTTACAGATTCCCGAGGGAAAGGAAGGAAGACTGGCCGCGTTTCTGGCGGGAGAGGACACGGCGGGGGATGAGTTGAGGTCCCCAGGCGACGCGGGCGAGGGCGCCCGCGCCACGGGCGCCCGCGCCACACCCCGGGAGTTTCGTGATAAGTTGCGCGGCGAGCAAGGGCTGATCATCATTTTCGGGTCCGAAGTTCGAGGAGCGGATATCGCCTCCCTGGTGAAGTTTGGCTCGAGCATTCCTGGCGCGAAGTTCATTTGCCTGGGCGACTACGCCAACTCGCGCGGTGCGGCGGACATGGGCCTGTATCCCGACCTCTTGCCGGGTTATCGCGCTGTCTCTGGCGCGCGCAGCTTTTACGATGGCGCCGTTCCGGAAGCGCGTGGCCTGGCGCTTCCTGAAATGGTGGCGAGCGCGCAGGCGGGTACGTTACGGGTGTTCTATGTGGTGGGCGCCAATCCCATTGGCCGGTTCCGGCTCGATCCTTTTGCCTTCTCGCGGACCTTTGTTGTGGTGCAGGACATGTTCCTGACTGAAACCGCATCCGTTGCCGACGTGGTGTTGCCTGCGGCCAACGCATATGAGAAATCCGGCACCTTCACCAATACCTGCGGCGACCTGCAAATGCTCAAGAAGGCGGGTGAGGTCACCGGCTGCAAACCCGATTTCGAACTGATCGTGCGCATCGCAGACGCCATGGGCGCCGATGTCCGCCATTTGGTTCCCTTTGGGCGCGGGACGGCGGCGGACATGGGCCAGTCGCGTGGGGCGCAATCGGGCGAGGCCGACCGGCACGCGGTCTGGCTGGAAGCCCATGGCCTCGAACCCAAAATGAGCCCGTTTGATCCCATGGCAGTGCTGGACGAGATCCAGCGGCTGGTGCCGGGCTACGATGTTTCGCGTATGAATCTGCTGGCCGGAAACGACCAGCATACGAGCCTGGCGGGCGCGCCGGAAGCAACCCAGAATGCGGAACTGATCGTTCCGGCGCAGGACACGCTGTTCAGCTCCGGAACCCTGGGACGCTATTCGCGGACCCTGAACTCAGTACTGGAAAACCGCAATCCTCAGCCGGCGGAAGCCGCAGTTGCCGCAGATTGAGGAAAGTCTTTCCCGCTCCTATAGGATTGGGGACGAAACGGCCTCCGATAGCCGGCAGGACGCCGGCGCTACACAGGGACTAGGCATTGAGCATCAGCACATTCATCATTGTTTCGATTGTCAAGACGGTGCTGGCGCTGTTCGTGTTGCTCACCGCCGTCGCCTATTCGGTGTGGCTGGAGCGCAAGGTAGTTGGCCACATACAGAACCGCTGGGGTCCCACGCGGGTTGGGCCATTTGGCTTGTTGCAGCCCCTGGCGGACGGCGTCAAGTTCCTTTTCAAGGAAGATCTGACACCGCCGCATGTGTACAAGCCGCTCTACATCGCGGCGCCCATGATTGCGGTGGTGTTTGCCCTGACTTCGATCGCCGTGATCCCGGTCGGCAATACGATCAAGGTTGCGGGGCTGGACATTCCGCTGCAGATCACCGATGTCAACATCGGACTGCTCATCATTCTCGGCGTGACCTCACTGGGGGTTTATGGTGTGGCTCTGGCGGGGTGGGCTTCGAACAGCAAGTATTCCCTGCTCGGTGGTTTGCGCGCCAGCGCGCAGATGGTCAGCTACGAAATCTCCCTGGGCCTCTCGCTGGTGGGCGTGTTGATCATAGCGGGAAGCTTCAGTCTGCAGGACATTGTCAAGGCGCAGGAGGGCAGCTGGTGGCACGTCATTCCCAGATGGAATGTGTTCCAAGGCCAGGTGATTGGGTTCTTCATATACCTGACGGCGGCGTACGCGGAAACCAACCGCATTCCCTTCGATCTGCCGGAAGCGGAAACTGAATTGGTGGCCGGCTACCACACTGAGTACAGCGCCATGAAGTTTGCCATGTTCTTTATGGCCGAGTACGCCAATATGATCACCGTGGCCTGCCTGGCGTCGTTGCTGTTTCTGGGCGGATGGCACGGGCCGATCTTCGGCCCTCCCCTTCTGCAGTCGCTTCTGCCGGTATTCTGGTTCGTGCTGAGAGTCTTCGTGTTTCTGTTCATTTACATCTGGGTGCGCGGCACGCTGCCGCGCTTTCGCTACGACCAACTCATGGCTTTTGGATGGAAATTCCTGTTGCCGCTGGCGATTGCGAACCTGGTGGTGACCGCGCTGGTGGTGGCGTTGCGCTCATAAGCAAGAGGGGTCAGTGATGGGTTTTCAGTTCGCGGTTCTCGGTTGAAGACATAGTGATGGCACACCTGATCATATTTCTGTTCTTCGGATTGCTGTGCGTGGCGGGCGCGGTCAACCTTCTGGCGCAGCGGCATCCCATCAACGGCGCCCTTTCTCTGGTGGTGGTAATGGGATCGCTGGCGGTGGAGTACCTGCTGCTGGGCGCGGAGTTCGTGGCCGCCGTGCAGGTCATCGTTTACGCCGGCGCCATCATGGTGCTGTTTGTGTTCGTCATCATGCTGCTCAACGCAGGGGAGGAGGAACGCACGCAGGGCAGCCGGGTAGCATGGATGCTCGGCGTTCCAGGAATGCTGCTGGGAGCGATTCTGCTGGGCTGGGTTTTGCTCACTCGCACGGGGATGGCGTCCGTCGCCGCGGGCGCGCTGCCGGGCGCTCCCAAAGCTGTCGGCTGGCTGCTGTTCCATGAATTCCTGTTGCCGTTTGAAGTGACTTCAATCCTGGTGCTGATCGCGGTCATGGGAGCGGTTGTCCTGGCCAGCCAACCCGGCACGGAAGGCGAGAAGAAAGAGAGCTGATGGTTCCCCTTGCGTACTACCTGGTGCTGAGTGGAATCCTGTTCGCCTGCGGCGTCACCGGATTTCTCATCAAGCGCAACATCATCAGCATCTTCATGTCGATTGAGCTGATGCTGAACGGCGTGAACCTGTCGTTCGTTGCTTTCGCCGCCCACTGGCAAGCGCTGAGCGGACAGGTCTTCGTGTTCTTTGTCATGGTGGTGGCGGCCGCCGAAGCGGCCGTTGGGCTGGCGATCATCATCGCGGTCTACCGCACGCGTGAGACCCTGAACGTCGACCGGGTGAACCTGCTCAAACTATGACGCCGAACCTGCATCTCTGGCTGATTCCGGCGCTGCCCCTGGTGGGCGCGGCGATCAATGGTCTAGTGGGGAAACGCTTTTCGCGGCAGAGTGTTTCCGCTGTCGGCCTGGGATTCAGCGGCGCGGCCTTGGCCTGGGCTTTGGTCGTATCCATCCGGTTCCCTTCCCTGGTCAAACCCCACCTCGAAACTCTGGCGCCATAGATCCGGGCCGGCGCCTTCCAGGCGGATTTCGCCTTCTAACTCGACCAGCTTTCGCTGGTCATGCTGCTGGTGGTCACGGGAGTGGGATTTCTGATCCATATTTATTCCGTCGGCTACATGGCGCACGAGGGCGGCTACTACCGCTTCTTCGCCTACCTGAACCTGTTCATGTTTTTCATGCTGACGCTGGTACTGGCCAGCAACTACCTGCTGATGTTCATCGGATGGGAAGGCGTGGGCCTGGCCTCGTATCTGCTGATCGGTTTCTGGTTTACCAAGGATTCAGCCGCGGCCGCGGGGAAAAAGGCGTTCATCGTCAATCGCATCGGGGACTTCGGATTTCTGATCGCGCTTTTCCTGCTGATCCGGGACTTCGGCTCCCTGAATTTCGCTGACGTCTTTGAGCGCGCGCTCCCCATGGGCCCCGAGACCGCGGGCACAGGGCTGCTGACCGCCGTGGGACTGCTGCTGATGGTTGGCGCAGCCGGCAAGTCGGCGCAGATTCCTCTTTATGTTTGGCTGCCGGACGCGATGGAAGGCCCGACGCCTGTCTCCGCCCTGATCCACGCGGCGACCATGGTGACGGCCGGCGTGTACATGGTTGCGCGCTCGCATGTGATCTTTGAGCGGGCGCCCGCGGCTCTGACGGTGGTCGCCATCGTGGGTACCCTGACCGCCTTTTTTGCAGCCACGATTGG